>JBPCJJ010000088.1:0-3044 GCA_051005405.1 Gemmatimonadaceae bacterium | reverse complement strand
GTGCAGCTGAACGTCTTGGACAGACCGGAGATCGTGACCGTCCGCTCCTTCATTCCGGGGAAGGTCGCGAGCACGTGATGATTGCCCGCGTAGATGATGTGCTCGTAGATCTCGTCGGTGATCGCGATTGCGTCGTACTCGATGCACAGCTCGGCGATCAGCGACATCTCGTCGCGCGTGAATACGCGGCCGCTCGGATTGTGCGGAGAGTTCACGACTATCGCGCGCGTCTTGTTCGAGAACGCCTTGCGCAGGCGATCTCCGTCGAGCGTCCAGTTCGGCGGCTCGAGCGGCACGTACACCGGCTTCGCCGCCGAGAGGATCGCGTCCGGGCCGTAGTTCTCGTAGTACGGCTCGATGACAACGACTTCGTCGCCGGGATCGACCAGCGCAAGAAAGGTCGCCGCCATCGCTTCGGTTCCGCCGCAGCAGACCGTGACGTCGGTTTCCGGATCGACTTCCATTCCGTACCATCTCCGGTACTTCTCGGCGATGGCGAGCCGCAGCGCCGGCGACCCCCACGTGATCGCGTACTGGTTGACATCGCCGTGGATCGCCGCGCACGCGGCGTCTTTCATCGGCGCGGGCATCGGGAAGTCGGGAAATCCCTGCGCGAGATTCACGGCGCCGGTGCGATTGGCGACGCGCGTCATCTCGCGGATCATGGATTCGGCGAACGTGGCGGTGCGGGCGGCGGTATGCACTATTGGGCGGTTTTGTCCGGGTTGCGGTTAAGGTAACTCGGGAAATGACCCGCGGCGTGCATGTGTCATCACCCCGGAAAACGGCCGGCTTCCAGGCCGGCGAGCAGGCTCAACAGCCCGGCCGCTTCCCACGACTGTCTCCGGCTCGATTGCGCCAACGGAACGAGGACGCCGGCATCCGTGAGCTCGGCGAGCGCCTGGTAAACCGCTGCCTTCGCGCGGCCCGTTACGGCTGCGGCGATCGAGGCGGTGATTATCGGATGCGCCGGCAGCTCATCGATCAGCGCCCACGCCGTCGCGTCCGCGCGCGGGTCCGCGCCGGCCGTGAGCTGTGCCCGCCACCCCTCGCTCAGCTCCGCGACAGCCTTCAGGTATGCTCTCGCGAGGTCCGCCGCACGCGCCGTCGATTCGGCGAACTGCCGGATCCAGCTTCCGACGTCTTCTCCTCGGAATCCCACCAGGCCATTGATGTAGCGGTCGCGGCCGGCGGCGAGCACCACGCTGATGGGCGGGACATATCCATGAGCGATCCCGCGGCGCCGCAGGACGACGTGAATCAGTGCGCGTCCGACCCGCCCGTTGCCGTCGTCGAAAGGGTGGATCGTCTCGAATTGCGCGTGGACCAGCGCAGCCTGCACGATGGGCGGAAGCTCCTCCTGATTCACCGCGTCGCACAGATCTGCAAGCAGTCGATGAATTGCCTCCGGCGGAGGCGGTACGAAATCCGCAGCGCACGGATTGTAATCGTTCCCGCCAATCCAGTTTTGCTCAGAGCGAATCCGGCCAGCTATTCCAGGGTTCGCGAACTTCTCTGCGAGTCGGGCATGAATGGATAGGAGATCGCTGATACCGAACATTTCGACGTTGGCTGCTTCTTCGACGGAAAGCGTCATCGCGTCGATGTTCGCGAGAATCTCCAGCGCCGTTGCGCTGGTCCTCTCGCCCATTTCAGCCCTGGCTTCCGCGCGGGCCAGCTCGCGCGGTCCGAGCTGCATGCCCTCGACCTTCGACGATGCGATGGACTCGGTTCGTAACAGGAGCCGCTCCAGCGGGGCGAGGGCGGGATATGCGCCGGCATTCAGGGATTGGATGGCGCTTTCCGCGTACGAGACCAGGCCTGCGGTATCGGCATCCAGACTCAACTCGAGATTCTGGATCGGGTCGGGCACGAAGGCGCTGTACCGGCATGCCTTCCGGTACCTTGGTGGCCCGTACGCTCGTGGCTGATGGTGCCATGTCCGATCCAGATATCGTCCTGGCATCCTGCTCCGTGATAGCCGCGCGAGTTCAGTTTAACACGTATTCTGAACTATAGTACCGATTGAGTTCAGGAAAACAAGAGTTAAGGCCATGAGAGGAGCCCATTTGCCGTCGGCTGAAATTCGGGATATATTCGGGATAAACGTCTTAGCGGAGCCAGCCGCTACCGCTTTCCCAGCTCCGCGAGTGCGCCCCTGATAACCTCGGGTACGCTCTTCCCGCCGCCGTCGATCGCGGCCCTTACCGCCCGCTCTGCGTCGTTCTGCGAATAGCCCAGCGACACCAGCGCCCGGAGCGCGTCTTCGCTTCCACCCCCGCGCACGGGTTCGCCGGTGAAATCCTCGCCCTCGAGCACGTCGTCCAGCTTGTCACCCAGATCAAGAACCATCCGCTCGGCGGTCTTGCGGCCCACGCGCGGCACGCCCTGAAGGGTGGTGATGTCCTTTTCCTGGAGCGCGCGGATCAGCCGACGCGCTGACAGCGCGGACAGCATGCCGAGCGCGAGCGCCGGGCCCACTCCATTCGCGGTGAGCAGCTTCCGGAACAGCCGACGCTCCATCTCGCTGCTGAACGCGAACAGTTGCCAGCCGTCATCCTTCACTACGACGTGCGTCGGAAGCGAAATCTCCTCGCCCACCTTCGGCAGAATCTCGACCACGCTCAGCGGGATATGCGCTTCGTACGCGACCCCGCCGGCGGTCATGATCTCGACGCGGTCGATCGAGCGCGCAGCGACTTTACCCGACACGCGCGAGATCATCGCGCGAGCGTCGCGGCCAGGCCGCCAAGCGTGTCAGCCTCGCGTTGGATCACCGCCGCCGCTGCGATCTTGCGGCCGGTCACCGAGCTCAGCGCGTGCGCCAGCGCAGCGGCGACGCCATCGGCTGCGTCGGCCGGACGCGGCGGGGACTTCAAGCGCAGAAGGCTGCCGACCATGTACTGCACTTGCTCCTTGGTGGCGCTGCCTCTCCCGCATACGGCCTTCTTGATCTCCGCCGGCGTGTACTCGGAAATCTCGAGGCCCGCTTTCGCGCCGCACAACAGCACGACCCCGCGCGCGTGACCGAGCACGATCGTCGT
>JBPCJJ010000087.1:0-7004 GCA_051005405.1 Gemmatimonadaceae bacterium | reverse complement strand
TGATCAAGCGGCAAGGCGTCACACGCATCATCTGCAAGCGCAACCCGAAGCACAAGCAGCGGCAGGGTTAGAGAATGGCGCGTATTGCAGGCGTGGATTTGCCACGCGAGAAGAAGCTCGAGATCGGTCTCACGTACATCTATGGCATCGGTCGTCAGACCGCGCGGAAGATTCTCGCCGAGTCAGGCGTCGATCCGACCCAGCGCGTCCGCGACCTGAACGATGCGGATACGAACCGGTTGCGCCAGCTCATCGAGCGCGATTTCCGCGTCGAGGGCGCGCTGCGCACCGAGATCGCGATGAACATCAAGCGACTCATGGACATCGGCTCGTATCGCGGTATCAGACATCGCCGGGGACTTCCTGTCCGCGGCCAGAGAACGCACACGAACGCGCGCACCAAGAAGGGTCCGCGTCGCGCTATCGCGGGCAAGAAGAAGGTGACCAAGTAATGGCTATCGGCAAGAAGACCAAGCGCGTGATCGAGGCGGAAGGGATCGCCTACGTGAACGCGACGTTCAACAACACCATGATCACGATCACCGATGCCCGTGGGAACACGATCTCGTGGGGCTCGTCGGGGAAGGCCGGCTTCAAGGGATCCAAGAAGTCGACGCCGTTCGCCGCGACCGTCGCTGCAGAAGCGGCCGGCCGCGAAGCCGTATCGCTCGGCGTGCGCAAGGTTCACGTGCGCGTGCAGGGTCCCGGAAGCGGACGCGAGTCGGCGATCCAGGCGCTCGCATCCGCGGGCCTTCAGGTGAAGTCGATCAGAGACGTGACGCCGATTCCGCATAACGGCTGCCGTCCGCCCAAGCGGCGGAGGGTCTAGCTCATGAGATACACGGGACCGAGCTGCCGTCAGTGCAGGCGAGAAGGGACGAAGCTGTTCCTCAAGGGAACCAAGTGCTTCACGGAGAAGTGTCCGGTCGAGCGTCGTCCGACGCCGCCGGGACAGCACGGGGCGAACACGGCGCGGCGCAGAAAGACGTCGGAGTACTCGAAGCAGCTCCGCGAGAAGCAGAAGATCAAGCGCATCTACGGGCTGAGCGAGAAGCAGTTCCGCAACACGTTCGAGCGCGTCTCGCACCTGCCCGGAATCACCGGACACAACCTGTTGTCCGCGCTGGAGACACGGCTCGACAACATCGTGTACCGGATGGGCTTCGCCGCGAGCCGCAAGGCCGCGCGGCAGTTGATCCGCCACCGTCACGTCGAGATCGGCGGCAGGAGAGTTGACGTGCCGAGCTATCAGGTCTTGCCCGGCATGGAAGTGACCGTGCGCATGAAGTCGCGCGAGCAGGCGTCGGTGATGGCCGCGATGGACCAGTCGTCGCGCGGCGCGCCGCTGTCGTGGATCGCTGTCGACAAGGAATCGTTCAGCGGCAGGGTGCTGGAGCGCCCGAGCCGGTCGAGCATTCCGATTGCCGCGCAGGAGCAATTGGTGGTGGAGTTGTACTCGAAGTAGCAGTTACTAGTCACGAGTTACTAGTCACTAGTAACAACATTCGGTCGGGACCCTAGCTCCCGTACTAGCTCACCGCGCGTTAGGGGCGGGGTGGCGAGTCGCCGGAAACGGCGAGACCATAGGATAACGAGAAAAAAATGCCTCAGACTGTAGATCTCCGCGGCCTTGTCCGCCCGCAGCTAGTCGAAGCGACGAAGCGCGAAGACAATCCGCATGTAGCTGAATTCCGTCTCCAGCCGCTCGAGCGCGGTTACGGCCACACCCTCGGCAACGCGATGCGGCGTATGCTGCTGTCCTCGCTGCGCGGGTCGGGCGTGTGGGGCTTCCGCATCGACGGGGTCCTCCACGAGCACCAGACCATTCCGGGTGTCGTCGAAGACGTCCACCAGATCATCGGCAACCTGAAGTCGCTGGCGCTTACGCTCCACGAGGACGTCGAGAACGCGATTCTTCGCATCACGAAGTCCGGGTCCGGCGCCGTTACGGCCGCCGACATCGAAGGGCAGGGCGGCGTTCGCGTGGTCAACACCGAGCACCACCTCTTCACGCTCCAGGAAGACCGCGAGATCAACGTGGAGCTGTACGTGAACAAGGGCCGCGGGTACGTCGAGGCGGACCAGCATCCGATCGAGCGCGGGCTGCCCGTGGATCTCGTTCGAGTGGACTCGATCTACAGCCCGGTCCGTCGCGTGAACTTCTCGGTCGCGGAAACGCGAGTGGGCCAGCGCACCGACTATGACAGGCTGACGCTGACGGTCGAAACGAACGGCACGATCACGCCGGAAGAGGCCGTGAGCTATGCGGCCGCGCTGGCGCAGACGCACTTCCAGTACTTCGCGAGCTTCGGCACGCACACGTCGGCGCCCGTTGGCGGCGGCGGTGAAGTAGCGACAGGCGACGGAGCGCGGCTCGCCGAGCTGTTCGCCACGCCAATCGACGACCTCGAGCTGAGCGTCCGGTCGGTGAACTCGCTCAAGAACTCGAACGTCAAGACTCTGGGCGATCTGGTCCGCCAGACGGAGAGCCAGATTCTGCAGGTGAAGAACTTCGGCAAGAAGTCGCTGAACGAGATAGCGGACCTGCTCGAGCGCGAGAGCCTGAACTTCGGCATGCGGTACGAAGAGTCGGCCGAGGGCGTCCGGGTCACGGATCAGGGCACTCCGCCGAACAGGGCAGCGGTGCCGGTGTCGGGCGACGACGAAGACGAACTGCTCTAACTACAGCTCGCAGCTTCCAGCTGGTAGCTGCCGGCTTTTTTTGTTCTTTTTTCTTTACGATTACTCTATTCTCGAATGCGTCATAGAAAAGCAGGACGACAGCTCAGACGGACCAGTGAGCAGAAGCTCGCGCTGATGCGCAGCCTCGCTTCGTCGCTCATCGAGCGCGGCTCGATCGAGACGACCGAGGCGAAGGCGAAGGAGCTGCGCCCGTACGTCGAGAAGCTGATCACCAAGGCGAAGACGGGCACGCTGCATTCGCGCCGCCTGGCCGGCCAGGAAATCCACAAGCGCGAGACGGCCGACAAGCTGTTCGCCGAAGTCGGGCCGATGTTCGCGACCCGGCAGGGCGGCTACACGCGCATCCTCAAGACCGGCCACAGAAAGGGTGACGGCGCGGAGATGGCGCGCATCGAGCTGATCGGCGCTCGCGCGGCCGCATCGCCCGAAGCGAAAGCCGAGAAGACCGCCGAGAAGCCCGCCAAGGCGGAGAAGACGAAGACTGCGGCCGGGAGCAAGAAATGAGACCACAGAAGATCGATCGCAGCCGCTGCTACATCTGCGACAAGGGTGTTGCCTTTGGCAATAACGTTTCGCACGCCAACAACCGCACGCGCAGAACGTGGAAGCCGAATCTCCAGGTAGCGCGCATCCTGATCGATGGCAAGACGACGCGCGTGAAGGTCTGCACCCGCTGCCTGGCTGCCGGCAAGGTCAAGCGCGCTCCTCGGGGCGCGGCGGTCGCCTGAACGCTCGCCTCTCGGCAGCTCTGGAAAAAGAGGGGCGCCTTAAGGGCTCCCCTTTTTTGTGCGCGCAGTCTGCGTTTAGCGCGTGGCGTCTCGCGCTGGCGGCGTGTCCCATGCTGGCCCTACGCGAGCAAACTACGCTCGCTAAGACGGGCCTGCAGGGGACACACCGCCAGTGCGAGACGCCACCCCGGCACCGGGGCGCGAGGTAGAATAAGGTATGCCGAAGCGCACTGACCTTCACCGCATCCTCATAGTCGGCTCCGGCCCCATCGTCATCGGGCAAGGGGCTGAGTTCGACTATTCGGGGACGCAGGCCGTGAAGGCGCTGAAGGAGGAGGGTTACGAGGTGATTCTCGTCAACTCGAATCCCGCGACGATCATGACCGACCCGGAGTTTGCCGACCGGACGTACATCGAGCCGGTTACCGCGGAGTTCGTCGCGCTCGTGATCGAGAAGGAGCGGCCCGACGCGCTGCTCCCCACGATGGGCGGGCAGACGGCGCTCAACGTCGCGATGCAGCTATCGCAGAACAGGGTGCTCGAGAAGTTCGGCGTTGAGCTGATCGGCGCGGACGCCCGGGCGATCGCGATGGCGGAAGACCGCGGCGAGTTCGGGGAGGCCATGCGCAGGATCGGGCTCGCCGTGCCGCAGGGAGCCATCGCCCACACGCTGGATGACGCGTTCGAGGCCGCGGAGCGAACGGGCTTCCCATCGATCATCCGCCCGGCGTTCACCCTGGGCGGGAGCGGGGGCGGGATCGCCTACAACCGGGAGGAGTTCGAGGCGATCGTGCGCCGCGGGCTGGATCTCTCGCCGGTCACCCAGGTGCTCATCGAGCGGAGCGTCATCGGCTGGAAGGAGTTCGAGCTCGAGGTGATGCGCGACGTGGACGACAACGTCGTGATCGTCTGCTCCATCGAGAACATCGATCCCATGGGCGTGCACACCGGCGACTCGATCACCGTCGCGCCTGCGATGACGCTCACGGACCGCGAGTACCAGACCATGCGTGACGCCGCCGTTGCGATCATCCGCGAGATCGGCGTCGCGGCCGGAGGATGCAACATCCAGTTCGCGGTGAATCCCGCGGACGGCGAGATGCTCGTCATCGAGATGAATCCGCGGGTGTCACGCTCGTCCGCGCTCGCTTCGAAGGCGACCGGATTCCCGATCGCGCGCATCGGCGCCAAGCTCGCCGTCGGCTATCGCCTCGACGAGATCCCGAACGACATCACGAGGACCACGCCGGCGTCGTTCGAGCCGGTGCTGGACTACGTGGTCGTCAAATGCCCGCGGTTCGCATTTGAAAAGTTTGTGTCGGCCGATCCGCGCCTCACCACCCAGATGAAGTCGGTGGGCGAGTCGATGGCGATCGGGCGCACGTTCAAGGAAGCGCTGCAGAAAGGGCTGCGCGCATTGGAAACGGGGCGGCCCGGCTGGGAAGTCGGGAAGACGCTCGCCGACGACAGAATCGCCGACGACTCGGAAGAGGCGCTGCGCGGCGCGCTGCGGCAGCCGACGCCCGAGCGGATCTTCCAGGTCAAGCGGGCTCTCATGGACGGCTTCTCGATCGGGGAGGTGAATGAGATCACCGGCATAGATCCCTGGTTCCTCGCCCAGATGGCGGAGCTCGTGGCTGCGGAGCGGGAGTTCACCGCGCTGAAATCAGTCGGTGCCGACGACACGCGCCGCATGAAGCGCATGGGTTTCTCCGACGTCCAGCTCGCGCGGATGCGCGGCACCACGGAGAGTGAGTTCAGGGCGGGGAGGTGGGCTCACGGCGTCCGTCCGGTTTACAAGATGGTGGACACCTGTGCCGGCGAGTTTCCCTCGGCGACGCCGTACCTCTACAGCAGCTACGACGAGGAGAGCGAGGCGCCGCCGTCCGGGCGCCGCTCGATCGTGATTCTCGGCAGCGGACCGAACCGGATCGGGCAGGGCGTGGAGTTCGACTACTGCTGCGTCCGCGCCGCGCTCGCGCTGCGGGAGCAGGGGATCGAGACGATCATGATCAACTCGAACCCTGAGACCGTGTCCACGGACTTCGACATCTCGGACAAGCTGTACTTCGAGCCCCTGACGCTCGAAGACGTCCTGGAGATCGTTGACCGCGAACAGCCGGAAGGCGTGATCGTCCAACTCGGCGGCCAGACCCCGCTCAAGCTGACGCGCCCCCTCGAAGCGGCCGGCGTGAAGATACTCGGCACGTCGCCCGACTCGATCGACATCGCGGAGGACCGCCGCAGGTTCGACGCTATCGCGCGGGAGCTCGGGCTGCAGCAGCCGCCGAACGGGACCGCCACGAGCGTGGACGAAGCCGCGGGAATCGCGCAGAGGATCGGATATCCCGTGCTGGTGCGGCCGTCGTATGTGCTGGGCGGGCGCGCCATGGAGATCGTCTATGACGAGGCCTCGCTTCGGGATTACTTCGACCGAGCCGTGCGGGTGTCCGAGGAGCGGCCCGTGCTCATCGACCTTTTCCTCGAGGACGCTTTCGAGGCAGACGTCGACGCAGTCAGCGACGGCACCCGCGTGGTAATCGGCGGCATCATGCAGCACATCGAGGACGCGGGGATCCATTCCGGTGATTCGGCGTGCGTGCTCCCGCCTTACCTGATCGGAGAGGCCGATCTCGACACGATGCGCGAGCAGACGGTCTCTCTCGCGATGGCGCTCGGCGTGGTGGGATTGATCAACGTCCAGTTCGCGATCCGCGATGGAGTTGTTTACGTGCTCGAGGTGAATCCCCGGGGCAGCCGAACGATTCCATTCGTGTCCAAGACGATCGGGGTTCCGCTGGCGTCGATCGCCGCGCGCGCGATGGCTGGAGAGACGCTCGACGAGATCGGCCTGCACGAGGAGATCATTCCGCCGTACGTGGCGGTGAAAGAAGCGGTGTTTCCATTCGCCAAGTTTCGGGAATTCGACCCCATTCTCGGCCCCGAAATGCGCTCCACGGGCGAGGTCATGGGTATCGCCAACTCCTTCGGCGCAGCGTTCGCCAAGGCCCAGCTCGCTGCGGACAATGAGCTCCCGACGGGCGGGACGATGTTTCTGACCGTGAACGACTCCGACAAGACGGGGGTTACGCCCATCGCGCGGCGTTTCCACGAGATGGGTTTCGAGCTGAAAGCCACCGACGGCACCGCCCGCCATTTGCGGAAGCGGGGCATACCGTGCGGCGAAGTTTTCAAGGTTCACGAAGGCCGACCGCACGCGATCGATCTCATCGTGAACGGGGAGGTGCATCTGCTGATCAACACCCCGTTCGGCAAGCACGCGCAGCGCGACGACTACACTATTCGCCAGGCCGCGATCGCGCACCACGTTCCGTACACGACTACCCTCTCGGCCGCGAACGCCGCCTGCGACGCGATCCTTTCGCTGCGCTCGCGGGTGCCCGAAGTCAGATCGCTGCAGGAATGGCACGCGCTGATCCCGGCCGCGGTGACCGCCTGATGGGGAAGCCCACGATTCACGAGTCCGCCTACGTCGACGACGGAGCGAAGATCGGCGCCGGCACCAAGGTGTGGCATTTCTGCCACGTGATGCCGGGCGCGGTGATCGGCGAG
>JBPCJJ010000086.1:0-5758 GCA_051005405.1 Gemmatimonadaceae bacterium | reverse complement strand
TTCAAGCCGCAGACGGACGACATGAGGGAAGCTCCGTCCCTCGTCCTCATCGAGGATGCGCTGGCAGGCGGAGCGACCGTCTGCGCTCACGATCCCGTTGCCATGACCGAAGCCCGCAGAATACTGGGGGACAGGATCGAGTACGCGGATACCAACTACGACGCGCTCCCGGGCGCCGATGCGCTGGTGATCGTAACCGATTGGAACGAGTACCGGCGTCCCGATTTCACGCGGGTGAAGACGCTCCTGAAGCGGCCAGTGGTCGTTGACGGCCGCAATCTATACGACCCGGAAAAGATGGCTTCGCTCGGCATCGTCTATCATTCGATAGGCCGCAGGCCGACCGCGAACGTTGAAGCACTGACAGGGTAACTAGACACTAATGCGATTTTATTCGAACCTTCGTGCGGCATTGGCCCGGGCGGCCCTGATGGCGCTGCTGGCCGTCGGCGTCCTCTCGGCGGCGAGCGGCTGCAACCGGTCGCCCTCGTTCGATCCGACGCGCTTTACGTCGACCGACGAGCTCTTCCAGGCGTCGATTCAGCAGTTCGACCGGAAGCGCTGGGCCAACGCGATCCGCGGCTTTGAGAAGCTGACGACGGACCTGCCCCCCAGGGACGCCCGACTTCCGCTGGCGTTCCACTACCTCGCCAGAGCACAGGCCGGTCTCGGAGATCACCTCATCGCCGCGCAGACGTTCGCGCGGCTGAGCGCGAATTTTCCGGACGATTCGCTCGCGGACGACGCGCTGCTTGCGGGCGCCCGCGAATACCAGTCGTTATGGAGGACGCCCGCGCACGACGCGCAGCATGGTCAGGCGGCAATCAATCTGTATGAGTCGCTGCTGGCGGTGTACCCGTCCTCTGCTCTCGCGGCCGAGGCGCGGGCAGCTGTCGCCAAGCTCGAGCAGATGTTCGCGACCAAGGATTACGACACCGGGTTTCACTACATCAAGCGCGGCGCGTACGACTCCGCGATCATTTATTTCAAGGATGTGATCCGCAAGTACCCGAACGCTCCCAAGGCCCGCGAGGCATACCTGCGGCTGCTCGAGTCGTATCGCGAGATCAATTATCGCGAAGAGGCCCGGGAAATCTGCGAGACCATGCGCCAGACCTACCCCTCGGACGGGGAAGTGCTGAAAGCCTGTCCCGCAGGATAGGCCACTCGGTCGCATGAAGTGCGCATAGGCGTCTTCGGCGGCACTTTCGATCCTCCGCACGCCGGGCACGTCCTCGTGGCCGGGGACGCCTGCGAGACGCTCGGACTGGATACGGTGATCTGGATTCCAGTCGCGCGACAGCCGCTAAAAGATGCCCAGCCGCTCGCGTCTGCCACCGATCGCAAGCGAATGGTCGAGCTGACTATCGAGGGAGATCCTCGGTTCGCGCTCGATACGGTCGAGATGGATCGGGGTGGTTTATCTTTCACTGTCGACACGCTCGAGGCCCTGAAACGGAAGCACCCGCGCGTAGAGCCGGTGCTCCTGGTCGGCGCCGATTCCTGGGCGACCTTCGACCAATGGCGCGATCCGAAGCGAATTCTGGAGCTTGCCGGGGTAGCCTTGATCGCGAGGGCGGGCGAGCAGGCCTCCGAGCAAGCCGGGTACCTGCCGGAGGTCGTGAGCGCCCGCCGCGTTGACGTGTCGTCGACGGAGATCCGCGACCGTGTTCGTCGCGGGCTTCCGCTCACCGGGTTCGTGAGCGAGGCTGTGCGCCGGTACATCGTGGAGGCGGGGCTGTACCGGTAAGGGTGTTTTTCGGTTTACGGTCTTGGTTTTCGGTTGTTGGACTAGTCACTAATCAATGGTCACTAGTCACTATTTGAGGTTCGAATGCTGAAAGGGATCGTCGCAAAATTCGTTGGCTCCAGGCACGAACGGGAGCGCCGCAGGGTGCAGCCGATCGTGGACGAGATCAACGAGCATTATGAGCGCCTGGCATCGGTATCGGAGTCCGAGCTGCGCGGCCAGACAATCAGGTTCCGCGAGCGCATCGCCGAGGTCGCGGACGATCTCGAGCGTCGCATCGCGGAGCTTAAGGAAGCCAAGCGTGCTTCGAGCGACGCGGCGGAGCGCGAGCGGCTCGACATCGAGCTCGGCGGGGCTGACGGGCGCGGCGGCGTGGAGGGCGAACTTCGCGAGGCAACGGCCGAGGTGCTGGAAGAGCTCCTCCCCGAAGCGTTCGCGACGGTCCGCGAGGCGTGTCGTCGTCTCGTCGGCAGGACGGTCACGGTGACCGCTGTCGAGAGCGTCTGGAATATGATTCCGTACGACGTTCAGCTCATCGGCGGCATTCAGCTGCACATGGGGCGCATCGCCGAAATGGCGACCGGAGAAGGCAAGACGCTGGTGGCGACGCTGCCGCTGTACCTGAACGCGCTTCCGGGCAAAGGGGCGCATCTCGTGACCGTGAACACATATCTGGCGCGGCGCGACGCGCAGTGGATGGGGACGGTTTACCAGTACCTCGGCATCAGCGTCGGCTGTCTCGACGACACGGAGCCGGGCACGCCGGATCGGCGGGCCGCGTACGAAAAAGACATCACGTACGGAACCAACAACGAGTTCGGCTTCGATTACCTGCGCGACAACATGGTCGTGTCGCTCGAGCAGCGGGTGCAGCGGAAGCACAGCTTCGCGATCATCGACGAGGTGGACTCGATTCTCATCGACGAGGCGCGGACTCCCCTCATAATCTCGGGTCCGGTGGGCAAGGAGAGCGACGCCGAGTACGCGCTGCACAACGCGGCTGTGGCTCGCCTCGTTCGCAGGCAGATGGATCTGGTCAACGCGCTGGTGGCCGAAGGAGAGAAGCTCCTGGCCGCCGGCGAGACCGACGACGCCGCGCTCAAGCTCTACAAGGCCCGGCTTGGCGGCCCGAAGAACAAGCGGCTCGGCAAGGTCCTGCAGGAGACGGGAGTCAAGCAGCTCGTCCTAAAGACCGAGCTCGCGCACATCGCTGATCGCAAGCTGCCGGCGAGCAAGCAGCAGTACCGCGATACCGAGGAAGACCTGCTGTTCGTGCTCGACGAGAAGGGGCACACGGTCCACCTCACAGATCGCGGCGTGGATTACATGTCGCCCGACGATCACGACGCGTTCCTGCTCCCCGACATCTCGATCGAAACGCACCGCGTCGATCACGATCCGGACCTGACGGCCGAAGAGAAGATCACGCGCCGCGACGCGCTCAACGCGGAGTACGCGCAAAAGAGCGAGCGGCTGACAATCATCCACCAGCTTCTCAAGGCGCACGCGCTGTACGAGAAGGACGTGAACTATGTGGTCGTTGACGGCCAGGTGCTGATCGTCGACGAGTTCACAGGGCGTACGATGCCGGGGCGAAGGTGGTCCGAGGGGCTGCACCAGGCGGTCGAGGCCAAGGAGGCCGTCCAAGTCAAGGAAGAGACCCAGACGCTGGCGACGATCACCATCCAGAACTACTTCCGGATGTACGACAAGCTCGCCGGAATGACTGGAACGGCCGAGACGGAGGAAACCGAGTTTCACCAGATATATGGTCTCGACGTGGCGGTGATCCCGACCAACAAGCCGATCGTTCGCGACGACAGGCAGGACCTCGTTTACAAGACGAGAAACGAGAAGATCAACGCGATCGTCGAGGAGACGGAGCGGCTTCACCAGCTCGGATTCCCGGTGCTCGTCGGAACGGCGAGCGTGGATTCGTCCGAGGTACTCTCGCGCAGGTTCAGGCAACGGGGGATTCCGCACAACGTCCTCAACGCCAAGTACCATGAGCGCGAGGCCGAGATCGTCGCGGGCGCGGGCCAGCCTGGCGCCGTGACGATCGCGACGAACATGGCCGGCCGCGGGACGGACATCAAGCTGGGGCAGGGCGTCACTGAATCGAAGCCGTCGACGATCAAGGATCCCGACGGCAACCCCATGGATGTGAGCGAGCTGGGCGGGCTGCACATCATCGGCTCCGAGCGGCACGAGGCGCGGCGGATCGATCGCCAGCTGCGCGGGCGCGCCGGCCGGCAAGGCGACCCCGGCGCGTCGCAGTTCTTCCTCTCTCTGGAAGACGACCTGATGCGGCTATTCGGCTCCGAGCGGATCGGCAAGCTGATGGACCGCATGGGCGCGCAGGAGGGGGAAGTTCTGACGCATTCCCTCATCACTCGCTCGATCGAGCAGGCGCAGAAGCGGGTCGAGCTTCAGAACTTCCAGTCCCGCAAGCGACTGCTCGAGTACGACGACGTCATGAACCAGCAGCGCGAAGTCATTTACTCGCTGCGCGCGTTCGCGTTGGAGGGGGGCGAGGAGCTCAAGGGCGAAGCCCAGAAGATGGTGGAGAAGGCCGTCGCGCGGCGCGTCGAGAACATCGTCGCGACTTTCGATTCCGAGGATGAATGGGATCTGGAGCTCGTGAAGCAGGATCTGCTCATGCACTTCGTGCTGAGCGTTCCCGAGTACGAGACCGACGCCCTCCGGCCCACGACACTTGACGGCGCACGAGATACAGCGATCACCGCCGGGCAGAACGCGTTCGGCCAAAAGCTCGTCGCGCTCACCGACTTTAGCGAGCAGCTGCTGGCGCTCGTGATGCTGAGCGTGATCGACGAGAAGTGGAAGGACCATCTCTACGACCTCGACCAGCTTCGCAACGCGATCCACTACCGGTCGTGGGGTCAGAAGGACCCGCTGGTGGAGTACAAGCACGAGGCATACACGATGTTCGTGGACCTCATGCAGGACGTTTACAATTCGTTCACCGAACGATTTTTCCGCGCGCAGGTGGTGTTCGAGGAGCCTGCAAGCCGCCGGCCGCCGCCTGTCGCCGTCGCGTCCAAACCGAAGTACAACGCTTTGGGCGTGCTCGAGGGCAGCGGCGAGGGTCAGGATCAGGTCATGGACATCGGTCCGGGAGAGCCACCCAATGCCGTACCGGCCACTCGCGCGGACCCGAAGGTCGTCGGCGTCGGCCGCACGCGATCACTCGCCCAGGGCGCGGCGCACACGCCGGCCGAGTGGAGCAACGTCGGGCGGAACGATCCATGTCCGTGCGGGTCCGGCAAAAAGTTCAAGAAATGCCACGGAGCCGCGCTCTAGTCGCAGCGTTCTGATTTCGTCTGGTCGCATCGGGTTAGTTGTCGGTCGAGGGAGTCGAGTATTGTGCGCGCGTCGGACTCCGAGCCGGGTACCATCCTTCGCGCCTACGCTTCGCTAAGACGGCGCTGCGGATGGCACCCGGCTCGGAGTCCGACTAGACCTCCGACCCGAGTTGAAGCGATGGACACGCCCGCACTCGCGGCATCATCCGACGAACGACGGCTAGCCGCACGGTCCGATTTGCCCCGCGCGCGGAAGCGCCTTTCGGTGCGGGAGCTGCCGATTACAGACCGACCGAGAGAAAGACTGCGCGAACACGGGGCGCACGCGCTCAGCTCCGCCGAGCTGCTGGCGATACTGCTTGGCTCCGGCAGCGGCGGTCGGTCGGCGCTCGAGCTCGGACACGATGTGATGGCCGCAGGTGACGGGTCGCTCCGGCGGCTCGCTTCCCAGCCGGTGGCCAAGCTCATCTCGCTTGCCGGAATGGGCCCCGCCCGGGCGGTCGCTGTGCACGCAGCCCTGGAGCTTGGCCGTCGCCTGAGCGCCGAGGAGAGGCGGGAAGGGGTGCCTATCCGCTCTCCGCGCGACATATTCAGAACGTACGCGCCCCGGCTGGAGGACTTGCCGGTCGAAGAGTTCCACGTCGCCATCCTGGACATCCATCACCGGCTCGAGCGGGACGTA
>JBPCJJ010000085.1:0-3362 GCA_051005405.1 Gemmatimonadaceae bacterium | reverse complement strand
GGAACCGCTGATTACCGTAGGGTTCTCCACCTGTTCAACTGACCGCTGCTCAATGCCGGTACCGCCGTGCCGAGTAGTTCAAGCACCGCCGGGGATGCAGAGGCGCGGCGAACGAGAGAGGCTCCTGAATTGGGAACGACGTCGGTTGGCCTGTCCATGGTACCGACAACTCCGACCCAGGCGAAATTACCGTCATCCGATCCGAGAAAGCTCATTGGAATTCGGACCACTACACTGTTGCCTGCGAAGCTTGCGGGTACCAGGATCTCCTGGCCGGCAACGGAAAGGACATACGCGCCCTGCGAGGTCGCGCTGAACAGGTCGATTACGAAGTCCACCCCGAGCGCTGCGCTGGCTCCGAAGAAATTCGAAATTGGCGACCTGCCGGTCGACGCGTTGTCATCCATATCGAGCTCGACGAGGCCGCCTAAGGAGCTCGCCTGTTCGAGCGGACCCGGAGCGACAGAAGCCGAGAACGTGATCGTTACAATCAGCGAATCGCGCTTGAAATCGCCCCGCACCGAGAGAACGTCTATCGCGCGGAGAGCTGACCCCTCGGTGTTAGGAAGAGTGTCTCCCGCGGGGTCGGCAACGTTGAAAGCGAGCATCCCCGCATCTGGCGCGGTCCCGGTCGCGGCAAATGTGATCGTTGGCAGCCCGGAGGCATTGGCGGAAAGCGTATTTGGTCCAAAATCCCGGAGCGTCCACCCGCCCACGGTGGCTACACCGGCGGCGTTGGTTGTCTGTACTCCGCCACTGACCGATCCGCCGCCGGTGACGACCGCGAAGGTGACGCTCACACCGGACACCGGGCGGTTATCCTTATCCAGAATCAGCACGGCGGGAGGCGTAGCAACCCCTTGATCGACGATCCCTGTCTGCCCGCTGCCGCCCGCGAAAGGAAGCATGCTCGCCGGCACGAGCTGAATCGGTGGCGCCGTAGACTCGCCTCCGCCACCGCATCCCGCGGACGCGCCAGACAACAGTGCCACCGCAAGACCAACAATCGTCTTTCGCATGATCGCTCCATCGACATAAGAATGAATCCCGCGCCCGCAGCCGAATGTAAGTCCGACAGCCGCGCCCCGATATACGTACAATCACGTAGGAGCGGACCGCCACAGGAGGCGCCGTCCGCTGGAACCCCCAACGGAGGCGCGCGCCGATATGCGTTGCCATGACAGACGACGCTCTGAAACCCGGAGCGCCCCCGCGGTGTCATACTAGATAGTTTTCGGATCCTTACGGCTTCAACCAAAGGTGTTGCATATGGTCCCCTCGTTCTCTCGTGCCCGCTTGATGCTCGCGGTTGTCATCGCGTTTCTTGGCGGGGTGATGATCGCCTCCGCCATGGATTGGACTCGACCCACGTTCGCCCAGGGCCGCCCGTCGGCGATGGACGTGCAGACGGTCGCCGAGGCGAGCAACGCGTTCGTCTCGATCTCGGAGAGCGTCACGCCGGCTGTGGTCTCGATCACGGTCGATATTCGTCCGGACACCACGCGCAGCCGCAACCGCATGCAGATGCAGATTCCGCCCGGCGCGATCCCCGAGGGGATGGAAGAGCTGTTCGAACAGCTCCAGCAGGGGCAGCAGGCGCCGCGAGTTCAGACCGGAATGGGTTCCGGCGTGATCGTGTCCAAGGATGGCTATATCCTCACCAACAACCACGTCGTCACGCGCAGCGACATGCGCACGGTCGCCGACCGGGTGACGGTCCGCCTGCTCAACGGCCGGCAGTACGTCGCGAAAGTGATCGGCACGGACCCGACTACGGACGTCGCGGTGCTCAAGATCGAAGGCGACAATTTCCCGTTCGCGGTGCTGGGTGACGACAATCGTTCCCGCGTCGGCGAGTGGGTGCTCGCCATCGGCAACCCGCTTGGCTTCGACCACACGGTGACAGCCGGCATCATCAGCGCGAAGGGCCGCGGCACTCAGGGCGCGCTGCAAGGTATTCAGGGCAACAACCAGTACGGCATCTTCGACTTCATTCAGACCGACGCCGCCATCAATCGCGGCAATTCGGGCGGCCCGCTGATCAACAGCCGTGGCGAGGTGGTCGGCATCAACACCGCGATCGCCAGCCCGAACGGCTTCAACGCCGGCTACGGCTTCGCCATCCCGGTCTCGCTCGCGCGCAAGGTGATGACGGACATTATCGAGCACGGCCGCGTGCGGATCGCCGTGCTTGGCATCGGCATCGCCGAAGTGGACGCTGAAGACGCCGCGGCAGCGCGGCTTGAGGAGGTGCGGGGCGTCAAGGTGCAGGGCTTCAGCGGCGAGAATACGCCCGCGGAGCGGGCTGGAGTGCGGCAGGGCGACGTGATCGTCGCGGCTGACGGCCAGCCGGTCGACCGTGTCGCGGGGCTGCAGCGAATCGTGCGCTCTCACCAGCCCGGCGAGACCGTCGAGCTGCAGGTGGTGCGTTTCGGCAGGCAGCACACGTTCCGGGTTCGTCTCACCGAGGCGCCCGCGCAGGACGTCGCTATCGCGCCCGCGGACAGGCGCCCGCGCGTCGAGCCTGCCGCGGTAACGAGCAACAACCGGCTGGGCGTCTCCGTCACGAGCGTTTCGGCGCAGCTCGCGCAGAGCCTGCGGCTGGGCGATCAGCGGGGCGTGCTGGTGACCAGCGTGGGCCTGGGCCCGGCGTGGCAGCGACTCAACGATCAGGACATCATCGTCGGCGTGCTGTCGCCAGTCGAGCGAAGAATCGACAATGTCGCGCACCTGCAGGATGTTCTGAGCGGACTGAAGGCCGGTGACTATATCTCGCTACGCGTGAAAAGGCCGGGACCAAACTCGCAGGAGCGAGTGGTGAACATCAGGGTGGACTGACGAGCCAGGGGCGGTTTGGCTTGTTGGCTAGAGGCGGCGCCGATGTTCGGCGCCGCTTTCACTTGGCGGGTGTATTTTCCGGACACGCGGAAGTGGCGGAATTGGTAGACGCGCTGGACTTAGGATCCAGTGGGGAAACCCGTGGGGGTTCGAGTCCCCCCTTTCGCATGTCGTTGCATGGCGCACGGAGGGAGCGTGCGCGTGCGGGCGGGGTGAGTCGCTCTATATTCTCGTAGATGCCACCCCCCGTTGGAGATGAGACCCACGAGCGTCAGGTGAATCCTCCCACAGGACCGTCGCACCCGACGCCTCCGCCTTACCGTGCACTGATGCGCCCGGGACTGGCTCTTGTGGCAGCGGCTCTCCTCATCATGATCGCCGCCGGTTACTGCAGCAGCCGCATGCCGTTCGCCTTCTTCAAGGGCGGCACCAAGGTCACGCACGACCTGGTCATCGAGCAGATGCGCGCGGTGGCGAAGCTGGTCTCCAGCGAAGCGACCGTACGCGACGTGATCGTATACGAG
>JBPCJJ010000084.1:0-12187 GCA_051005405.1 Gemmatimonadaceae bacterium | reverse complement strand
CGGTTCGCGGGAAAGAAAGCAAACGTGAAGAGCGACCTGGTTGGCGGGATGGCCGAGGTCGAGATAATCGGAGTCGAGCACGAAGATTGGCGGGAGATCGTGGTCGTTCGCACGGAGCAGGGTGAGGAGCTGAGGCTGCCCATCCACGAAGTGCGCGAAGCGCGGCTCGCGTTTAACTGGAATCGATAGAGGCCCCAATGTCGGCAGATATTTTGATCGCGCTCCGCGAGCTGACCAACTCGAAGCAGTTGGACCGTTCGGAGCTCCACGGACTCATTCAGGACGGCATTTATGCCGCTCTCGCCAAGCGGCACGGGCCAACCGTCCAGGCCGAGGTGGACATCGACGAGTCGAAGGGATCGATCAAGATCGTGCTGCTCAAGACGGTCGTAGACGAGGTCACCGATCCCGCGCGGGAAATCGCTCTCGAGGAAGCGCGAATGACCGACGAGGAGTTCCAGGTCGGCGACATGATGGAAGAGCCGGTGGATTTCACCGAGTTCGGCCGCACTGCGGTGCAGGCGGCGAAGCAGCGGATCATTCAGCGCGTGCGTGAAGGCGAGCGCACCCGGATCCGCGACGAATTTTCCAGCCGTGTCGGAGAGCTTCTGTCGGGAGAAGTGCAGCAGATCGAGCGGGGCAAGCTCGTCGTCATGCTGAACAAGTTCCGCGAAGCCGAAGCGATCATTCCGTATCGCGAGCAGAACCATCGCGAGCACTTCCATCAGGGCGAGCCGGTGCGCGCCGTGCTGAAGCGCGTCGAGGAGACCCCCAAGGGTCCGCGCCTCGTGCTGAGTCGGTCGGATGCGATGTTCGTGCAGGCGCTGTTCAAGCTCGAGGTGCCGGAGATCCAGCAGGGGATCGTCGAGATCCGGGCTGCGGCGCGTGAAGTGGGGAGCCGCACGAAGATCGCGGTATTCTCGCGGGACGACGCGGTCGATCCCGTGGGCGCATGCGTAGGCGTCAAGGGCTCGCGAGTGCAGGCGGTAGTCAACGAGCTGGCCGGCGAGCGGATTGACATCGTTCCGTGGTCGCAGGACCCCGAGCGGTTTGCCAAGCTGGCGCTCGCGCCCGCGCGGGTGGCGCGGGTGTTCAGCGATCCAGCCGCGAAGACGATTCAGGCCGTGGTCGACGAAGACCAGCTCTCGCTCGCGATCGGCCGCAACGGCCAGAACGTGCGGCTCGCCTCCGAGCTTACGGAATGGAAGATCGATCTGTACTCGAGCCGCGAGTGGATGGAAAGGGCCGGCGATCAGCCGATCTTCGCTCCGCTTCCCGAGGACTCAGCCGTCAACCCGCGTCTCGCGGAGATCGACGGAATTTCGGCCGCGACGTCGGCCGTTCTCGAGGAAGCCGGCTACAAGCGGCTCGACGACATCATCGATCTGGAGCGTGAGGACTTCCTTCGGCTGGCAGGCATCGCGCCCGGGGAAGCCGACCGTCTCATGTCGATCATCAACGAGCTCACGACCGACGACGCGGCTGGCGACGCGGCTGGCGACGCGGCTGCCTTGACTCCGCAGGAAGCCGCTGACGAAGCGGAAGGCTCGGCTGTTGGAATCGACCCGCGAGCTGCGCCGCTCCCTGGAAACGAGGAAGCGTTGCTCGAGATCAACGACGGCACGGTCGAGATCGAGGACTTCGGTCCGCCGGTGCCCGGCGGAGAGGACGCGAACGAGATGGCCGGGGATGAGCCAAAGGTCGAAACCAAGCCCAAGGCGAAGGGCAAAGTGAAGGCGGAGGGCTGATCGCCGCCGATTCAGCCAGGCTGCTTCGCCTCATCGGTCTGGGCGTTCGCGGCCGCACGGTCGTGGTCGGCGTGGACCAGGTGAGGCGCGCCGTGCTCAAGGGGAAGGTGAAGCTTGCGGTGGTCGCGCCGGACGCCGCGCAGAACAGTCTCGACAAGGTGCTGCCGCTGCTGGCTGCGAGGCGTGTGCGTGTGATGGAAGCGCCGAGCGCTCGCGAGCTCGGCGAAGCGGTGGGCCGCGCGTCCACGGCCGCGGTGGGAGTGCTGGACGCGCAGCTGGCGAAGGGGATGCTGGTGACAGTGACTACTGACTAGTCACACTTAAGACGGTCTGGAGAAATACAAGTTGAGCAAACTTCGAGTTCACGAAATGGCGGCCGAGTTCGGCGTCTCCAGCGAAGAGGTTCTGAACCTCCTTCGCCAGATGGACGTACCGGTGCGCAGCCATGTGAGTGCATTGACCGACGACCAGATCGCGCGGCTGAGAGCGCGATGGGAGCGCGAGAAGCGCGCGCGCGCTGAAAAGCCCGCGACGACATCGCGTCGCCGGCGCAGCACGACGGCTACCGAGAAGGCAGCCCCGCCCGCTCCCGAGCCGAAGGCCGAAGCCGCATCGCCGCGCCGCCGGCGCCGCGCAGCACCGCCCGTCTCCGAGACTGTCGCAGCGGAACCCGAGGTCGATGAAGCGCCGCCGGCGCCAGCCGCCGAGGAAGCAGCGCCGGCCGTTCGTCGCCGAGCCGCCACTCCAGCCGTTGCTGCGCAGCCGCCAGTTGCGGCGGCGCCGACGCCAGCTCCAGCTGCACCACCGCCACCCGCAGCGGCCGCAGTGGCCCCAGCGGCCGTAGTCGGCGGCACGCCTGAGGCCAGCATTCCCGCCATGCCGGAGCGGCAGCGTCCGCGCCCAATCGTCCCTGGCGCTCCGCGCCCGCGGCCGGTAGCCAGCGGGAGCCCGTACGGAGCGCCGCGGCCGATCGCTTCGGCTTCGCCAGGCGCAGGCGCGCCTACAAGGCGCGACGATCGTCCCGCCGCCGCCGGCGGCGTGGGAGCCCGGACCGACGACCTCCGCGGTCGCGGTAAGCGGGGCAAGCGCGGCGCCGTGGATCAGCAGGCGGTGACCGACAACATCTTCAAGACCATGACCGCCATCCGCGGGGCGCCCCCGCGCCGCGGCGGTGCCCGTCGCGCCGACGACGCGCTTTCGCGCGAGGAGATCGAGGCGCAGCGCTCGGCCGACCAGGAGCGCGAGAAGAAGACGGTGCGCGTCAACGAGTTCATCAGCGTCAGCGAGCTCGCCGACATCCTGAAGATTCCGCCGACGCAGATAGTCGGCTTTGCGCTCAAGAACCTCGGCTTCATGGTCACGATCAACCAGCGGCTGGACTTCGACCAGATCGAGCTGATCGCCAGCGAGTTCGGGTTCCGCGCTGTGCGCGAGGAGGAGTTCGCCGCCGACACGGGCGACGTTCCGGCCGACAAAGCCGAAGATCTCAGGCATCGTCCGCCCGTCGTGACGATCATGGGTCACGTCGATCACGGGAAGACTTCGCTGCTCGATTACGTCCGCAAGGCTAACGTCGTCGCCGGCGAGGCCGGGGGCATCACGCAGCACATCGGCGCGTACCACGTTTCGCTGCCTGGCGGGAAGGACATCACCTTCCTCGACACCCCGGGCCACGAAGCGTTCACGGCCATGCGCGCGCGCGGCGCGCAGGTCACGGACATAGTCGTGCTCGTGATCGCCGCCGATGACCAGGTCATGCCGCAGACGATCGAAGCGATCTCGCACGCCAAGAACGCGAGCGTGCCGATGATCGTGGCGATCAACAAGGTGGACCTGCCGTCGGCGAACGTGCTCAAGGTGAAGCAGGACCTGCTGCAGCACGGCGTCGTGCTCGAGGAATTCGGCGGCACCACGCTCTCGTCGGAGATATCCGCCAAGTCCGGAACCGGTGTGGACTCGCTGCTCGACCAGCTTCTCCTGCAGGCGGAGCTGCTCGAGCTCACGGCCAATCCCGACCGGCCCGCGATCGGCGCGGTGGTCGAGGCTTCGCTCGACGCCGGAAAGGGTCCGGTCGCGACGGTGCTCGTCTCGAGCGGGACGCTGCGCGTCGGCGACGATTTCATCTGCGGGATGTTCAGCGGTCGCGTTCGCGCACTGCACGACGAGCGCGGCAAGTCGGTCAAGGAAGCAGGCCCGGCGATCCCGGTGCAGGTGCTCGGAATGACGGGTGTCGCGATGGCCGGCGACCAGTTCCTCGTCGTGGAGGATGCTGTCGCGTCGCGCGAGATCGCGCAGCGCCGCCAGCGGCTCGACCGCGAGGCCCGCAGCCGCCGCACGGCCAAGGGCTCGGTTTCGCTCGAAGAGTTCATGTCGCAGACGTCGGCGGGCGAGAAGCGCACCCTCCGGATCGTCATTAAGGCGGATCAGGGCGGCCCGGCCGAGGCGGTCGCTGACGCGCTCGGCCAGCTCTCCAACGAAGAAGTGTCGGTCGAAGTCATCCACCGCGGCGTCGGCACAATCAACGAGAGCGACATACTTCTCGCGCGCGCGGCCGGCGCGATCATCGTCGGGTTCCACGTGCGGCCGGACAACAACGCGCGCGCCGCAGCCGAGCGCGAGGGCGTGGACATCAAGCTGTACAAGATCATTTACGAGGCAGTCGAGGACGTGCGGCTCGCGCTGGAAGGCCTCCTGCGTCCTGAAGAGCGCGAAGTCATCTACGGTGAAGCGCACGTTTTGCAACTGTTCCGAGTCCCGAAGATCGGCGTCATCGCTGGCTGCTCGGTGCGCAGCGGCATCATCAACAAGCAGGGCAGCGTACGCGTGATCCGTGACGGGTCGGAAGTGTACGACGGCATAATCGGCTCGCTGCGCCACCTCAAGGACGACGTCCGCGAGGTCAGGTCCGGCTTCGAATGCGGTATCGGCGTGGAGAATTTCCAGGATGTCAAAGTCGGCGACGTGATCGAGTGCTACCGGACGGAACAGGTGGCGCGCACGCTCACGCCGGCCGCTTCTGCGTAACACACGCCGCGCGGATCGTGTCTCCGAGGCGATCCGCGAAGTAGTCGCAACCTTCCTGGCCGAAGGCGGCGGCGCCAAGGATCCTCGGATCACCGGGCTCGTGACCGTGACAGGGGTGGACATAACGTCCGACCTCCGCCACGCCAAGGTTTTTGTCAGCGTGCTTGGCACCGAGAGCGAGAAAGCCGCGACGTTCGATGGGTTGCAGAGTGTCGCGGGGCACCTTCGCTCGCAGATCGCGAAGACGCTTCAGCTTCGCGTCGCGCCGCAGATCGCGTTCAAGGTGGACGAGAGTGTCGCGCATGCGGCTCGGATCGAATCGCTGCTCGAGCAGATCAAGAACGAGACGCCGGCTCGTGACGACGGCCCGGCATCCGCTGAAGACGCGGGCCCGCCCACCTCCAACGATGAAGAGCGACAGCCCTGAAGGGCTCCTGCTGGTCGACAAGCCGGCAGGAATCACCTCTCACGACGTCGTGGACAGGGCGCGCCGCGCTTACGGCGAGCGGAGTGTTGGCCACCTCGGCACGCTCGATCCGTTCGCGACCGGGCTCCTGCTCGTGCTCGTGGGCCGCTCGACCCGGCTTGCCACATTCCTTGGCATCGAGCCCAAGGTGTACGAAGCGGTGATCAGCTTCGGCGCGGAAACCGATACGGACGACTCGACCGGGGAAGTCACGCGCTCGGCGCCGCCCCCCGCCGAGGCCGACGTTCGCGCGGCAGTCGTGACGCTGACCGGCGACATCATGCAGGTGCCGCCCGCGTACTCGGCCAAGAAAGTTGCCGGCAAGCGCGCGTACGAGGCGGCCCGTGCGGGCGAAGAGCTCGAGCTCGCGCCGGCGCGCGTCAGCGTGCACGGGTGGGACATCGGGTCGTTCGCGAGCGACACGATGGCTGCCACGATCACGTGCGGCGGTGGCACCTACATCAGGGCCCTGGCGCGGGACCTTGGCCGCGCGTCCGGGAGCGCCGCACACCTGGCATCGCTACGCCGCACCAGGATCGGAGCGTTCGACGTTTCCGACGCGGTTTCCGCCGATGATCTGATCGCGGCGCCGCCACCGCTCAAGACGCTCGAGGTCACGGTTGCTCCGGACTGATCCCGCGAGTGAATCCGGCCTGCCCCCGACTGTCACTGCGACTGTGGTGACCGTCGGGACGTTCGACGGCATGCACCGCGGCCACCGCGACGTAGTACAGCGCCTGGTCGACCGCGCGTCCGCGGCGGGGCTCCCGAGCTTGCTGGTGACCTTCGATCCGCATCCGCTCGAAGTGGTGAACCCAGCCGCCGCGCCGCTGCTGCTCACCGTGAGCGAAGAGAAAATAGAGATTCTCGCCGAGACCGGGCTGGATTACGTAGCCGTGCTCCCGTTCACGCGGCGCCTCGCCGATTATTCCGCGGAAGAGTTCGTGGAGTTGGTGCTTCGTGGCCGCTTTCGCATGCAGGAGCTGCTGATCGGCTACGATCATGGATTCGGCCGGTCGCGCGCAGGCGATGTGGGGGTGCTCAGATCGTTGGGGAAGCGCGACGGGTTCGACGTGCAGGTCGTGGAGGCCGTGGAGGCGCCCGATGGCCACAGCATCTCTTCTACTGCAATCCGTAGGTCGGTGGCCGGCGGAGACCTCGAGAAAGCGGCCGACTCGCTCGGGCGCCTGTACTCTGTAGGGGGCACCGTGGTCCGTGGCGACCAGCGCGGCCGCCAACTCGGCTTCCCGACAGTGAATGTTCCGAGTCCTCCCCGAAAGCTGCTTCCACCCGAGGGAGTGTACGCGGCAAGAGTGCAGACACCCCGCGGGACCTTCGGCGCGATGGTGAACCTCGGTCCCAGGCCGACTTTCGATGACTCGACCGCGGGCATCGAGGCCTTTCTGTTCGACACCGACGTAGACCTGTACGGTGCGCACATACGGATCGAGTTCCTCGCCCGCCTGCGGGTCACCCGCAAGTTTTCCGATGCGGCCGCGCTCGTGGAACAGATCAAGCGAGATGAAATCACAGCGCGATCCGCGTTGACTGTCCTCTCGGTGGCCGGTAATGTTCGCACTGCTCAAAGCGCCGGCGCGGCTATGGCTCGCCCGGGCGTCACCTCAATCAGCTCCTGACAATGAAGTTGAAGCATCGCATAGCAATCATTCTGGCGCTCGCCGCCGCGTCCCTTTGGACTCTTTACCCGCGCATGGTCGTCGAGCGCGTGAAGCGCGACGGCGTATTCGTATTCGACACAGTGCAACGGGTTCCCCTGAAGCGCGGTCTCGATCTCGTCGGCGGCATTCACATGGCGCTGGAGATCGACGAGTCCAAGATCACCGTTCCCGACAAGGCAGTCGCGCTGGCCAATGCGCTCACTGTCGTGCGGAATCGCATCGACGAGTTTGGAGTCGCGGAGCCGGTGGTGCAGCGGATGGGAGACGACCGCATAATCGTCGAGCTCCCGGGAATCGACGATCCGATCCGGGCTCAGGAGATCGTCCAGAGGTCGGCGTTCCTAGAGTTCCAGATCACGGATAAATCGAACGCGCTTGCCCGTGTCCTTCCGCGGCTCGACGGAATCATCAGGTCGCGCGGCCTGGCGCCGAGCGCAGATACCGCCGCGAGGGCAGGGACCGCCCCGAGCGTTCCTACGGGACTGGGCTCGCTGCTGCAACGGGACACTTCGGGTTCGGCCGTAGCCAGCGCTGATACCGGCGCGAGCGACACCGCCGCCGTCGCTGCGGCCGGCTCGGCCGGCCCTCTGTCCAGCGTTCTGCAGCAGGGATCGATTCCGGGCGAGTACCTGGTGGCGTCGACTAATATTCCAGCGGTCGAGCGCTATCTCTCGCTTCCTGAAGTCGTCGCCGCGCTGCCACCGGGCAAGGTGGTTCGCTGGAGCAGCGACTCGATGGTGATAGCAAACGTGATGTACCGGCCGCTGTACGTGCTCGACGCGCGCCCGATCATCACCGGGCAGTACATCCAGGATGCACAACCGAACACCGATCCGATCGAAGGCACGCTCGTCACGTTCGAGCTGAACAACGAAGGGGGCCGACAGTTCCGTCGCGAGACGGGACGCCACCTTCAGGACTACATGGCGATCGTGCTCGACCAGCGCGTGATGGGACGGCCCCCGGTGATCCAGGGCGCAATCGGCACGCGCGGGCAGATCACGATGGGCGGGCGGGATCTCTCCGCCGCGCAGGATCTGGCCCTCGTGCTCAGGGCTGGCTCGCTGCCCGTGCCGCTCAAGATCGTGGAATCCGGAACGATCGGCGCGAGCCTGGGGCAGGACTCGGTGGAGCAGGGCGTACGAGCCGGAATGCTCGGCCTGGCGCTGGTCGTCATCATCATGCTGGGCTACTACCGGATGTCCGGTGCGTTCGCCGTGGGCGGGCTGATGATTTACACGCTGATGACGCTTGCCATTCTCGCCACCTTCGACGCAGTGCTGACCCTTCCCGGAATCGCCGGCTTCGTGCTCTCGATAGGAATGGCGGTAGATGCCAACTTCCTCATATTCGAGCGCATTCGTGAGGAGATGGATGCGGGCAAGACGCCACGCGCCGCGATCGACGAAGGATTCAACAACGCGTGGAGCGCGATCGTCGACTCGAACGTCACGACGGCGCTTACCGCGGCCGTTCTCTATCAGTTCGGCACCGGCCCGGTCCGGGGGTTCGCCGTCACGCTACTCGCCGGAATAGCGGCGTCGTTCATCACGGCGATATTCGTGGTTCGCACTTTCTTCCTCATCTGGCTGCACCGTACCGGCGGAGTCAAGCCGGTCAGCATCTAAGGGACCCATGCTTCGCGTACTGCACAAAACCAACATCGATTTCCTCCGCCTGTGGAAGATTTCCGCGGCGTTCTCGGCTGCGCTGATCGTTCCAGCCCTTGTCTGGATCATCATCAGCGGATTTCAGTACAGCATCGAATTCACCGGCGGCACCATGAAGCGGGTCGCGTTCCCCGATCCCGCGCCGACCGTGGCGGACGTCAGGGCCGCGCTGGCTACGGGCGGACTGCCGGACGTCGAGATACAGACATTTGGCAGCCCGAACGAGCTGATCATGCGCGCGCAGGATCCGAGGCTCGTCGCGCAGCAGGAGGCCGGAGCCGAGACGGTTTCCCGGCAGATTACGAGCGCGCTGGACGCGAAGTTCGGTGCCGGATCTTATGAAGTAATCGGTACCGGAGCGGTGGGCCCGAAGGTCGGCAGCGAGCTGCGGAGAAATGCGCTTATCGCGCTTGCGATCGCTTTCGTGACGACACTCATCTACCTCGCATGGCGGTTCGAGTGGCGGTTTGGTCTCGCGGCCGTCCTGGCCACACTGCATGACATCGTCGCAACCCTGGCGTTCATAAAGTACATGAACATCGAGATATCGCTGTTCGTCGTGGGAGCCATTCTCACGGTGATCGGATACTCGCTGAACGACACGGTGGTCGTGTTCGATCGCGTTCGCGAGAACCTCAAGAAATTTCCCCGAACCGGGCTGTACGAGCTGCTCAATCGGTCGGCGAACGAAACGCTACCCCGGACGGTGCTTACCGGCTCGACTACGATTGCGACGTTGCTTGCTCTGATCATTTTTGGCGGCACGGTAATCCGGCCGTTCGCGTGGGTACTGCTCTGGGGTATCGTGATCGGTACTTTCAGCTCTATGTACGTCGCGTCGCCGCTGCTGCTCTGGATCAATCACAATTGGCCGCGGCATGCCGCGACCGGCGGGCGGGCGGACAGGATGGCGCAGGCCACCTTGAAGACCGAGCGGGACGCGAGGCCGGTGCCCGCGAAATGATGCGCGCTCGGGCGGCGGGTTGACATGACAGCGCCTGCAGGCGCCCGCCGCCCGGCGACAGGCTCTGCCGCCCCGCCGCATTGGCGGAGGATGTACGGCAACGTGGTCTTCCGCACCGCGATCTACTACGCGTTGCTCGTTGGCGTTGCGGCGCTGACGTGGGAGTATCTGCCGCCGACCGACGTAGGCGCGGCGGGCGGCGACGGCAATCCGCTGACAGGCGGTGGCGACGTCATCACACGGATCGCTTCCGACTCGCTGTCGGTATCCGTCTTCCTCGCGATGATCACGGCCGTGCTGGTATCACTGCCGGTCGCGTGGATATACACGCTGACGCGGCAGAAGCGCGGCTTCCAGCAGTCCGTCGTGCAGATGCTGGTGCTGCTACCGCCGGTCGTGGCGGGTATCGTAATGCTGGTGAAGCACAGCCTCGCACTCGCTTTCAGCCTCGCGGGCGCGGCCGCCGCGGTGCGATTCCGCAACACGCTCGACGACAGCAAAGACGCTGCGTACGCTTTCCTCGCGATCGGGATCGGCATTGCCGCGGCGGTGGAGCTGCCCGTCGCGCTGGTGCTATCGATCGTATTCAATGTCGTGATCCTGGGGCTCTGGTACACCGACTTCGGGCGGGTCCCTGCGGCGCTGGAAGGGAAAGAGGCGCAGCGGAAGCTCGAGCGCGCGCTGGCCGTCGCGAGCAGGACCGGGACGTTCGTGGCGCGGCTGGACAAGGAGCTGTTCGAGCACATGTCGCCGGAGCAGCTCGAAGCTGCGGCCGACAAGGCGCTCCGCCGCCGCCGCCGCAACGCGCCTGATTTCCTGGATGCAGACGCCGAGGGCGAGCGCGATAATCTGCTGTTGAGGGTTGCCACGTTCGATCCCGCCGCGGCGCGCAAGGTTGTCGAGCCGGTGCTCGCGGACCGGGTGAAGCGATGGCGCTTCGGTGGCCTGGTGCGGGAGCAGAGCGGCACAACGGTCATCGAGTACACAGTGGACCTAAAGCGCCGCGAGCCGGCACAGAACGTTTTGGACGCGCTGAGGGACATTGAAGGGCATGTTGTACGGGTGGAGCTGAAATGAAAAGAGCTATTGGCTATTGGCTGCTGGCTGTCGGCTCCGGACTCACCGCGGTTGCGGCGGCTGGCGCCCAGACGCCGGCGGACAGCTCGCAGAAGCCATACGAGATACCGAAGCTGTTCTCCAGCGACAGCGTCATCAACTTCACACTCTCTACGAACCTGCGTGCGATCGCACGCGCGAGAGCGGGCGCAGCGAGGTATCACGCTGGCAGGCTCACGTACGCGGATACCGGCGCGGCCCCGATCGCGATCCCGCTGCGAGTGCGTGCGCGGGGGCACTGGCGCAGAGCCAACTGCGAGATGCCGCCGGTTCTGCTCAACTTCTGGACGGACAGCTCCAAAAAGACGCTGTTCGCGCGCCTGGATCGCGGACGACTGGTGATGCACTGCCGGAACGCCGATCCGTACGAGCAGTACGTGCTGCAAGAGTTCCAGCTGTACCGGGTTTACAACCTGCTGACGCCGTTCAGCCATCGCGCGCGCCTCGCCCGGGTGACGTACGTGGACAGCGCATCCGGGCGCCAGACCGCGATGCGGTATGGCTTCATCCTCGAGGATGACGACGACATGGCGGAGCGCAACGGCGCGAAGCAGTTGGAGCTCAAGGGCGCGAAGTCGGGGGACCTCGATCCTTACACGGATGCGCTCGTCGGCGTCTTCCAGTACCTGATCGGCGCAACCGACTGGTCGGTGTCCGGACTGCACAACGTCCAGCTCGTGACGCAGTCGGACGGAGTTGCGCGCGCCATCGCGTACGACTTCGACTGGTCGGGAGCGGTGAACGCCAGCTACGCGAAGCCCGACTACCGGCTGCCGATTACGTCTGTGAGACAGCGGCTCTTCCGCGGCTACTGCGCGCCGCCAGAGGAATTCGCGCGGGTGTTCGAGTTGTTCAACGAGAAGAAGCCGGCGATCTACGCATTGTATTCGGACCACCTCGGCCAGCTCATGGATCCGGTCGTGGCGCGCCGCACGCTCGAGTATTTCGACGACTTCTACAAGACGATCAACGATCCGAGACGCGCCGCCGAGCTCATCCGAAGCTGCAGGCAAGCGCAGTAACAGTTCTCCCGCAGTGGCCTCCTTCCTCGACAGCCACGCCCATCTCGTCGATGCGGCCTTCGACGCCGACCGCGACGCAGCGATAGAGCGCGCTCGGCTGACGGGATGCGTCGCGATCGTCGCGATCGGCACCTCGCCGGCGGATTCCCGCGAGGCGCTCGATCTCGCGCGGTCGCATCCTGGTTTCGTCTTCTCGAGCGCCGGCCTCCACCCACACGATGCCGCATTGTTCGACCCTTCGCGCGACATAGATCTGATTCGCGAGCTCCTTCTCGAGGGTGCCGTTGCCGTGGGCGAGTGCGGACTGGATTACCACTACGACAGCTCGCCGCGCGATTCGCAACGGCGCGCGTTCACCGCCCAGCTCGCGCTGGCCGCAGAGCTGGGCAAGCCGGTGGTGGTCCACACCCGTGACGCCGAGGGAGATATGGAAGGGATGGTGCGCGAGGCCGGATCGGGGGGCGTTCGCGGAGTGCTCCATTGCTTCACCGGTCCAGA
>JBPCJJ010000083.1:0-7328 GCA_051005405.1 Gemmatimonadaceae bacterium | reverse complement strand
CGCGCTCCAATGGCTTGTGGGGCGATGGCGCCCGTGTCCCCACAGGGAGCGTCTTAGCGAGCGCTGTTTGCTCGCGTAGCTCCCGAAGGGGACATTGGCGCCATCGCCCCCGCGCCGATGCTATCGCGGCTTGACCGTAGTGACGTGCAGCGCGTCCTGCGGCGCGTTCGGCTTTACGCGCACGCTCTTGGCCGGAATCCCGACGTTGACGTGGTACGGCCGCACGTCCTTGGTGGCCACGGCGACCGCGCCGACCATGGCGTTTTCGCCTACATGCACGCCGGCTAGCACCGTCGCATGGTAGGTGATTCTCGCCCCCTCGCTCAAGGTCGTCACAGCGTTGGTCACGTCTTTCTGGTCCACGATGCTGTGCGTATGGCTGTAGATGTTGGCGTAATCCGCGATCGACGTGCCGTCCCCGATCACGATTCCTCCGCGATCGTCCAGCAGGACGTTCCGGTGAACGACGACGTTATCGCCGACGTCCATGTTGTATCCGAAAGAGAACTCGACGTTGTGAAACGCCTTGAAGTTCTCGCCACACCGCTTGAAGATGCGCGGCGCGAGCAGGCGCCGGAAGTGCACGCCAAGCTCGACGTTCTGCGCGCCCAGCGCCGTGCGATCATACGAGTACCATAGCCAGAGCAGCGGCTTCACCTTCTGAAAGCGCGCGTCGTCGCACTCGGCATAATACTCGGGCTCGAGAGTCACATTGCGCGGGTCCAGCGCCGACAGCGCGAGCCGCGTGCCGACTGGCAGCGAGCGGTCCTCGACCGCGGTCTCCCAGTCGCTCGCGTACTCCGGGTACGTGATCTCGCACAGGGTGTCGCGGCAGAGGATCGCGCGATCCGCGGCGTCGTCGTTCAGTGCGGAGGCGACCTGCTCGAGCCAGGCGGACGCGAGCGATGCATTCGGGCGGTCGGCGATATTTCTTAACGGCAGCAGAGCCATATGGGCAACCGGTTGATGTGGTCCGACGGTCCTGGCGGTTGGAATATTCCTGGAGCCTGGACCGTCACGGAGTTGGCGCCCGCAACGACCTTGCTCTTACCAACGCCCGCTCGAGCTCGATCTTCGGCAGCACCTGCTCCCAGAACGCGTTCCGCTCGTTGAGAAATCGCGCGACGAGCGGCTGATCCAGGTCGATCTCGCCGTCGAACACGAAGATCGCGCTCTGGGTCTCGCGCTGCTTGAGGCGCTGCTCGCCGAAGCCGGAGCTGAGCGCGATCACATCGACAGGACGGAAGTCGCGGCCCGTGCTCGTAATGATCAGGTCCATCGGGGTGAACCTGATGTCCGGCTCCACGCCGTAGAACGAGACCAGCCAGAGGGAAAGCTGGCTCCCGCCGAATCGCTGCGAGAGCTCGCCGACGCGCCGGCTCGCGCTCTGCTGAAGATCGCGAAGCGCGCGATACGAATCCGGAGTGAGCAGGCGGATGAGCCCTTCGTCGAGCGGAAGCAGCCGGACCACCAGCCCCGGGGGCTGAAGCCGGATCGCGACTTCGTCCTGGCGAAGCGTGCCGTAGCCGGCGGGAACGAGATTCATTCCGGTGGTGTCGTGCGTCGGGCCGGACACCGGCGGGACGGCGCTCCCCGGGTCCTGCGCGGGCGCGCACGCCGCCCCGCCGAGCACAGCCAGCATCGCAAGAGATGTCTTAACTCTCATCGGCCTTACCAGGTTCGCTGAGCAGTATGTCGATTGCGGATGCGACTTCATCGCGCCCTTCACCGGTCGTGGCGCTGAACGGGATCACCTCCGCTCCCTCGAAGCCCAGCTGCTTCTCGATCTCGGAGATACGCTCGGCTGCCGCGCGCCTGGTGAACTTGTCGACTTTCGTAGCGACGAAGATCGCAGGAACGCCAGTTTCCGCAAGGAACCCGAGCATCGTGCGGTCCTCAGGCGAAAGGTCGCGCCGGCTGTCGTAGATCTGCACGATGCCGCGCAGCTGCTTCGTCCCGCGGAGGTAGCTCTCGATCAGCGGCTCCCACTCGGCGCGCTGCGTCTTGGAGACTCGCGCGTATCCGTATCCAGGGAGATCGGTAAAGACGAAGTCGCCGTTGACGAGAAAAAAATTGATCTCGCGGGTGCGGCCGGGCGTCCTGCTCACCCTGGCGAACGCCTTCCTGCGAACCAACGCATTCAGCAGCGACGATTTTCCCACGTTCGAGCGTCCCGCAAAGGCGATCTCCGGGACCGTGATCTCGGGTCGCCACCCGCCCACGCTGGCGAGTCCGCCGAGGAACTCGATACCGCGAATTACGAGCGGATCGGCGGGCTGCGAGCTCAAGGTCAGTGGGCCGTCGGCTGCTCGTAGCCTGCAGGCGGCTTGGCGAACGTGGCGGGCTGCTCGAGCCCGGATGCCGCGGCAGCTACGCTCGCGCCGCCGCGAAGCGCGATGGCGAGCACGTCGTCCATCGTCTTCACCGGGTGGAAGCGCACCGTTCGCGTGACTTCCTCCGGCAGCTCATCGAGGTCGCGGAGGTTTCCGTGCGGGATGATGACCTCGCGAACCTTGTTCCTGTGCGCGGCCACGGCCTTCTCCTTGAGTCCGCCGATCGGCAATACGCGGCCGCGCAACGTTATCTCGCCCGTCATGGCCACGTCGCCCCGCACAGGGATCTGCGCGAGCGCGCTGATCACGGCAGTGGCGATCGCAATGCCCGCGGACGGTCCGTCCTTGGGCGTTGCGCCCGCGGGGAGGTGAACGTGGATGTCGCGCGTCTTGTAGAAATCGGGGCGCAAGCCGAGCGCGTCTACGCGCGAGCGCGTGTAGCTGAGTGCCGCGGACGCCGACTCCTTCATAACGTCGCCGAGGGTTCCGGTGAGCTGGAGCTTGCCGCGGCCCGGCACAGCGCTGACTTCGACCTCGAGCAGCTCGCCGCCACTCTGAGTGTACGCGAGCCCCGCAGCCACGCCGATCTTGTCCTCGAGCGAAACATCGTCAGGATCGTGCGGCGGAGTGCCGAGCAGGCCTTGAAGGTCCGCCGTGCGTACCACGCGATCCGGAATCGACCCCGGGTTTTCGGCGATCCGTCGCGCGAGTTTCCGTCCGACCCGCGCGATCCGCCGCTCGAACTCGCGCACTCCCGCTTCGCGCGTATAGTTGCGCATGATCTCGGGCAGCACATCGGGCTCCCACGTTACTTCGGCGGGATCCAGTCCGTTGGTCTGGAGCTGGCGCGGCACGAGGTACTGCCGCGCTATGGCGAGCTTCTCGTAATCGAGATAGCCGGCGAGTCGGATGATCTCCATCCGGTCCCGCAGGGGATCGGGAATCCCCTGCAGCGAGTTCGCCGTAGTCACGAACAGCACCTGCGAAAGGTCGTAATCGACTTCGAGGTAGTGATCGTTGAAGGCGCGGTTCTGCTCCGGATCGAGCACTTCCAGCAGGGCCGCCGCCGGGTCGCCGCGGAAATCGGCGCCGAGCTTGTCGATCTCGTCCAACAGAATCACCGGATTGACGACTTCCGCCCGGCGCATCGCCTGGATGATGCGTCCAGGCATCGACCCAATGTACGTGCGCCTGTGCCCGCGGATCTCGGCTTCGTCGCGGATCCCGCCGAGCGACATGCGCACGAACTTGCGACCGAGCGCGCGCGCGATGGACTTGCCGAGCGACGTCTTCCCGACGCCCGGGGGCCCGACGAGGCAGAGGATGGGACCTTCTATGCGGCCGACCAGCGACAGGACCGCGATGAAATCGATGATCCGGTCCTTTACTTCATCAAGCCCGTAGTGGTCGGCGTCGAGCGTCTGCCGCGCGTGCGCCACATCGAGCACGTCGTCGGTGCGCTCATTCCACGGAAGGCTGACGATCCAGTCCACGAAGTTTCGCGCGACGGTGTACTCCGGGGACATCGGCGACATCCGTCGGAGCTTGCGCAGCTCACGAGTGGTGCGGGTCAGCACTGCGTCGGGCAGGGATTTTTCCCGCATCTGCGCTTCGAGGTCGGCATAATCGTCCGACTCGTCCTCGCCCAACTCGCGGTGGATCGCGCGGAGCTGCTCCTGGAGGTAGAACTCGCGCTGGTTCTGCACCATCGCGCCGCGCACGTCGTCGTCGATCTTGTGCTCGAGGTTCAGAAGCTCGGTCTCGCTGGAAAGGATGTCGCCGAGCCGGTTAAACATCTCCGGGAGGGAGGCGAGCTCGAGAACCTGCTGCCGGACTTCGTGCTTGAGCGACACGTGCGCCGCGATTCCGAACGCCTGACGCTGCTCCGAATCGGCGGCCTGCACCATTGCAACCACTTCGGGGGGGATTCGCCGGTGGAGCGCGACGTACTCCTCGAACAAAGTGAGCGCGCGCCGCCGCGCGGCCTGGCCGTCGGAGGCAGTGCCGCCCGGTGCCACGGGGAAAGGCTCGATAGTGGCGTGGAGGACCTTGCCCGGTCGCCCGAACCGCTTCACCCGCGCGCGGGCGATTCCTTCTACGAGCACCTTCGTCGTCCCGTTCGGAACCCGCGCGACCTGGAGCACTCGCGCGATCACTCCGACCCGGTAAAGATCGTCCGCGCCCGGCTCCTGGACTTCGCCGCTCTTCTGCGCGACGAGGAAAAGGTGCTTGTCGGCGTTGACGGCCGCCTCGACCGCGGCGAGCGAGGCCGGCCGCCCCACGAGCAGCGGGACCACGACGTACGGGAACAGGACCAGGTCGCGCAGCGGCAGCACGGGCAGCCGCTCGCTCGTGGTGAACGATTCGTTATCTCGGGTGAACTCGATCGGCATACGAGGTTTTGACGGGGAATCCAAGAAATGAGATTTTAGAGGCCAGAGAGCCAGGCGAAAGCAACCGCGGTCGCTTCCTTCTGGCTCTCTGGCTTCTGGTACCTCATCTCTTGGAGTCCGGCTGGATTGTCTCTACGCTTCCTTCTTGCGCAGCGCGGTAGTGATCTCGAGGAGCGGCGGAACTCCGTTCGTCACGCACGCCTCGGTCACTTTCACTTCGACGACGTCGTCGCGGCTTGGAAGATCGAACATGACTTCCATCAGGATCTCCTCGACGATCGCCCGCAGTCCGCGCGCGCCCGTGCCACGCTTCAGCGCCTTCTGCGCGATCGCGGCAAGAGCGGTCTCCTCGAACGTGATCTTGACGTTCTCGAGCCCGAACAGCTTGGTGTACTGCTTGGTGAGAGCGTTGCGCGGCTCCTTGAGGATTCGCACGAGCGAGGTCTCATCCAGTGCGTCCAGCGCAACGGTGACGGGAAGGCGGCCGACGAGCTCGGGAATGAGCCCGTAGCGCAGCAGGTCGTCCGGCTCCACTTCCTCGAACGGCATCGTCTCGCTCAGCCCGCCGATCTTGGCTTCGGCGTTGTTGAAGCCGATCTGCCGGCGCCCGGTGCGGGCCTCGATGATCTTCTCCAGTCCGTCGAACGCGCCGCCGCAGATGAACAGGATGTCCTTGGTATTGACCTGGATGTATTCCTGCTGCGGGTGCTTGCGGCCGCCCTGGGGCGGGACCGATGCGACCGTGCCCTCGATGATCTTGAGCAGCGCCTGCTGAACGCCTTCTCCTGACACGTCGCGCGTGATGCTCGGGTTTTCCGACTTGCGCGCGATCTTGTCGATCTCGTCGATGTACACGATCCCGCGCTCGCATTCTGCGACGTTGAAGTCACCGGCCTGGAGCAGGCGCACCAGGATGTTCTCGACGTCTTCGCCGACGTACCCTGCTTCCGTGAGCGTGGTCGCGTCGGCGATAGTGAACGGGACGTCGAGGATCCGCGCGAGCGTCCGCGCCAGGAGCGTCTTGCCGACGCCCGTGGGGCCGATCAGCAGGATGTTGGACTTGTCGAGCTCGACTTCGTCGTCCTTGAGGGACTGCGAGTTGATGCGCTTGTAGTGGTTGTAGACCGCGACGGACAGCGCTTTCTTCGCGTGCTCCTGGCCGATGACGTACTGGTCCAGGACGTCCTTGATCTCCTGCGGGGCAGGAACCTGGGTAATCGCCTCCGCTACCTCGCGCTCCTCGTCCTCTGCCAGGATCTCGTTGCAGAGCGCGATGCACTCGTTACAGATGTACACCGACGGGCCGGAGATGAACTTCCGGACCGAATCCTTCGACTTTCCGCAAAACGAGCAACGGAGGTGTTTATCCTGCGACATGAGCGCTCGGCGCCAGACGTTTTACCCGGTCAAACATCCTGATTCGAGAGTTAATGACGGCTCCCGAAACGGTCAAGAACAATGTGCCGGGGTGCTGCTTATTAACTGATACACCAAGTTAACTGGTTACTCCCGCCCCGTGGGGTCCGCATCCCCAGTCAAACTGCGCTATTTCTTGTTAATCGCTTCTTCTATCTCGCCACGGTGCGAGATGACGTTGTCGATCACTCCGTACGCCTTCGCCTCCTCGGCGGACATGAAGCGGTCGCGGTCCATGTCGCGCTCGATCTGCTCGATCGGCTTGCCGGTGTGCTTGGCGAAGAGCTGGTTCATCTGCGAGCGGAGGTACAGTATCTCGCGCGCCATGATCTCGATGTCGGCTGCCGTGCCCTGCGCGCCGCCGGAAGGCTGGTGGATCATCACGCGCGCGTGCGGCAGCGCGGAGCGCTTGCCCGGGCGACCCGCCGCCAGCAGGAACGCGCCCATGCTTGCCGCGAGCCCCATGCAGTTCGTGTTCACCGGCGACTTGAGAAACTGCATGGTGTCGTAGATCGCCATTCCCGCTGAAACGGATCCACCCGGCGAGTTGATGTACAGGTGGATGTCGCGCTCCGGATTGTCCGCCTCGAGAAACAGGAGCTGGGCAATGACGATGTTGGCGACGTCGTCGTTGATGGGCGTGCCGATGAAGACGATGCGGTCCATGAGCAGCCGCGAGAAGACGTCGTACGTCCGCTCACCGCGACTGGACCGCTCGATTACGTATGGAGTGTAGATGGTTGGCATGTCGTTCTCTTCTTCCTCGTGATCGGGCTTAGGCATCTGCCTGAATTTCGTTCTGGTCGAGCAACCACTTGAAAACCTTGTCCTCGGTCAGGCTGCGCTCGAGCTCCTTGAGTCGCCCCGACTTCTCGAGTGAAGCATACACCTGCCCCGGATTCGCGCCGCGCTTTTCCGCCATCTCCGTGATCCGGTCGTCGAGGTCCTTCTCGCTCGCCTTCAAATTCTCCCTCTCGGCCAGCGTATCGACGATGAGGTCACGCCGTACCTGCTGCTCCGCGATCGGAAGGAATTCCGCGGTAAAATTGTCCCGCTCGGTCTCCGGGATCTGGTATGCCTCGGCGTAGCTGTCGACCATCTGGCGCACCCAGCTCTTCGGAATGTCGAACGCGTTCGCCGCCAGAATCTCGCCGATGACGCGGTGCCGGACGAGACCGTCGGCGTC
>JBPCJJ010000082.1:0-10072 GCA_051005405.1 Gemmatimonadaceae bacterium | reverse complement strand
GTTCTTCCCCCCTCCGCACCCCCCCCTGTTGCCTCCTCCTTCCTTCTTCCCCTCCCCTCCGCCCCCTCGGGCCAGCACGTGAACAAGACATCGTCGCGCGTGGAAGTGGTGTGGAGCATCTCCGAGTCGCGCGCGCTCGCTCCCGCGGACAGGGCATGGCTGCTCCGCAAGCTCGCGAGCCGGCTGACCGCGGACGGCAGCCTCCGGGTGGTTGCCAGCGACACGCGCAGCCAGCTACGGAACCGCGAAATCGCGATGGAGCGCATGGCCGAAGTCGTCCGGGCGGGTCTCGCGCGACCCAAGAAGCGAAAGCCGACCAAACCTTCCCGCTCCGCGCTGCGCGCGCGGGTCGAATCGAAAAAGAAGCGCTCGTTAAGAAAGCAGCAGCGCCGACTCACCAGCGACGAATGACACCCAAGCCGATCGACCCCTCGCAGCTCCGCGCGGCAGTGGAGCTGCTCGAATCCATCGTTGACGACAGGGCTACGCTCGCGGGAGTTCCCGACGACGAGCGGAAGCGGCTGTTGCAGGCAGCTGGGAAAGTTTCACGCCCCGACGCCATCGATCGCAGGCGACTGCTGAAGGTATCGAACCGAAAGCGCAAGGCGGAGAAGGTGCAGCGGGAGGAGGACACGTTCGCCGCCACGGGAATACGAAAGCTCCGCAGCGCGCCCGTGTTCAACACGCCCAACGCGTTCGCCCCGGAAAACTTCGACCAGCAGGAAGTCGAGGGCGATCCTGAGTTCCGCGAAGCAGTGGAACCCCAGCACTGCTACGTGTGCAAGAGGTTCTACACACAGGTCCACCACTTTTATGACCAGCTTTGCCCGGAATGCGCCGAGTTCAATTACGCGAAGCGTAACGAGCTCGCCGACCTGAGCGGCCGAGTCGCGCTACTAACAGGCGGGCGCGTGAAGATCGGGTACCAGGCGGGCATCAAGCTGCTCCGCTCCGGCGCGCGGCTGATCGTGACGACGCGGTTTCCCCGCGATTCAGCGGCGCGGTACGCTCGCGAGGCGGATTTCTCCGATTGGGGAGAGCGGCTTCAGATATTCGGCCTGGACCTCCGGCACACCCCGAGCGTGGAAGCGTTCTGCCAGCATCTGATCGCAACCGAGGGCCGGCTCGACTTCATCATCAACAACGCCTGCCAGACGGTGCGTCGCCCGCCGGACTTCTACGAGCACATGATGGACGACGAGCGCGCGGCGCTATCGGGGCTGCCCGAATCCGCGCGGCGCCTGCTCGGCGCTCACGAAGGGCTGCGAAGCGCGAACATCCTCGGCGGCGGAGACGCGCCCACGGCGGAAGGGCCCGCGGCCGAAGTAATCGGCTTGACACACGCGGCCGCGCTGTCGCAGGTTGCGCTGCTTCCGGAAGATGTCGTCGCGGACAAGCGGCTGTTTCCTCAGGGGCAGCTCGACAAGGACCTTCAGCAGGTCGATCTTCGCGGCCGCAATTCGTGGCGACTGCTGATGGCAGAGGTGCCGTCGGTCGAGCTACTGGAGGTGCATCTCGTGAATGCCATCGCCCCGTTTCTCATCAACGCGCGGCTCAAGCCGCTGATGACCAGCACGCCGGAGCGCGACAAGCACATCGTGAACGTGTCGGCGGTCGAGGGCCAGTTCTACAGGCGATTCAAAACGACGCGGCACCCGCACACCAACATGGCCAAGGCCGCGCTCAACATGATGACCCGGACCTCGGCGGCCGATTATCACGCGGACGGTATTCACATGAACAGTGTGGACACCGGCTGGGTGACGGACGAGGATCCCGTGGAAATCGCCGCCCGGAAGACGGCGGAGCACAGGTTTCATCCGCCCCTGGATATCGTGGACGGGGCTGCCCGGATCGTCGATCCGATCATCGCGGGCTGCAACGGCGGCGAGCATGTGTGGGGGAAGTTCCTGAAGGATTACGTTCCCACCGACTGGTGAACCGCGGGAACGGCGCCGTATGCTGCGCACCGCATGCTGCGTGCTGGGTGCTTGGTGCCGAGTGCTGCGAGGTTGCGGGTAGCGAAATCCCGTCCCCACCCCAATTATCCTGATAGGCGGACCACACGCGTCGCGGGCGAGCGCCCGGCAAATGTGGTCGATGAGCCTCAGACGCGTGCAGGCCTTTGATTTCCGCGGCGTTGCCTATGGTCCTCTTCGCCGCATTCCGCCGCCCCAAGCGGGCGGCACGGAGGGCGTATGCGTCCTAACCTGTCGGTAAAGCTCGGCCTGCTCATCGTCGCTGTAGTTGCGACTACAGTCGCCGCCTCGTCGCCGGATACCGGTAGTCGCTCGCGACCTGGAACGGCGTCCCTCGATCGGTGGCATCGGTCGGAGGTCGCGCGCATTCAGGAGCATCTCACTGGCGCCGAACTACTGCTCCTCAATGCGGATGTGTCGTCACTGTCACCGGCTCAGCGCGCTGCGCGCGCGCGGAACGTGGAGCTGCTCCGCGGCTATCGCGAGCAGGGCGTATTCCCGCGGAATATCCATTTCGCCGACACCCGCGAGCCGTACTTTGTGGACGATCGCGGAGTGCTGTGCGCGATGGCGTATCTGGTCGCGAGATCGGGACGCGACGATATCGTCGAAAACGTTCGAGCGACCCGCAATAACGCGCGCATCAGAGAGCTAGCCGACGATCCAGCTCTGGTTGCATGGCTGGCAGAGTCCGGGCTGACCGCCGCTGAGGCCACGCGGATCCAGCCGGCGTACGGCTCTCCCCCCCTATACCCCTTCCCCTTTCCTGAGCGCGAAACTGTGTCTCCCGAGTACGCGGTTGCCTCCGCAGGAACAAGCCTCCTGAATGGAATGGCCATCGCGTGGAACTTCCCGCGCGGAAGAGCGAACGCGCCGTCGAGCAGAGCCGGCGCGGTAGCTGTTTTGACCGGGGCCGCCGGGGTGGCCCTTGGTGCACCAAACCTGGGGGACGGTGGAGCTGCGGCGGCATTGGGAAGTTGGAACGTCGCTGTCGGCACACTTGCAGTTCTGGCTGGTGCGCATACGCTGTTCGTGGAACCACGCTCGCGACGCTCATCACGCCAGAGTTCTCAGGGTCGCGGGTTGTCAGCGCCGGCGGACGATCATGCCAAACGTGATGCAGTCGTGAGCATCGCGCCGACCATTGGCCCAAGCGCCGGCGTGCGCTTGAGCGTCATCTTCTAATCAAATAGCGAGAGGCGCCGCTGGCGATCAGCGGCGTCTCTCAAATGGCTGATCCTGCCTCGCGGAGCTTCAAGCCTCCGCGGGGCGTAGTCAGGTCGGGGGTATCATGACTCGCATAACTAGTGGCTGAGGCCGACCAGCTCCGGAACTCCTCCCTCCCCCAGTTCCTCGGCGAGCGGGCGCGGAATGCGTCCGATGGCCGGCTGGCACTCGACACCGCCGGAGGGCTCATCGCACTCGCCGCGGCGGTGGTAGTCGCGTCTCCCGGCAACCTGGTCATCGCCGCCGCCGGCACATGCTTTTTCGCATTCGGCCTTTGGGGAATCACTGACCGGGAGCTGGCCGAGCGCCGCGAAACAATCGGCCATGTAGGCGGCGGGCTGCTGCTGACTGCTCGCGCTATCGCCGCAATCTTAGGTGTGATCGGCGGTTTGGCGCTGTTATTCGGCGGCTTGGCAGTCATGCTGGGGACGTGGATCAGCTAAGCGCTGCGTGCTGCGCGCAAGGTAGTTCCCCGCAAAATCGATAACTTCGGTTAGTGGAAACCAAGCTTTACTCGCCGTCCGACTCTCAGCGCACCGCCATCGAAGCCGCCTGCGGCCCGATGCTCGTCCTCGCGGGCCCCGGCGCGGGCAAGACCTTCTGCCTCATCGCGCGCATCCGATATCTGATCGAAGAGCTCGGCATGGATCCCGCGCGCATCTGCGCGTTCACGTTTACCAACAAGGCCGCCGGCGAAATCGCGGCCCGGCTCGAACGACAGCTTGGCGAGCGCGCCGATCAGATCAAGCGCGGCACCATTCATTCCTTTTGCGCCGAGCTGTTGCGGGAGCTCGGCTCTCATATCGACCTCGAGCCAGGATTCGGAATCGTGGACGAGGAGTATCAGCGCTCCGTTCTCCGACGCATTGAGGGGCACAGGCCCTGGCACCGCGGGGTGCTGACCCGATTCTCCGCGCACAGGTTTCGCGGCGATGAGCTGCGCCGCAACGATCAAGAGCTGTACGACAAATACAGGCGCTTTCTCGAGCAGCGCAAGCTGCTCGACTTCGATATGCTCGTGCTCAAGACCGCCGAGCTTCTCCGCAACCCGGTCGCCGCGCAGGAGCTGCGCTCGCGATGGGATTGCGTGCTCGTGGACGAGTTTCAGGATCTCAATAGGATTCAGTACGGAATCATCCGCGAGCTTGCCCGCGATCACCGCAACATCTTCGCGGTGGGCGACGACGAGCAGTCCATCTATTCCTGGGCGGGCGCTGACCCCGAAGTATTCGTTCTCTTCCAGGACGATTTCGGCACCACGCGCGCGGAGCTGGGCGAGAACCGCCGTTGCCCACGCGACGTCGTCGCCCTCGCGCGGCGGCTCATTACGATCAACACGCCCATCTTCCGGGACCGTGTTCATGCGGAGGGCACGGACCGCGAATCCCCGTTTCCGGTGGATGCACGGTCGTTCTCGGATGAGAACGCCGAGCTGGCATGGGTGCTGGACGACGTGCGCCGCGATCGCGAGCGGCATGGCCTCCAATGGGACGAGTTCGCTCTGCTCTACCGGACCAACGAGATGGGAAGCGCAGCCGAGGCCGCCTTTCTTTCGGCCGGCGTTCCCTGCCGCCTCGCCGCCGGCCGCGCGCTCGCCGAGGATCCGGTGGTCAAGTACGTCATTGCCGCACTCCGCGTCATACTGCAGCCAGACGACGAGATTCATCAGGAAAGCTTTCTTCAAGTCGTTTTGCCCAAGGCGCTGTTCGACGATCTGAGAGCGCAGGCGGACGAAACGCGCGAGGAGCTGGTGGACAAACTGACGGAGCTCGCTCGCGTGCTCCCGCGCGATCATGGCGACGCGAAGAAGCTCTGGCGCGCCTTCTACGCCCTGCGGAACCTCGCCGCACTGGGCGCCAGGCATGTCGATCTCGCATCGTTGGTCGAGGAGCTCCTATCACACCGCGTGGGCGAATACCGCACCGTGCTCGAGGAGCATCATGACGAGCTGTCCGATCCCGCTGACGATCCCGACGTCGTCAAGCTCGCGGGCCGGCTGGCCGATGCACAAGCGACGCAGCGCCCCGTCTGGCTTGCGCCGATGGGCGGCGCGGAGATCGGCCTCAAGGGAATGTTGCTTTCGATCGGGTTGGTGGATGTTCGCTTCGGAGGGTCGCCGCCGCCGGAGGCGGAGGTCGTTACCGCGGGCGCCGTGCCCGAGTTCGGGATCGCGCTCGGCACCTTCAAGGCCGCGCAGCTCATTCGCACCAGCGGGTTCAGCAACCGGTTCACCGACTTCACCGCGATCGACCTCGAGACGACCGACAACGACATCGAAGTGGCGGAGATAGTAGAGATCGCCGCGGTGCGGGTCCGGAACGGCGAGGTCGTGGATCGGCTTCACTCCCTTGTGAAGCCGCGCGTGCCGATCACTCCCGGGGCGCGGCGTGCGCACGGAATCAGCGACGACGACGTGGCGGGCGAAGCGCACTTCGAGAGCGTCTGGCCGCGGTTCAGCGAGTTTTGCGGCAGCGACGTGCTCGTGGCGCACAACGGTTACAGGTTCGACTTCCCCGTCCTGCGAAGGATGACCCTGACGCTCGGCGCCCCGGAGCTGTGCACCTACGACACGCTCCCACTCGCGCGCGAACTCCATCAGGGAAGCGCGAAACTGGCCGATATCGCAGGCCGCTACAGGATCGACCCGGGCCAGTCCCACAGGGCGCTCGACGACACGCTCACCCTCGCGCAGGTGTTCCTGGCCCTTGGTGAAGCGAAAGTCGCTCGAGCGCGGAAGACGGCGCTCGTGAGCCTGCTCGACCAGCTTGGCATCGCGCTCGCGCTCGCCGACCAGGAAACGCTCGGCACCGAAGCCCGCTTGCTACGGCGGCTGACCCCGTTCTATTCGCTCGCCAAGCGCAGCGACTGCCTCGAGCTATACCGCGGCGAACGGGAGATCTCGGGCGACGATCGCCTGCCGCCCATGGAGGACGTGATCGAGTTGTTGGGCGGCGAGACCAGGATGGCCAAGATACAGGGCGACAAGAGCGCCGAAGATCGTTACCCCGCCGCGATGAATCGACTTCGACCGCTCGTCGAGCAGCTCGCCGGCGAGCCGCTCCGCGCGCAGATCGCGGGATTTCTCGAGCGAGTCATACTTTCGAGTCGCGATGTCGAGCTGGGCTCCGGACGCGTGAATCTTCTGACGCTCCACTCGACGAAAGGGCTCGAGTTTTCGCGAGTGTACATCCTCGGTGTGGAGGACGGGCAGCTCCCGGGCGGCCTCGGGAGAAACCCCGGACCGACCAAGCGCGAGATCGAGGAATCGCGCCGGCTGCTGTACGTGGGGATGACGCGGACCAAGGACCGGCTGGTACTGACGCGGGTCCACTCGCGCCGCGGGATTCCCACCGGCGGGAACCGCTTTCTGGACGAGATGCAACTCACGCCCGACCCGGCGGGGTGAACGGCCCTTGACCCTGATGGCTGCGCCACACATATTTAGACCGTTGGCTAAGTATGCAATCATGCCTGCCCGGCAACAACCTTTCCCGGGATGAGATGAACGACGTCTTCCGCGCACTGTCCGATCCCACCCGCCGCGAGATCCTGGAGCTGCTGCGTCGGGGCCCGCGGACGTCGGGCGACATCGCCGAGAAATTTTCTACGAGCTGGGCGACGGTGTCGCGGCACCTGAGCGTGCTGCGCGAGGCGGACCTGATCCTGGCTGAGCGCGACGGTCAGCACATCGTGTACGAGCTCAACACTACCGTCTTCCACGAAGTCGTAGAGCACCTCGTCAAGTGGCTCAAGCCCGGGAAATGACCATGCGCAAATGGATTCCTCTTCTCGTCATCGTGCTGGCTTTCGGCGCCTCAGCCGCCGTCTACTCCGATCTCCCGGAGCGTGTGCCGACGCACTGGAATCTCTCGGGTGAGGTGGACGGCTGGATGAGCCGTGAGTGGGGCGCATTTCTGATGCCTCTCATTCTCGTGGCCCAGCTTGGTCTCTTTTATGTGCTGCCCAGAATCGATCCGAGAGGCGCCAACTACACCAAGTTCAAAAGCACTTACGACATCTTGATCATCACGTTGATGATCTTTATGCTGGGTGTGCATCTGCTGATTCTCGCCGCAGCGGTTGGCGTCGGCATCCCGATAACGCGCATCGTGCCAGCCGGAGTGGGAATTCTGTTCATCGTCCTGGGCAATCTTATGCCGCGCATGCGGCCAAACTGGTTCGTGGGGATCAAGACGCCGTGGACGCTCTCGAGCGATCGCGTCTGGGATCGCACGCATCGTTTTAGTGGGCGTTTGTTCGTAGTTGTGGGTGCGCTCATCGTGCTCTCCGCCCTGCTGGCTCCAGCTCTTGCGAAGCCCGTGCTCGGGTTTGCTCCTTGGGTGCTCGTGATAGCCGTGCTGGCTTATTCGTACATCATTTGGCGGAACGATCCCGAGGCCCGAAAAAACACCGCGAGCCGAGCATGAGGGGGCGATAGGACTTAACTTCCGGGAGTAGCGCACCGCGACACTCACCCGGGAGCCGCCCGTGACAACGCTGATCCTGATCCTCGTCGTTGCCGCACTGCTGGTGTTCGGCGTCATCGCTCTCTACAACAAGCTCGTCGGGCTGCGCGTGCGCGCGCAGAACGCGTGGTCGGACATCGACGTGCAGCTCAAGCGGCGCGCGGACCTCGTGCCGAACCTCGTCACCACCGTGAAGGGCTATGCGTCGCACGAGCGCGAGACGCTCGATGCCGTGACGCAGGCCCGCACGCGGGCCGTCGCCGCTCAGGGAGCGGGCCCCGCCGAGCGAGCCGCCGCCGAAGCCGGTCTGACGTCGGCGCTGCGCGGGCTCAACGTCGCTGTCGAGGCGTATCCGGAGTTGCAGGCATCGGGCGGATTCCGGGATCTGCAGGCACAGCTCGCGACGATCGAGGACGCGGTGCAGAATTCGCGGCGCTACTACAACGCAGTCGTGCGCGACCTCAATACGGCCGTCATGACCTTCCCATCGAACATGATGGCGGGGCCGATGGGGTTTCAGCCTCTACAGTTTTTCGAGGCGGAGGCGGAGGACAAGGTCCTGCCCCAGGTTCAGTTCTAGGACGCTGATGGAAACGACGCTGCGTGCTGCGTGCTGCGCGCTGCGGCCTGTCCGACCAGGTTCGTAAAATGAGCGCGGGCCGCTGCTGTGTATGGGCCTTGGGATTGGCGATGCTGGCGCCGACAGCGGGCGCGCAGGAGAAATCCATCCGGCTGGCCGAGTTCGACGCCGTGCTCGAGGTCGGCGCGGACGGCGTCATGGACGTCACGGAGCGTCTGACCGTGGCGTTTACGGGCCAGTGGAACGGGATCGTCCGCGAGCTGTCCCTGCGACACAACACAGCGCAGGGCCGGTCGGTGCGCCTCGACCTCGAGGTCGGCGAGATCACGGATTCGGCGGGGAGCCCGCTGCGGGTCGAGCGGGAGAGCGGCGACGGGACACGAAAGCTGCGCATTTACGTCCCGGGCGCCCGTGACGCCGAGCGGCAGGTAGTCATCCGCTATCGCGTGTCGAACGCGATCCGGTTCTTCTACGAGGACAGCGACGCCGGTGCGCTGGACGAGCTGTACTGGAACGTCACCGGGAATTTCTGGGACATGCCGATCGCGCGCGCTCGCGCCCGCGTCTCGCTGCCCCCGGGCGTGAGGGTCACGCGCGCGGCCGTGTACACGGGCGGGCTCGGCTCGACGTCCGCGGAGGCGGACATTGACACGACCGGCAACGTCGTCACGTTCACGTCGCGACGCGAGCTGCAGCCGTTCGAAGGGATGACGATCGGAATGGGCTGGCCGCCGGGGCACATAGCTTCACGCCCCAGCCAGACCGAGCATGCCGCCCGGGAAGCGATCCGCTGGTGGCCGCTGGCGCTTCCCTTCCTGGTGTTCGTGCTCGCGTTCAGGACGTGGCGGCGGCGAGGGCGCGATCCCGAGGACCTCCCGATCGCGGTCGCGTACGAGCCGGTCGGGGGGCTGTCGCCCGCGGAGGTGGGGACGCTCGTGGACCATCGCGCCGAGATGCACGACATCACGGCGACGCTCGTGGATCTGGCGGTCAGGGGGTTCCTGAGGATCGAGGAGCAGACCGAGAAGAGGCTGCTGGGACTCGTGACGGATACGGAGTTCGAGTTCTTTCTGCTGCAGCCGCGGCGAACGTGGAGCGGGCTCACCCGGCACGAGGAGCGGTATCTCGACGCGCTGTTCACCGGGGCGGATTCCGTCAAGCTCTCCGATCTGCAGAACAAATTCTACAAGTCGCTCCCTGAGATCCAGAACGCCCTGTACGAGCAGCTCGTCGAGCGCGGCCATTACGTGCACCGACCCGACACGGTGAAGAACAACTGGCTCGGGCTCGCGGCGCTGGCGCTGATCATCGGCGCGGGCATCGCGTTTCTGTCCGCCGCGAGGGGGATGGTGTGGATCTCGCCCGTTGCGATGTTTTTCGCGGCTGGCGTGAGCTGCGTGATGCTGCTGGTGTTCGCCGTCCTGATGCCCGCCAGAACCGAAGCCGGCGCTCGGGCACGCGAGTCCGCCCTCGGCTTCCGCGAATTTCTCTCCCGCGTGGAGAGCGAGCGGTACAAGCAGATGATCACGTCACCGGAGATGTTCGAGCGCTTTCTGCCATACGCCATGGCGTTCCGGGTCGAGAAGAAGTGGGCGCGCGCATTCGAGGACATCTACCGCGATCCGCCCAGCTGGTACACGGGAAGCAGCATGGGCCACTTCAACGCCGCTCACTTTTCGTCGCGGATGAGCGCGCTGTCGTCGTCGGCGAGCAGCACGATGTCATCCAGCCCGAGCTCCTCCGGGTCCGGCGGCGGCGGCTCGAGCGGCGGGGGAAGCGGCGGCGGCGGGGGGAGCGGCTTCTAGACGGATTCATGCCTC
>JBPCJJ010000081.1:0-27444 GCA_051005405.1 Gemmatimonadaceae bacterium | reverse complement strand
CGAGGACGTGCCCGACGAAGTGCGCGAGCTGCTGACATTCCATCCGGTGGAGACGCTGAGTCAGGTGCTCGACATCGCGCTGGTGCAGCCGGAGGAACCGGCGCAGCCATTGGAGGCGGTGGCCTGAAACAGGTATTACCTATTACTACCTATCGGTTAACGGTGCCTGATACCCGATACCTGTTTTCGGATTAACCCAACCGGTCCACGGCCTGCATCGCTGCGCGAATGTATCCCAACGCGTACGCCATACCCGCATGCCACGGGGCGCCGCAGGTCATCTCGGGAGTATGGTCGGGTATAAGCACGCCGTCGTATTCGACGTTCCGCAACGCCGAGATCACGCGGATCATGTCGAGATCGCCCTCATCCACGAAGACTTCCTGGTAAGAAGGAACCTTGCCACGGACGTTGCGGAAGTGGACGTATGCGATCTTTCCTTGTCGGCCGTACTCTTCGATGCTTTCGTAGACATTTCCTTCGCGCATTTCCTGCAGCGATCCAAGACAGAACTCGAGCGCATTCGCACAACTGGGAACGAGGTCGAGAACCCGCTGATATTTCCATGGCTGATTGACGAGCCGGGCCGCGCCACGAAGTGAATCGGCTGGCGGGTCGTCGGGATGCAGGGCCAGGCGAACCCCACTCTCTTCCGCCACCGGCATGATCTCTCGGAGGAACCACTCGAATCGGTCCCATAGCTCCGCGTCGCTCACGGGCGGAACTGTGCCGGGACCGGCGTCGGGATCGTAGACCATGTTCCAGACCATGCCATTGGGAATCGGCAGGCCGGGATCGATCGCGGATTCGTCGTAGCGAATCCCTTTGGCTTGGCCACGCCCGAATGGACCTTTCGTCCAACCCCACACCCCGGCGATGCTGAAATTGTAGCCCATGACCGGGATGCCTACGCGTCCGATCACCTGGATCGTGCGCTTGACCAGCTCCATCTGTGCCCGTTTTTTCGGACCATCCAGCAGGATGTCATGCCAGTGCGATGGATCGAAATTCTCGATCGCTTCCCACGTGAGGCCGTTGGCTTCGATTCTCTTCTTCAGTGAAGAAAGATCGTCGAACGTCCAGGGGATATTCTGGTTCGTCGTGATGCCCCAACCGCGATTCGGAGGCCCGCTCTCGAGAGAGGGGTTGGCACCGTTGAAGTAATCCACCAGGTGCACAACGAGGTGAGTGACGCCCGCCTGCTTCGCGAACTCAAAATTGTCTTCGGTAAGTGAGCCGCGATAAAGACCGAGTCCGAGCCGCATACTCAAACGCCGCTGAAGGCGCTGAAGCCGCCGTCCACCGGAATCACTACGCCGGTGACGAACGATGCAGCATCGCTGCACAACCATTGCACGGCGCCATTCACCTCGTCGGCGGATCCGAACCGGCCCATTGGCGTTTTGGCAAGGATCGCCTCAGCCCGTTGAGTGCGGCTGCCGTCCTCGTTGATCAGCACTTTGCGATTCTGATTCCCGATGAAAAATCCAGGCGCGATGGCGTTCACGCGAATTCCGTCTCCGTAGCGGCGCGCCATGTCCACAGCCATCCATCTGGTGAAGTTGTCTATCCCGGCTTTCGCGATTGAATATCCCATGACTCCGGTCAGTGCCTGCTGGGCGGCCATGGACGAGATGTTCACGATCGAGCCGCTTTTTTTTTCCGCCATGAGTTCGCCGAAAACGAGAGTTGCTACCACGGTTCCCTTGAGATTGAGTGCGACGACCTCTTCATAAGCGTCGAGCGGCATCTCGAACACCGAGGTCGAATCCGTTCTGGCGCGCGGGACGTTTCCTCCCGCCGCGTTCACCAGTATGTCGGGCGGGCCCCATGCGCTGACGAGCTCCTCACGCACAGCCCGGAGAGCGTCAGTGTCGAGGACATCCGCCACGAGGGCGATGGCCTGGCCACCGGAGGCGCATAGCTCCGCGGCTTTCGCTTCCGCCACCTCGCGCCCGCGTCCGAGCACCGCCACTTTCACTCCCGCTGCCGTGAGCGCGCTCGCGATGCTCCCGCCGAGGACGCCGTAGCCGCCTGTAACCACAGCCACCCTGCCAGAGAGATCGAAGGTCGGGTGCGTCACTGAAAATCGGTTTCCAGGAGCACGGCCCGGCGGTCGCCGCGAAAAACAATCGCGAGAGGCGTGTCGCCCCCGCGCACCGGAGTCTCGAGGCGGAGAGTCTGATTCGGTGGGAGTTTGACGCTTTGTCTCGTCCCGTTCACCATAATCTCGAAATCGAGAGTGACATTCACCGGATTATTAACGACCGTGGTCATCGCCCTCCGGCTGGATGGAACGCGCAGCCAGACGCGTCCTTCTCCATACGGGGCGACGCTGTCCGGGAAAACTACCGAGCCGCCGTAGCTGAAGGCGTACGGGCCGAACGGGCGCCTGCCTTTTCCGAAATACTGGACTGCGGGCTTGGTGTTCCATCCGCCGCTCCCGCCGGCGTACACGAACCCATTCTCGTTGACGGTGATCGGGTACCGCTCCGCGAGATCTGCGGGAACCGCCGGCACCGTGTTCAGGATCAGTCCGCTGTGTATCCCCGTGAGCAGGCCCCGTTCGGAGGCATAATCGCCCCAGATGATCTTCGACTCGAACAGCAGCGCGTTGACGTGCTCCATATCGGAGCCCATGTAGCGCACGAGATTCCGAAGCAGCCTATCGGCCACCGGATCGAGCCCGACACGATTAACAATCTCCAAGCCGGTCATGACCACCGAGCCTCGTCCCTCGAATAGTTCGGCGATGGCGAGACCCTCGAGACCGTGATCGTAGTTGGCAACCACGGCAACCCGCTCGAGTTTACCAGGGTCAGCCAGCGCGAATCCGCGGGTTACCGGATACACCTGTGGGAATCCCGGCTTCGACTCGTCCCAATCCGTAAAATCAGACCAAAGAAAGAGTCGATCTCGATCGATTCCAGTGAGTATCGGGTGCGCCGGCCGTTCGGGGTTGACCGCCATGCCTTCCCGGAATGGCCGACCGCCGGGCATGACCAGGGAATGATCCAGCGCTCCCCGCGCCATGCGGACCGGAGCCGGAAGCCAGCTCCCATCGAACTGCGTCGGCTGTTGCTCCAGGATCAGCACCCTGCCACCATCCGCTATGAACCGGTTGAGGCGGGGTCCCGCCTGCGTGATGTCTCCGTCCCATGCGTCGGCGCCGATCACCAGCAGGTCGCGCGAGGCGACGAGGCGCTCCAACGAGCTGACCGACGTTGCGGTCACCCGATTGGCGCGTAACGCTCGCAGCGTCCGGCCGGTGCGATCGTAGACTTTGACCCGGCGCGTCAACCGTCCGACTTCAGGTATGGACGATCGCGCCGCCACGAAAATGCGGACAGTGTTCACGGACATCGTATCGCGCCCGCTAAGCAGCGTTCCGCGCAAATCGTATTCGCCGGTGGGGAGATCGGCAGGAAGCTGTACCTCCACGCGTGTTCCACGCGCGGCATAATACGAAACGTTCCCCAAAGAAATCGCACCGCGCAAGCGATTCTCACCGCTGGCATCGATGAGTGAATACTGGAGAGTGACATCAACCAGATCCCGGCCATCGTCGCTGTCGTTGACGACGTGCGCGACCGGCCGGATCGTCGAGCCAGCGTACACCTGCAACGTCCACAGCTCCCAGCTCAGCAACACCGGCTGGAAGGAAACGCCGTATTGGCGCGCGACCGGCTTGGGCCTCATGTCGTCGAAGCCGCGGATGCCGCCCCAGTTATGAAAGATGATCGTGAACGGCGTGATGCCAGCAAGGTTGGGATTCTGTTCCCGGCTGCGCCGGTATATCTCGATTGCCTGGCCCGCCATCCAGGCCTGGTAGGCGAGAGCCCGCGGCGCTTGTTCGGATTCGGGCGCATGCCCCGTCCAGTTAAGCTGCGAGTCCGGCTGCTTGGTATTCGAGACGAGATTGAACGCGCCGGTCACACCGGTGTAATTGCCGACGTTTTCCGTCATCGTCATCGGCTGGATCTTGTCCGTTCGCCAGCAAACCTTCGGGTCCCGCATCGTATAGAAGCTGAGGAAGCTGTTGTAGTACCAGCCCCAATAACGATGGAGATCGCATATGTCGCCCGCTCTGCCGAACCCGTAACCCGCGTTCGCTATGTAGAGACGCGTCGGATCCCACGCGCGGAGCGAGTCATACATCTGGATCAGAAAGCTGTTGATTCCGTCAGCACCAGAGCTGAGGTAGTGGATCTCCCGATCCGCCTGCTCGTTGCTGAGCACGTACACGACCACGCTAGGGTGATTCACCAGCGGACCCAGAACCTCCCCCTTGTACCACGCCACGCTCTCAGAGAGAGGAACCGCCGGTGCCTGAGTCGGCTTGCCCCCCCTGGGAGTCCCGTAATTGCCTTGAAACAACATCATTCCCAGCTCGTCACAAACGTCGAACCATATCTGCGAATGCCGTAAAAGCCGGATGATGTTGACGTTCACGCTCTTGAGATAGCGGACGTAGGCTTCCACGAACGCACGGTTCTCTTCCAGCGAATCCGGAATGTTCCGCTCGGGCGGGTTGATCGCGTTGCCGCGCAAAAAGATGGGTTTCCCGTTGAGGAGGATGCGTCCGTTCTCCGCGCTTACGCTCCGAAAGCCGAATCGGACGCGCCGCTCCAGCCCGTTGCTTCCGGAGCCGGCCCTCAACGTGAGGTGATACAGCTCCGGCGTCCGCGGACTCCAGCGCTTCGGATGCAATCCCGCTACCCGCCCCCTCAGGATTGCGGCGCCGTTGTTCCCGGCGGCGAACGTTCCGATCGTGCCCGCCCACAATGTGCCGCCATCGCCAGCCGCGGTGATTGTTCCGAGGACCGCCGTCCCTACTAGCGATGGAGCCGAGGGCACCGTCACGTGCACTATGACACTGGTCGTGTCAGCGAGAATGTGAACAGTCGCGGCCGAGTCGACACGTGCGTGCGTGATGGCCAGAGCCAGGAGGAGAGCAGACAGGCCCACCGGTCTTACCTTCTCCGCACGCGTATCGCGTTAAGGATTGGCTTTCCCTTGCTCGCGGCGAAGCCGATTCTGATCCCACGTCCTTGATCGGCGGTAACGGTCGCGCTTATGGCGCCTGCCCGGGCTATTCCAAACCGAGTCGCGAGGTCCAGCGACCGCTCCACCACGCGGTCATTGACGGTCACGTCAAAGACGCGCTCGCCTGGCTTCGCCTCAGGTTCGGCGAAATGCAGTTCTATCTCGTACTCACCGTCGGGCACGTCCATTACGTAGTTCGCGATGCCAAGCTGATACGTGAAGTAGAGAGGAGTATCGGGCGAAGCCGTGATCGCCAGGTCCTTGTCGAACATCCTGGGCTCGCCGCCGACATATCCGAAACTGCCATGGACATAGGGCTGGTCCCCTTCCCAGACGAGACCGTCACGACCGGCGACCTGCGCACTTCCGCCGACATTCACGGCCAGTTGCTCGAACACCACCGACGGATCGGCAAGGAAGGGCGGACGGTAGGTAAACGCGATCTCCAGACGATCGGCATACACCTGTCCACGCACTGCACCCCGGGCTTCGAGCGTATTGTTGCCGTGCACGAAGGGCACATCCCACGTTGCGTGCTTCACATCGTCCGGCACTTTGATCCCGAGCGAGCGGCCGTTCGCGAAAAGCTCGACGCTCGGAAGATTTGAATAGACGCTGACTGGTTGCGTCACCGGTGACGGCCCTGCGCCTGGCGCCGCGTCCAACTTGGTCCCGGTCCTTCGCGTCCACCCCCTGCTGGCTATGTAAACCGTGGGTGCCGGATTCCAGTTTGCCTTGTACAGATAGAAGAAATCCTTCGGGCGCCTGTCCCAGGTCAGCATCCCTTTCTGGTTCATATAGGGGATGCTGCCCCCTGTTTCGGGCTGCGAGAAATCGAACTGGCTCCAAATCGCCGTGCCCCCGAGCCACGGTCGCGCGTTCATCTGCCTGAGATACGACTCGTGAAAAAGGCGCATCCATGTGCCGCTGAAGTCGAACCGCGCCGGATGCAACGAGTTCACACGCTCGTCGTCTTCGGCCCCGTACTCGCTGACGAAAATCACGCGGTCCGGCATGGCGGCATGGCGCCTGTCGAGACCAGCTCCCAGGTCCTCGAACCGGCCGCTATACCACCCGCTGTAGATATTGATTCCCAGAACCTGGGGCACTTCGGCAACACCCGAAATGTCATAGTCGTTGCTACCGTGTATAGCCATGGCTGTGAGACGTGACGGATCTTCAGCGCGGGCGAGACTGTCCATGCTCCGCGCGAAATCGCGTACCTGGCGCATGTACGACGTATCGTTCTGCCGGCCGATGCGGGCGCCCTGGGGACTCCAGAGGAATACCTCGTTCATCGTCCCCCAGAGAACCACGGACGGATGGTTGCGATGCTGCCGGATCATTTCGAGCAACATCGTGCGTGAGTTGCGGGCAAACTCGGCGGAGGGAGTGATGTAGTTGACCACCGGGATCTCTTCCCATACGAGCAGTCCGAGGCGGTCAGCCGCGTCGAGCACCGAGGGGTCCTGCGGGTAGTGCGCGAGCCGCACGAAATTGGCGCCCATATCCTTTATCCAGCGCAAATCGCTCACGTGTTGCGAGTCCGAGAGGGCCGAGCCGAAGCCCGCTCGATCCTGATGGCGATTGGTGCCTTTGATGAGAAGGCGCGAGCCGTTCAGGAAAAATCCGCTGTCCGGAGCGAACCGGAACCACCGGAAACCGACATTGCCGCTGATACGGTCCAGCGGCGTGCCGTCTTCGGCGAGAATCTCCGTCGTTAGGGAGTAGAGATATGGACTGGACGGAGACCAAAGCTTCGGGTTCGCCACCGCCGGCAACAGCCGGGAAACCAGGGCCCGGTCGCCCGCGGCCAAAACGATTTCTGATTTATCACCAGCCACGGTTGAACCTGACGCATCCGTGAGGGTGTTACGCACCAGGACTCGGCGCGATACGGGAAGCTCGTTTGTCACGGTCGCTTCGATGCGCACCACACCGCTACGCTCGGAGACAGCAGGCGTAGATACCGCCACGCCCGACGAGCCGTGGTCGTCCATGCTGAAGTGAACGGGCGCCGTCGCGATCAGCCAAACGTCGCGGTAGATCCCCCCGTAGAGCGCGAACCCAACCGACAGGGGAGCGATGGATGGATCGTGCGAATTATCGACCTGAACGGCCACAAGATTGCCCCGACCGATCGTGTCGAAGCGGACGTGGTCGGTGATCTCGATCGTGAATGCGGTGTACCCACCCTTGTGTTCGCCCGCGAACGCGCCATTCACGTAGACACGCGCGACCTGATTAACGCCTTCGAATTGAAGGTACAGGCGGCGGCCCCTGAGTGAATCCGGGAGGTCGAGCCGCCGCCGGTACCACGCGACGCCCCGCCGGTAGCCCTGCACGTCGTCAAAGGGGTCAGTGACGTTCCATGTATGGGGAACTGATACCTGCTGCCATCCGGTATCAGCCGTGGCCGTCCGCTCGGCGAAGCTCAGTCCATCCGGATAGAACCTCCATCCGTCGTTGAGCGAAATCTTTACGCGCGGCCCGGCAACCCCCGTCTGCGCCCGGGATACGGACGCAGGCAGAAGCGCCAGGCCGAGAACGCAGAGACGGCTCAGCCTCCTCCACTTCGTGCTCACAGGCGGAAAATCAAACGGTGAGGGCGCTCCGCGTCAGAAGCCCGGATTCTGTGCCATCGGCTTGCCGCTATTCGCGTCGATCACCGATTGCGGAATGGGATAGAGCGTATCTCGCGGCGTTATGAAAGGTCCGGCCAGCGTGTTCATGGCCTGCGTCCGGCTCAGCCAGGTGCCGGTGCGAAGCAGCGTGTAGCGCCGGTGTTCCTCAGAAACCAGCTCGCGCGAGCGCTCATCCAGAATGAATGCCAGCGTGACTTGGGCGGGAGTGATCGCGGTCGCTCCTGCGCGAAGGCGCACTGTGTTGATCGCGGCGGCCGCTTCGGTCGTCTTCCCGAGCCTAAAATTGGCCTCGGCGAGGAGCAGGTAGGTATCGGCGACGCGAAGATACGGCTGATCCCCATATTGCGGATCGATCAGCGCGTTTAGCGGATCAGTCCAATCCCATTTTTTGGTGCTCGGCCAGATTCGGCGCTGAACATCATTGGTGGGGTTGGGGCCCGTGCTGGTAAAAATGGTGTCGCCGAGCTTCTTGCCCGCCGGCACAGGGGTGCGGTTGATGAGGTAAAAGCGTCGAATGGCGAACTTCGTTCCGCGATCGTCGCTTGGCTGGTACAGGTTGAGAGCCGCGCGGGTGATGCCGAGCCGCCCGATGCCGCGTCCCCCGAATTCATGCGCCACTGCCAGCCCGGGCTGGGTGTAATAGCGAGTGACCCACGTCCGTCGCATGATGTTTCCGCCACCGCCCGCGACGTTCTGCTGCAACTGCATCGCCCACAACACCTCGGTATTCCCCTGGTTCCTGTTGACGTTTCCATCTATGAATTGATCGAGAAACGGTACGCCTTCCTGGGTCGCATTAACGCCGTACCGTGCGGTGATGAGCCTGTACAACCCGCTGTTGATCACCGCCTCTGCCGCCGCCTCGGCTTTGGCGGGCTGGCCCATGGCCAGATAAAGCTCGGCCAGGTAATGCTGCGCCACGGCTTTCACCAGCTTGCCCGGGTTCGCCGATGTCGGCGGGAGATTCGCTTCGGCAAATAGAAGGTCCTGCTCCATCTGCATGCGGACCTCCGCCCTGGGTGTGCGGTCCCAGTCGGTCTTGGCCTCAGTCGTTTCACTGAGATTGAGCGGCACGTCACCCCACATGTACGTCAGGTGCCGATAGGCCCACGCCCGGATCAGGCGCGCTTCTGCGACTACGCGATTCTTGTCGGCTGCCGTCCATCGGACCGCTGGATTCTCCGCGCGATCGATGATCGTATTGGCGGCGTTGATGGTTTGATACAGCCATGACCAGACGGTCCGAAGCTGATTGTCGAGCGGGGTATTGAACACGCCCCAGAAATGAATGATGTTCTCGGTATCGGGCGCGAGATACATCCCGAACGCATTGTCGACGCCGCCGGTCATGGTCGTATTCATGATGGCGTTGTTATCGTTATTGCGACCGTAGCGTTCGCGGCGGACGTTGTAGTACAGCCCGTTCAATCCGGCTTCGAACCCCGCCAGATCCGTGTACAGGTTGTCCGCGACGAGTATCGACGCGGGCGCCTCGGTAAGACCCTTCTCGCTGCAGCCCGCGGGAAGCAGCAGCATCGCGCCGAGGAACGTGATGGCGGCGAGCCGTTGCCGCGTGATTCGCATATTCATCGTGTTGTCCCGTGTATGTATGTTGGCGTGATGGCGATCAGAAGCGCAGCTCGAGGCCGCCAATTACGCTCTTCTCGAGCGGAACAGACCGCTGGCCCGATAGCTCCGGATCGAGCCCCGTCCACTTTGTCTTGGTCCACAGATTTCGACCGTTCAGGTAGACGCGCGCCGATCGCGCTCCAAACCGGCTGCCGAACGATCCCGGCACCTGGTACGCGAACGACAGATCCTTGAGTCTTACGAAGCTCGCGTCTTCGAAAAAATCGACACCCAGGGGATTGCTGCCCCCGCCCTGTGTCTCGTTGATGTTCGAAGGGTAGGTGTTGATGGGATTGGTGGGCGTCCAATATTCGTATTTGGGAATATTGCGCCGCACCTCGGCCTGCACCTGGGTGCTCCCGCGCAACGGGTTCGCGCGCAGCACCCCCTGAACGGACGTGAAGTAGCCGCTCAGCGTCAGCGGGCCGAATGTGAACGTGTTCGTGAGCCCTGCGGTGTAGCTGGGCTCCAGGCTTCCAATCAGCGTGCGATCATTAACGTCGATTTTTCCATCACCGTTCACATCCACCACGCGAACATCCCCCGGCTTGGCCGTAGGCTGAGGCGAATTCTTGATGTCGTCGGTGAGCTGCCAGATCCCGCCAAACTTGTAGTCGTAGTTGACCGTGATCGGCTGTCCGATAAACCATGCGTTCACGAGATCGTCCGTCTGATCACCATACAGCTCCACGATCTTGTTCCTGTTGCGCGAGTACACCAGATCGGTGCGCCATGAGAATGTCCCACGACTGAGATTCAACGTGGACATCTGAAGCTCCAGTCCCTTGTTTTGCGTCTTGCCGATGTTTTGCAGGATGGACGAAAATCCCGAAACGGACGATATGGAGCGCCGCAGAAGCAGGTCCCGTGTGTTACGCGTATACCGATCGATTGAGCCGGTCACGCGACCCTTCCCCACGACAAAGTCCACTCCGAAATTCGAGGCGACCGTTGTCTCCCATTTCAGGTCCGGGTTCCCGAGAGAGACGGGAAGATATCCCGGAGCCGTTGTGGAGCCGTCCAGATATGAACGGTCATCCAGCTGCGAGAGAGTCTGGTAGGGCCTTACAGCTTGATTTCCATTCTTTCCGCGTGAATACCGGAGCTTGAGAACCGGGAGCAAGCCCCGCGACGGCCAGAAAGACTCGTTCGAGGCATTCCAGGCAAGCGCGAGCGACGGGAATACGCCGTACTTGTGATTCCTGCCGAAGCCCGAAAATCCGTCGCGACGCGACGTGAATGTCGCCAGGTACCTGTCCGCGTAGTTGTAATTCAACCGGCCCATGGTGGACACGAGCACCGATTTCACCGAGCTCCGCTGCGACAGGACCAGGGCGGCGACGTTCGATTGGTAAAAAGTGAGGACGTCGTTCGGAAAACCCTGCGCGGTCAAATCATCGTTGCGGAGGTTGCTGTGCGCCGTGCTACCCAGCGCGGTGAGATCGAAGTTGTGAGAGCCGAGTGCGCGGGTGAATCGCAGTATGTTCTCCACCGTCCAGTCATTTCGCTCATCGTTTTGGATGATGGCGCGCCCGCCGAGGCTCCGGCCGATCCGTGTATCACGACCGTGATACTGGCCGATATCACGGTTCCCGATATCCATGCCCGCGTTAAGCCGGTACGACAGGCCACGGATCGGAAGGTCGGCCTGTAAATAGTTACTGGTGAACAGCCTCTTTTCGACATCCTGGTGAGTGGCGAGGATTCCCTGAAGGGGATTTCCCCAGAAGAGGTCGTCCGGCCACGGGTAGACTGTAAGCGCGCCGTCTTCCTGGTATGGGGTCGTCAGCGGATTGAAGAGAAAAGCTTCGCTGAAGTCGGCAGGGATTCCGCCTCGATCCGCCCAGGAGTACTGCGAATTGGTGCCGAGGGTGATTCGCGAAAAAAGCTTCTGGTCGAGATTGAGGCGACCAGTATATCGCTGGAACCGGTCGTTGACGGCGACACCTTCCACGTCGAGAACCGTCGCCGAGAGATAATACTTGGTTTCTTCGCTGCCGCCGGAAACCGAAGCCTGATGCTGCTGCTGGCGACCACTTCTCGTCGCCAGAGCCAGCCAATCCGTAGATTGTCCGGAGTTCAGCACGGCCAGCTCCGATGGGGTGAGCGCGGTCTCGCAATTAACCCCGCCTCTCAATCGCTGGCACTTGAACTCCGCGAACTCCTGTCCGTTCATCATGCGCGGAAGGTTCGCGAAGCTCTGCGAGCCGGTATATCCCGAGTAGGCGAACGCCGGCTTGCCTACCCGTCCCCGCTTGGTGGTGATGATAAGCACGCCGTTGGAGCCGCGGGAACCGTAGATGGCCGTGGCTGACGCGTCCTTTAGAACGCTGATGGACTCGACGTCGTTCTGGTTGATGGCGGAGATATTGCCGTCGTAGGGAATCCCGTCAATCACGATCAGGGGGCGAATACTCGCGGTGATCGAGCTGCGACCGCGCACCTGCGTAGACAACGTCGGCTCCGAGCCGGCGCCCGTGGTTCTTACGGCGATGCCGGGAACCGAGCCTTCAAGCGCTTGAAGAACGCTCACGTTCGGCTTGTCCTGAAGCCGGGCCTGCGGGACAGACGTAACCGCTCCCGTCACGTCGGACCGTCTCTGCTCGCCGTAACCGATGGTGACAACCTCGGTCAGCTGCACCGCCGTAGGCGTCAGGAGAATCGTCAACGTGGTCCGCCCGGCGATGGCTTCGCGCGCCGGCGCGAATCCGATTCGCTGCACGGTGATAGTCCCCTGAGCGCTTGCGAGGCTGAAGGTGAATTCCCCCCGCTCGGTCGTAACAGCTCGCGCTTCGGTGCCGAGCACGGCCACTGTCGCCCCTGGGACCGGCTCGCCGGAGCCGGCTACCACCACGGTACCACGGACGACCACCGCCTGCGCTACGGCAGTGGATGAAAGCCCGGCGATCGCCGCGAATAGCCCAACCAGTACAGCACCTCCGGAAAACCATGATCTCTGCATACTGTCTCTCGATTTGAAGAAGGTGAGTCGAATGCGCGATGTTTTGCGCCGGGACAACGGCACAGCGTCTACGGAACTGCCCTTCGTGCCCGCACAGATCCCGTCGCTCAAGGTGGATCAACCACGACGCCCGAGATCCGGTTACCGAGCGCCGCTCCGCGCTCCATCCCGGTCAGACGGATCATCGAGTCCTTTGCGTTCTTCCAGTAGCGGAGTAGAAAATCCACCGCCGCGGCCTGCGCCTCCGTTTTATCCACTCCCGTCAGAAACACGCGCTCACGGCTGCCGGCGTCGGCGACGATGACCGACCCTTTACCCGACGGAACATCAAAGCCACTCTCAAGAACAAGCGTGCTCGCCGACGGCGTGCCCACGACGACCACTATCGCGCGCTCGGCGAGCGAATCGGGGAGATCCGCCTCGCTCGAAAGCCACACGTCTTTTCCTGTGGCCGATTGCAGCGTATTCGTGATCGCGTATGCCGTCTCGAGCTCCAGAACGGTCGCCTCGCCGCCGAAAACCACCGCCAGCGGCTTGCGCCAGTCGAGCCGCATCACGCTGCCCACACCTTGCGGGTAGGCAACCTTGTCCGGGAGCAGCGAAGCCGGTTCGAAGTTTGGCGCTCCTTCGAGCGAAACTATTCCCCACCCGATCGCGCTCGCGTCACCGTACGAGGCTCGGACGAAGTGATGGTACGTTCCCGGACGCGCGCCGGCGGCAGCCCTCAACCTCACGCTTCCCCGCCTGGTCTCGCCGGGCTTGAGCGTGAGCCGTGACGGGCCCGCGCGAGCGGAAGTCAGCCCGTCGAACGCGAGAGGAATCAGCGTGATATCGAGCGTACGCCCGGACGTGTTCAAAACCGAGAAGTCCGCCGTCGCCACACCGTTAGTAAACCGCGATGGCGACACCACGATCCGCAGCTGGTTGGCGGGAGCGTCCGGCGCGGCATACTTCCGAATCAACCGCATCAGCTCGAACGCTTCAGGCTTCGGACGCCGGTCGACTCGCAGCGTCTCGTAATGCCTGGTGAACGTTCCCGCCGCGGATGGGTTGAAGCTGAGACTTTCCTGGAACTGAAAATGGAACACTTCCGGAATCGCGCGCGTACGCAGAACCTGCTCGTATACCTCCGTGTATTCGGCCAGCCGCGCGGGCGGCGACAGCTTCGTCAACTCCTTCCAGTTGAATTCCCCGAGCGTCACCGGCATGCCGAGGCTGCTGGCGTAGCTCGCGGTGCCCAGCACGTGTGACGAAAACGCTTCTTTCCACTGTGGGCCATGCTTGTAGGCGTGCAGCCCTACGCGGTCGAAAGGGACACCCAGCGACCGAAGTCGTTCGTACATCCCGTTGTTGCCGATGCCGGTCAGAAAGACATCGGTCTCGGGAGCTACGGCCTTGAGCTCCGTATAGAGCCTCTTCCAACGCGCAGGTCCGCCCGCTGCGATCCCACCTATCAGCACTTCGTTTTCGAGCTCGAAGCCAATGATCGACCGGCCGTATCGTTGCGCCAGGAGCGTCAGCCAGTCAGCAGGCCCTTCGCTGTCGATCAGGACCGGCAAGCCGAGCACGCGGGTTTCGCCCATGAAGAAGTCGAGAAACGCGAGGGCTTCCGTCCGGTCCATCCTCTGGAGGAGCTCGAGGTGGTGTAGCCGAACCCTCTCGAAGCCCATGGCGCGGATAATGTGCAGATCGCTGCGCATTCGCGGGACGAGCTCGCGCCAGCGTGCCCAGAGCGCGGGGGAAAACGCCCAGAACCCTTCCTTGTGCAAGCCAGGCGTCCGGTAGTAGTCGAAGTTTTCCGCCAGCGTCGAATACGGGAAATAGCTGACGCCGAACGTGACGTTCCTGACACCAAGGTCCACCGTTACTTCGTCGGCGGCGCGGGTTATGAATCGCGGCCCGGCGAAGCCCGAGAGTTGACTTTCCGCCCAATCCGGCGCGGGCTGCGCCGCGATGGCGAGCCGCCACGTCAGTGTCACGGTGTCGCCAGTCGGGAGCGGCGCGTAGGGTGAGACTGATGCCTGATTCTTATTCGGGCCCGCGATTTCCGATACGAGGAAGTGAGCATCACCTACACGGCGGGTTTTCTCCCACACCCAGAAGTGACTTGCTTCCCGCCAGCCGCCCCCGCGCGCGACCGGCGGGACGGGCGAGAAGCCGTTCACGGCAAGGATCGTCCGCGATCCCATCTTCCACGAGATCCAGTCCACGCCGCGCGTGTACCAGAAGTCGCGATCCCATATCTCGGGTGAGTCAGCGTCATCAAACCTTCGCCCGTTGAAGCGGAGCGCCGCAGCCCCCGTCCCGGGCGTCTCGATTCGGCGAACCAGCGCCAGGTAAGCACGAGGGTCCGGCCCGGCGCCGGGTATCCGCGTGACCTGCGCACGTAAATCGGCCGATCCGGCCAGTGCGGGCGCAATCGACACCGAAACCGAGTAGCCGTTGCTCAACGAGTTCGCCGTCCACGAGCCGTCCGGCTGCCGCACCCAGGACAGATCCAGCGCTGAAAAGCTTCGCACCGCATCGTCGGTCCCGGCCGTCGTGTCGTGGATCAAGGCGAGCCCGTACTGCACGTGGCCCACGACATGTCCCTCCCACAGCAGCTGCGCGCCGTTGCTCGACGGATTTATTGAGAATGGCTCGTCCCGCGGGCTTCCTTCTGTGCGCTCGACTCTCGCGAGCGAAATCTCCGACCTCGGGGCAAGAAAGACGCTGGCGCGTGCGATTCCGTTCCGCACCTGCGCCTCACCGCCGAACGGCGCGCCGCTCCCCTGCGGCAGATACTGCCCATCGGGGAGAGCTACTCGAAGCTCGACTGGCCCGCGATACGAGACGTCGTAGTTGTTCCGAACCGTCAGCGTCTGGCTGACAGCTTCGCTCGCGCAGACGAGGCCCGCGAACAGAAGCGCACCGACGCAACGGCCCAGGTTGATCATGCGAGCGGCGCGTGCACGGGATCCCATTCCTCGAGGCGAAGGCGGACGCGCTCCAGGTGCTCGTGCATGCACGCCGCAGCGCGATCGGGCACGCGCTCCTCCAGTGTGCGGAGAATTTCCAGATGCTCGCGGTGGTCGTCCTCCCGCCCCCCTTTGATATCCAGTATCAGCCGCTGCTCCTGGCGAAACGCGCTCGTGATAACGTCGAGCAACTGCCTGATAACCGAGTTTCCCGAGGCGATCGCGATCTGGCGGTGAAAGCCGAGGTTCGCCTGGTTGAGGATCGCCGCGTCGTTCAGGTTGCGGCCGGCTTCGTCGAGCGAGGCATGCATAGCGACATAGTCAGCGTCGGTGGCGTTCGAGGCCGCGAGCCTCGCCGACGCCGTTTCGATGGGAATCCGCGCCTCGATGAGGTCCACCAGGAGCTTCTTCGAGATGCTGCCATCGAGTACCGGGTTGGGCACGACGAGCGAGTCAGGGTGGGTTCCCACGTAAACGCCTGACCCATGCCTGATGACCACAACGCCAAGAGTTTCCAGCTTTTTTAGCGCTTCCCGCACGGTCGGGGCGCCCACCTGAAATTCGCGGGCGATGACGGCGATCGACGGCAACCTGTCGCCCGGCGCGTGTGGCCTCACCTGGATCAGTTGCCTGATGCGATGTGCTATGCCATCAGCGAGGTTCTGCCGGAAAACAGGCGAAATAGTGGCGCTCGTATCGTCCCCTGCAGTAGAGAAGGGCAAGCATGCTCTAAGGTCACCAAGTCATAATATGACTCTGGGATCGCGACAATACGGCCCGGCTTAATGGCTGTCAAGCCTTCGATCTACTTTGGCTTGCTGAACCCGCCTCCCGAGCGCGCAATCGCCCGAAAGAGCGTCACTGGACGGGATGCGTGGGGAAATACCGCCGGAGCTCCGCTTCGGTCAGCCTGGCCTCCGCCGGCTCGGCGAGCCTTTCCCGACCCTCGCTGGCGAGAAACACTCTCAGCTGTTCGAAGGGCCTGTGGACGTTGAAGGGTCTCATTTCGCGGCGGATCCATGTCTTGCGATACCAGCTCTCAAACGGCGGACGCTCCGCCCTGCGAATCTCGGTTTCGAGCTGCTCCAGTGGAACAACCGCCGCCTCGGCGCGGGTCCAGAACGTAGCCGCATCGTGCGCCGCGACCGCCGAATCCAGCCTCAGCGTGGCTTCCACATGACGCAGCTGCATGAGGAGCGGCAGTTCCGCGTGCTCGAAAAAGTATCGGCGTTCGGGTCGCGACATTCGCGCTGTCGCACGCTCAGCGATTGCGAGCGCCGAACGGAGCTCGGTCTCGCGAGCTCGTATCAAGGCGAGGGTGTCGGCGGCGGGCGGGGCGACCGGGGCGCGGCCGACCTTCGCGTATGCCCGTTCGAGGACGGCGTGAAATGCATTGGAGGCGAACCAAAGCCTTGTCGGGTTGTCGAAGATTGAGTGGTACCGTTCGTAAAACGCCGCGACATCGTAGGCCGCCGGAGCACCGAAGTATTCCCGCGACCACCAGTCGACATACCGTCGCGCAGCATCGGGGCCGACGAAGGCCGCGGGCGCGTCCCACGCTATCTCGGCGATCATGCGCGCCTCCATAACGAACTCACGAAGCTCGGAGACATTGACCAGCACGAATTCTGTCGCGCCCGCGCTCGCGGCTCTGCGGAATTCCGATACGACTACCGCGGGAGACACGACGTGCGCGGATTGCATCGTCCTGTCGCCGCCAAAGTAAGCGAGGTGGTAATAGATGCCGTGCTTCCAGTTGCCCGTCGCGGACGGAAGCGCGCGCATCCTCCCGTCGTTGTTGTCAGGCCAAACGATTATGACATCCCGCGGGAGATTGAACGCTGATGGGTCGCGCTGGTAGCGGCCGAGCATCTCGGTGTACATGGTGAAATGGAACGGCGGTGAGCTGTCCGGCGGGAGCAAGCTCTTGACGATCCCGACCTGGGTCCTGATCACGTCCCGAAAAACCTCGGTCTGCGCCGAGTCGGAAGTCCCTGGTGGAAATGCATAGGAATGATCGTCGATGCCCCGCATTCCAACCGGCCACACGACGCTGAGGTCCCGGTTTTCCGCCGCGCCTGCCCGCCAGTACTCGACCATCCCCGCCCGGTTACCGAACCAGTCCCACGTCGGGTCCACTCCGCGCTCGGCGGCAAGATTGAAGCGCGTGATGCCGAACGGATTCGACAGCAGCACGTCGTAGTGATGCGACGTGTAGAACAAGCCCCAGTCGCTAGCCATTTTTTGCACCTCGAAACGTCGGTGCGCTCGCGTATAGGGTGCCACCATGTTCATCCGCAGGCGTAGCGCGGTCTCGAAGAACCGCTGGTACCACTCGAGCGGGACATCCCCGACCCGCAATGGATATCCCGAGTTCTCAAACGGACGCGGAAGGATGTCTTCGTCGTCGTGGAAGAAGCCGCGATAGCGAAAGCTCGGTGGGCCCGCGGAAAATCTCGTCGGCTTGAGGACCAGCGGGTCGTGGCGCGCGGGCGTATAACCCGTCCACAGATACAGCGGGTCGATGCCCAGCCGCTCCGAGAGGGTGTACGCGGCGAACGCCGTTCCGCGGAAGCTGGACCCCACCAGCCATACCGAGGAATCCGTCGTCGCGATCTCATACGACTCCCACTTGCCGCGGAGCGACGCCTCGGAGATGGTCTGAGGCATTTCACTGACTCCGAGCGTGACCAGCCGAACGGATATCCTGCCCGGCGTCGGACGCTCCACGAGCGGAGGGCGGTACCCGCTGATGCGCTCGATATCGCCGACGAGGAACATTCCCGCCCGCTGGACGGCAGAGTTTTCATTTGGGCTGATGACTATCTCGCAACCGAGGCCCGCCGCCGCGAGCACGACGCCGCCTTTGGAGGGCTGCGCGGTCTCGACCCATGATCCACGCACGGGCTCGTTCCACTCCTGTGCGTGCAGAGGCGAGCCCACGCTGTACATGGCGAGCGTTCCCACAAGGAGGCCGAGCGCGCTATAGTTGTCGATTCGCATTGTTCCTGCCCGGAAGTGCCGCAACGAAGCCGCCGCATGCTGCCGGTCATGACATTACCGGCAACCCGACAATGCGCGAAGAGCGCGAAACCTGCAAGCTGTTGCGCGGTCGCGCGTGGTGTCGTTGTTTGCGATTCGCTGGTCCGGCACCTCACTCCACCACTCGTCTGAAGCGCACCATGTCGCGTCGCTCACTCGTACGCGGTCTCGCTCTCTGCGCCGGTCTCGTATCGTGCACGTCGCCGCGCGGTGGGAGACCAATTATCGCGCCGGCAGAGCTCCGCGTCGATGACGTCCTGCCGACCGGGGGCTACCGCGGTGTGTTCAACAATCACGACCAGGGTCACGCGGATTTCTGCGTCCGACTCCGCAATCCGAGCGTTGCTTTGCGATATGCGGACGGCAACTCATCGGGGTTCCTTCTTACCGAAGAGAATCTCGAACCCGCCAATGACGGCGGCGGAGTATGGTGCCCGGAACGCGGCATGGCGCGTCTCGATGCCCGGGAATTCGTTCCGGGTGCCGGCGGCGGGACCATGCTATTCCATCGCGGTGGTTGGGGTTTCGCGGGGCATGACCCCGGCAGCGCCGTACATTATGGCCACCTGCTTGCATCGGATATCGACAGCGTGGGCGTACGATTCGTCCGCTCGGATTCGGTTGCGCGTATTCCGGGAAGGCCCCGGGGAAACTGGGTAAGCGCCCCGACGGCGCCGTGGCCGGGCAAAGGGCAGCAGGACGGCAATGGCTCCGCGTGCGCGGCCCCTTCCTCCCGCGCGTACAAGGTCGCGGTGCGATCCATACCCGGGGACATGAATTACCTCAACTCAGCGCAAACCGCCACGATCCCCTACGCTATCTACGGCAGCCCATCAACCGACCTCGGTCCCGCCGCCGATCGCGCACGGAGAATCAGATACACGATTCTCCAGTGGAGTTGGATCAACACACGCGGCGGCGGCGTAGCGCGCGCTCTGGTAAAGGATGGCGGAAAGTTCTTCCCATGCGCGGACGTTCCGCCCATCGTGCTAGCGTCAGTATCTGATGCAGAAACAAAGACGAGGACGGGTTGGGTGCAGGCCATGTACGGCGCGATTCCAACCGGTGGCGGCGGCCTGCTCTACGGTTGGATCGTCTCCGCGCACCGGCACGGAAACGAAGCTGTAGTCATGCACCTTACAAAATGAAGACGGCCGTTGTCGCCTCGAGCTTCAAGTGACGGCGATCATCCCTACGCTGCTTTGATCGGAGCCGGTTGCATCCGGGGGACCAGCAGGTGGATCACCGCGAACGCCGTAACGTAGGCGAGCCCGCAGAAAACGAAGATCGGAGCGTAGTTGTTTCCGTTGGCGTCCAGGACGTATCCCACGAGTCGCTGAAAGAAAAAGCCGCTCATAGCCCCGGCAAAGCCACCCATTCCTACGACGGTGCCAATTGCTCGCCGCGGGAACATGTCCCCACTGATGGTGAACAGGTTGGTGGACCACCACTGGTGGGCGGTAGCGGCCAGAGCAACGAAAGCCACCGTCGCCCACAGAGTCGGGGCGCTGGGAGCGAACATTGTCGGCACGATCGCGATCGCGGCTGCCAGTAGTGCCGTCTTCCGGGCTTTGTTCACGGTCCAGCCTCGTTTGATCAGGTTGCTCGAGAACCATCCTCCGGCTATCGAGCCGACATCAGCAAGGAGGTAAATGGTTATGAGCGGCAGCGCTACGGCCGCGAGCCGCACTCCGTACTGCGCGTCGAGAAATTTCGGCAGCCAGAACAAATAGAACCACCAGACTGGATCGGTGAGGGCCTTTCCGGCTACGAAGGCCCACGTCTGCCGGTATCCGAACACGCTCCCCCAGGGAACGGGCGCGGTGGATTCTGGCGGGTCGCTCCGGATGTGTGCCAGCTCCGCGGGTGTCACCGACGGATGCTGCTCCGGGACGCGATACGTGGCCAGCCACGCCGCCAGCCAGAGGAATCCGAGTGCGCCGGTCACGATGAACGCCATGCGCCATCCCCACCGAACCGCGATGAATGGCACGATCAACGGGGTAACCATCGCTCCTACGTTGGAGCCAGCATTGAAGATCCCCGTCGCCAGCGCGCGCTCCTTGACGGGAAACCATTCTGCCACGGCCTTCAGCGCTCCGGGAAAATTTCCCGATTCGCCGATGCCAAGGGCGAATCGGGAAATCGCGAACCCGCGGGCGCTACTGGCCAACGCGTGACCCATGGCGGCGAGACTCCAAACGGTCACCGAGAACGCAAACCCGATTCGCGTACCCACCTTGTCAAACAGCCGCCCGACACCCGCATAGCCGATCGCGTACGCGAAGGTGAACCACGATACGATCGCCCCATATTGCGACTGGCTCCAACCGAACTCGCTCTGAAGCGTCGGCGCCAGGATTCCCAACACCTGGCGATCGATGTAGTTGATCGTCGTGGCGAAAAAGAGCAGAGCGCAGATCTTCCAGCGATAGCTCCCCATTCCGGGCTCGTTATGGATTGGCGCGCTATCTGTCTTCATCGCTGCACCCGTCCGCTCCCATCACCTTCGAGAAGTGTAGCCACATCGGTCACGCTCACGCGGTTGAAGTCGCCGGCTATCGAGTGCTTGAGGCACGACGCCGCGGTCGCGAACTCCAGAGCGCGGGCATCGTCCTCGGGGTAACTGATCAAGCCGTAGATCAACCCCGCCGCAAACGAGTCGCCGGCGCCCACACGATCTACGATGTCGCGGATCTCATAGCCTCTACTGCAAATAAATTCCTTACGATTGTGCATGACCGCGGACCAGCCGTTGTGGTCCGCGCTGTGGCTGGCGCGCAGTGTGATGACCTGTTTCTGAAGATTGGGAAACTCGTCGAGCACGCGCGAAGAGAGCGCGCGATATTTCTCGGACGGCAGGATACCCGCGCTAGTATCGACCCCCGCGTCTATTCCCAGCGCCAGCTGACAGTCCTCCTCGTTGGCGATGCCCACGTCGACGTTCCTGACGACCTCGCGCATGATCTCGGGCGCTTTTTTTCCGTACCGCCAGAGATTCTTGCGGTAGTTGTAGTCGCAGGAGACCGTGATCTTCCGCGACCGCGCCGCGGTCACTGCTTCAAGCGCCAGATCCGCCGCTGAAGCGCTGATCGCCGCCGTCACGCCACTGAGATGCAGCCAGCTCGCGCCATCCAGTATTACGCTCCAGTCGAAATCGCCCGCTTTCGCCGTCGCAATCGACGACTCCGAACGATCGTACGTCACCTTCGAAGGCCGCTGGTTGGCTCCGGATTCAAGAAAATAAATTCCGATGCGCTCGCCCTGGCGCCTGACGTGGCGCGTTCCGACACCGAACGACATGATCTCGCCGAGGCACGCGTCACCGATCTGGTTCGCCGGGAGCGCGGTCACAAACTCGACCGGAATCCCGAACTGGGCGAGCGATACCGCCACGTTCGCCTCCGCGCCGCCAAACGACGCCTCCAGCGAGCGAGACTGAAAGAGTCGCTCGGAACCGGGCGACTTGAGACGCAGCATGACCTCGCCGAAGGTTACGACCCGGGTCACGCGCCGCTCCGTGCGCGCAGGACTTCGGCGACGGCCGCGGAAGCTTTGGCGCGGATAGCGTCGAAACTCCCGGCGGCGATCTCACCAGACGGGGCGATCCAACTTCCACCGCACGCAATCACGTTATCAAGCATCAGGTAACTAGCCACGTTGGACAGGGTGATTCCGCCCGTCGGAATGAAACGGACGCCGCGATAAGGGGCCGAGATTGCTTTAAGGCAAACAACTCCACCCATCGCTTCAGCCGGGAAGAATTTGAGATACTGCACGCCCGCCTGGAGCGCGGACTCGATTTCCGTGGGAGTGCATACGCCGGGAAATACCGGAACATCCCGCTCGAGACAATAGTCGACGACCGAGCGATTGAACCCAGGCGCGACGACAAAACCCGCGCCCGCACTCACGGCGTCCGCGGCCTGCTCCGGGTTCAACACCGTTCCCGCGCCGAGGAGCAGGTTCGGAGCGGACTCGGCGATTTTTCTGATGGCTTCGAGCGCTGCCGGCGTGCGAAGAGTCACCTCGGCGCACGGCAATCCGCCCCCGATCAGAGCCGTCGCGAGAGCCGGAGCGTCGGCTGGATGGTCGATGACGATGACTGGGATGATCCCCGTCTCGCGAAGTCTGTCGGTGACGCCCGCACGCGCGCTGCTCACCATTCCGCCGTCTTCCCTTGTAGTTGCCACATGAGCGGAGCTAGTCGCTTTACCTGGCGCCGTCAATAGAGTCGAGCTTGTACGCCTTTCGGGCGAGCTCGTAAGCCAGCAGCCAAACCAGCTCCTCCGCTTCCTCCTCGCCGATGATATGCCGGACTACCATTCGGGCGAGAAAGTTCGCGTCGGCTCTTCGTGACAGGTCGTGCCGTGCCGGGATCGAACAGAACGCCCTCGTGTCGTCGTTGAAACCGGCGGTGTTGTATATCCCGGCTGTCCCGAGGGTCCGGTCACGAAAGCGCTCCATTCCCTCGAGCGAATCGTGAAACCACCAGGGCGGACCAAGCTTCAGCGAAGGATAGTGGCCGGCGAGGGGGGCGAGCTCCCGCGAGTAGGCCGACTCATCGAGCGTGAACACAATGAGACTGAACGCCGGATCGTTGCCGAACTCGTTGAGCAGCGCATGGAGATTCCGCGTGTACTCGGTGACCACCGGGATGTCCGCGCCTTTGTCCGGCCCGAATCTCTCCCACAAGCGCGAGTTGTGGTTTCGCATCGACCCGGCGTGAAGCTGCATCACGAGCCCGTCATCCACCGACATGCGCGCCATCTCCATCAGCATGTGCGCCTCGAATCGCCGCTCGTCGCCCGGCGTCGCATCGCGTCGGAGCGCCACACCGAAGATCTGGTCCACCTCATGCTTGGCCATCCTTTCGGTGTGAGGGACCATCACCCCGTGATCGGTCGCGGTCCCACCCATCGTTCTGAAGAAATCGCGCCGCGTCGCCAGCGCGGCCACGAAATCGTCGAAGGTCGATATCTCCCGCCCGACGCTTTCAGCCAGCAGCTTCAGCTCGCCGAGCCAGCCGTCGTTCGCAATCGCGAAAAGCCCATCAGGCCGAAACGTGGGGATCACCCTGCCGTGCAGCCCGGATGCCTGAATCGCGCGATGGTGCTCCAGCGGGTCCGTGGCGCGATCCGTAGTCGCCAGTGTCTCGATCCTGAAACGCTCGAACAGCGCGTGCGGCCTGAATTCCGGCGACAGTAGCTTTTCCGAGATTTCATCATAGATCAGGTCCGCGGTATCGCCGGCGAGTGAAAGCTGTACGTCGAACACTTCGTGGAGTTCAAAGTCGAGCCACGCCCTGCTCGGCGTCCCGCGAAAAAGAAAATAGTTGGCCGCGAACAGGCGCCAGATCACTCGCGGATCGCTTTCAACAAGCGACCCGTCCCGTGATGTCACACCGAGATCCTCCAAGGGGACGCCCTGCGAGTACAGCATTCGCAGCAGGTAATGATCGGGGATGACGATCAGCGACGATGGCTCCGGAAACGGCGCATTATGGGCGAGCAGCGCGGGATCGACGTGTCCGTGCGGACATATCAGTGGGAGCTCACTCGCGCGTTCATAGAGTGCGCGAGCAATCCGCCGGGTGGTGGGGTCAGGATCGAAAAAGCGATCCGGGTGGAGATTTGGATTCACGACCTACAATGGCGGCGCGGCTCGCGTGCCGCCAGTCCATCGTTTGCGCCGCGGCCTGACACCGAATGCCGCGACGCGTGTTGCCGCCGGGACCGCCGTTGGCTACCCTTTCAGAGCCATGCGCGTTTTCAACCGCTTCCTTCTGGTGTTCCTCATCGCGCCCGTTGGAGCGGCGGCGCAGCGCCCCGACACGAGTATCACGCTCACTGTCACGCCCGACCACGCCGACTGGCTGTACCAGTTGGGCGACACCGCTCGCTTTCGCGTAACGCTTGCTCGCGGCGGGCGGCCGCTGCCCAGAGCGCGCGTCGTCGTAGAGCTCGCGCAGGAGCGCATGCGACCGATCCGGAGCGACACCGTTTCGCTGGCGAATGGCGCGTACACGGTCACCGGCACTCTGCGCGAGCCGGGTTTCCTGCGCGTCACGGCGACGACGAAAATCGACGGGATCGCGCACAGCGCCATGGCTACCGCGGGCTTCGAACCGGCGCGCATCGAGCCATCGGTTACGATGCCGGAAGATTTCGAGACGTTCTGGCGCGCGGCGATCGCGGACGCCCGGCGCGTGCCCCTGAATCCGGTGATGACGCCGATGCCCGAGCGCTCGACGCCCGACGTGGACGTCTACCACGTGAGCTTCCAGAATCACGCGCCGGGCAGTCGTCTGTATGGGATCCTGTCGGTCCCTTCCGCGCCGGGAAGCTATCCCGCCATGCTGGTCCTCCCAGGCGCGGGCGTGCGTCCGTATTTCCCCGACATCCCCGTCGCGCGCCGCGGCGTGATCCACCTCAGGCTCGGCATCCACGGCATACCCGTAGACCGCGATTCGCTGGTGTACAACGAGCTGCGCGCAACCGCGCTGGCCCGCTATTACACATATGGGCTCGAGGACCGCGACCTCTACTACTATAAGCGCGTCATAGTCGGAGTCGTGCGCGCTGGCGATTTTCTCTTCCAGTTGCCGCATTTCGACGGCGCGAACTACGCCGTGCAGGGCGGGAGTCAGGGAGGCGGGCTCACGATCATCGCCGGTGCGCTTGATCCCCGCGTCAAAGGAATTGCGGTGAGCCACCCGGCGATGATCGACCAGCTTGCCTTTCTGCGCCATCGCGCAGGCGGTTGGCCGCACGTCTTCTCCGACACGACGCCGGTGGTGGCGAAACCGGAAAAGATGGAAACGATTCGGTATTACGACGTCGCGAACTTCGCGCGCCTGCTGCGCGTGCCGGGCATCTACTCGTGGGGATTCAACGACACCGTCGTGCCCCCGACGTCGGTGTACGCCGCATACAACCTCGTCACCGCGCCGAAAGACGCGGTGATCGCGCCGCCGGCCGGACACGGACGCGTGCAGGCGCAGATCGACCGGATGGACGCCTGGCTCTATGCCCTGCTGGGACGCCCGCGCTGAGCATGGCATGACGCGGCGGCGCGCGAGCGCGTACATCGGAGCGCTCGCGTGGGCTTGGGCGATGCTCGCCGCCGCCCCGGCATCCGCGACGAACTACTACATCAACAGCCGGACCGGCAACGACGCCAACGCGGGCACCGGCCGGGAATCAGCCTGGAAAGGATTCGCGAACCTCGAGACGCGCCGCTTCCTCCCAGGCGACAGCATCCTCTTTGCCAAGGGCTCCCGGTACACCGGCGGTTTCACATTCAGTTCCTCAGGTAGCCCCACAAATCCGATCGTTTTCGCAAGCTACAGCTTGGGCGCCGCCGTCATCCTGAGCGTGGACCGCTCACGGCTCGCCGAGCATCTCGCGCTGCATGGCGCCGGCCGGGCCCCGTCGTTCTCCAACCCCGATTTCAACGCCCTCGACGGCAACGTCTTTCGTATCACGGGAAGCTACATCGTCATTGACGGACTCTACTTTCATGACAACGCGAATCCACCGGGCTCCGACCGGACAAACAAGAATGTCCAGAAGCTCGGCGCGGTCTACCTGGCACTGGGCACCCACCACAACGTCGTCCGGAACTGTGAGTTCTACAACACGCCCGTGGGCATCAAGGTCAAGGGAAGCCACAATCTCATTACTCGAAACTACCTGCACGACGCCTACGAGCCGATGGCCCGGACCTGGGGTCCCATCGCGATCATGATCGTGTCGCCCTATAACGAGATCTCGCACAACAAGATCACGAACTACGGTTCCTACGGCGGGCCATACGGATCGGACGGCGGCGTGATCGAGCTGGACGGAGTTGACGACGCGTTCGACGGAAGAAACATCAACATCCATCACAACACCTCCATCAACAATCACGGCTTTGTGGAGCTTGCCGGCAGAAACGTGGACAGCATCACAGTGGCGTACAACCTGAGCGACGACAGAAACCAGTTCCTCGGTGGCGGCTCCATGAAAAACGTGTTCGTGTACAACAACACAGTGGTGCGAACCAGGGAGCCGAACGTGGACCGGCATGTGTTCTGGACTTTTGCTCCCGACTCCACCTTCATGACGGTCAGAAACAACATCTTCGTCCTGGCGCCCGATCTCCAAGTGTTCGGGCCCGTCAGGATTCCCGTGGGTCATCAGCGTGTTCCCGTTGGCCAGCAGGTACACGATCACAATCTGTTCTTCTCTCCGGGCAATCCCGATCCAATCGGTATCACACCCGGCGTGGGAGAACTCATCGCAGATCCGCTCTTCCTCGATCTGGGCAACAGAAACTTCAGGCTCAGTGAGCGAAGCCCCGCGCGAAACAGGGGCACGCGGCTCGGTTACCTGGAGGATCTCGACGGGTATCCGGTCTCGCGCTCCGGCGCGCCGGACCTCGGCGCTTTTGAGCATTGAGCCTTCCGTTCGAATTGCAGCATCAATCGTGGTTACCGGAACGCTTCCGAACGCTCACCGAGCAATGATGCGACCGGCGTCAGACGATAAGGGCGGGTAGCGCGAGCTGCTGACATTCCATCCGGTGGAGACGCTGAGTCAGGTGCTCGACATCGCGCTGGTGCAGCCGGAGGAACCGGCGCAGCCGTTGGAAGCGGTGGCCTGAAGGCCGAGTTGACGCGCGCTCCCGTAGAGCCTACCAGCTCACCTGGTGCGGAACGCTCCCGGGCGCTCACCAAGCAGTGAGGCGACGGGGGTTAGGCGATAGAGGCGGGTAAGCACCTCGTCGTCGAGTACCGTCAGCCGCCACCGGACGTTGCCTGCCTGATCGACTTCGACTGCGGTCAGGGGCCCGGTCGAACCGGACTCACCCTGCTTCATCCCGAATAGAACCGTGGTGTTCCCGTTGGGAAGCCGCACCGCGGAGCCCACGAGTGCAGCCGAAATGTCGGGGGAATGCCGGAACTGCCATACCGGCGTCGCGGTTCCCGTCCCGGCATCGATCCGGTACTCGATTGCGCGCGTGAAGCTGCCACCAGGCCGCTGAAAGCCGTTGTCATAAACGAGCAGCCTGTTCAACGCCGGCTCCGATACGTAATGCTGCCCGAAAAACCGATCAGCATCCGCGACCGTAAGCGACCCGTTCAAGCCTCCCAGCTTCCACTCCACTCTGCTGAAGT
>JBPCJJ010000080.1:0-20308 GCA_051005405.1 Gemmatimonadaceae bacterium | reverse complement strand
CAAGATCCTCCAGCTTTTTGTGCGCGCGCCGAAGGCGGCGAGGGAGCGCCCGGCCTACGGCCAGCTGAAGACGCTCGCGGGCCGGCTGCGCTCGCGCGCCTGGTACAGGTCGCGGGGCTCCTTCCAGAACACACGACCGAAGTCGCGTACCGTGACGCGGAGCTCGGGGCGCCGCTTGCCGTCGGTGTTGATCGGGAAAGCCAGGTCGAGGCGCGCGAGCCTGCGCGACCGCGGCGGGACGGCCACGAGCAATCCCACGCCCGCGGTATAGCGCACGGGAGTGTCCACGCCGAACGGCGAGTCGCCCGCCCAGATCTTCCCACCATCGACGAATCCAGCGACGCCGACCGTCGCGTACTCCCTGAACCGGCCCCACAGGTACTTGTCCTCAAGTCTCAGAATCAGCCGTCGCGCTCCCCCGGCCTGCGAGCTCCGGTAACCGCGCAGCCCACCGGTGCGAGACGCGAACGTCAATTGATACGGCACCCGCGAGCGCCACCCACCACTCCATTCCAGACTCGATGTCGCCGTGTGCCTCGAGAACGGACGCATGAACAGCGCGAATCTGCCGCTCGACAGGACGCTGTTCCAATTGTCCTCGGCGCCGTTTCGCCGCCCTTCGACGTTCAGTTCCAGCGCGCCGAAAGCCGAGGGCGATCCCATCCCCGCGTAACCGCTCACGGACGCGAAGAAGTCGTCGTCGCTCTTGCTGTCGAGAAACTCAAGGCCGCGGCCCAGCAAGAACCCCATCTGCAATCCCTTGCGCACGTCCTGCTTCGCATCGAGCGCGTCGAATCCCGTGACTGCCATGAAGTTCACCGCGCGAAAGCCGAGCAGCGCGTTGACTCGCGCCTGGCGCTGCTCGGAGTACCGTCCCATCAGCGCCGTGGACGTGTCCGCGATCAGCTCGCCGTCCACGATGCTTATTGGTCCATCGCCCGGAGTGATCCGCTCGCGGGTGAGCGACCCGCCGGTCAGCATGAACCGACGTATCGGGCCGACTCGGATGACTCCGCCGACTTCGGCGTACTCCCGCGCCACCGCAATGTGGACCGGGTCGGCGCCAGGACGGCGAAAGCGCGTGTGCACGTCGAGCGCGCCGGCACCCGCGCGCCACGCGACGCGCTGCAGATCCGTGAGAAAAGGATGGCTGGCATCGACGAGCCATTCGGAGCCGAGCTGCAGCCGTCCTGCTTCAACCGAAAGCTGGTACGGCCGCCCCATGAACTGATAATCCGTCACGCGCGCCGTGTATGAATCGCGAAACTCGCGGCCATCTTCCCATCGCATCGAAGCGTGCATCCCGCTGCCCATGACGTTCCGGTTGCCAAGCTTCACCGAGCGAATGTGCGGGGACGATGCGGAAACCGATCCGCCCACGATGCCCGAGACTTCGTCGATCGTGGTCGCGCTGAGCACGACGCCGCCCGCGCCATCAGCCAGCGCCACGACCGTCGCCTCGGAGATGAACGGCTGCGCGCGGAGAATGCGCTCGGATTCGTCGAGTCTGAGCTGATCGCACCGGTCGCCGATTCGAAGTGCGAGGTACTTCCGGATGACTTCCGGGTTCGTCGTCGAATGCAGCTTGCCGGCAGCCCGCCCGGTGCGCCCGATGATTCCGCCCCTGTCGCGCGGAAATGGCGGGCGCGCATCGATCTCGATGGCGGTGATCAATTGCCCGACGCACGCGACCGGCTCGCGCTGGGCTATCTGTGCTCCCGCAACCCCCGACGCGAGGGGGAAGAGGCAGCAACAGGCCGCAAGTCGCCCGAGGGGTCGCGCGAGGTGAACGCTCATAGGTACGATATAGGGACTCGACACGACGTCGGACAGGGCTGCGCCGGGCGCATTACTGCGCTGCGCGTCAAGCTACAGTATCAAGGAGAAGCGCGTGCATACAGCTCCAGTCGTCGCCGTAACAGCTTCGATACGGAATGAAGAGCCCCGTCGTGTTCGACTGAACGCGGCGTATGTGACCGCCATAGAGAACGCAGGGCTCGTACCACTCGTTGTACCCCCTTTGGCCGATCCGGTTGCCGCCGATCGCATCCTGGCGGCCGTGGACGGTCTCGTGCTGACTGGAGGAGAAGACGTCGACCCCGAATACTTCGGCGAGAAAGCTCACCCGAAGCTGGGGACCGTGAGCCGGGCGCGCGACGCAACCGAGATCGCACTCATCTCCGCCGCGCGGCGGCTGCGCATGCCCGTCCTCGCGATCTGCCGGGGGATCCAGGTCATCAACGTCGAGTGCGGCGGGAGCCTGATCCAGGACATCTCGGCGCAGCGATCCGGCGCTCTGAGCCACGACGGGCACGGCGGCTCGCGGAACCAGGCGCTCCACAAGGTCCGGATCGAGAATGATTCCATCCTGGCCCTCGCTACCGGAGCCACCGAGATCGAAGTCAACTCGCTCCATCACCAGGCCATCGATCGCCTTGGAGACGGCCTGCGCGTCACGGCACTGGCACCCGACGGAATCATCGAAGGCGTGGAGACCACCGACGACTGGTGGATCCTCGCCGTTCAGTGGCATCCCGAGGAGATGAATCACGGCTCGGAACCGGGATCGGAGCCCGGGCCGCTGTTCAGAGCATTCGCCGAGGCCGTGCGAGCAGCATAAGGTTCGGGCTACCCACCCCGCTCGCCGAGCACGCGCCGATACACGCTCAGCGTCAGATCCGCCGTTCGCTCCACGGAAAACTCCTCAGCACGATTTCGTGCGCCCGCGGATAGGCGATCGCCGAGGTGCGGGTCTTTGAGTATCAAGGAGATGTCCGACCCGAGTTGCACCGCGTCGCCGACCGGGCTCAGCAGGCCGGAAACGCCGTGCTGCACCGTCTCAGGTATCCCGCCGCCGGCAGTTGCCGCGATCGGCTTGCCCAGCGACATCGCGTCCAGCAGAACCGTTCCGAGTCCTTCCTCCTTCGAGCTGAGCGTCACGACATCCGCCGCCGCGAGCAACGAATCAGCGTCGGTACGGTACCCGGTCATGCGGAGCGTTCCCGCGAGTTCAAGCCGCGCAATCTCCGTCTCGACGGGCTCGCGAAGATGGCCCTCGCCGACGAGTAGTGCCTGAACGTCCGGAACCTGTCGCCGCACCTCGGCGATCGCGCGCACGAAGGTCAACGGATCCTTGTGACCGACGAGCTGCGATACCTGCACGACGAGCGGCTTTGCAGCGTCTACGCCGAGCTGCCGCAGCGTCTGGGGCGCCGCGGGTGTGAACACGCGCGTGAGATCTATGCCGCTCGGCACGATCTCGATCCGCCCTTCCGGGATGCCGCTCGCGACCAGCGCGCCGGCCACCGCCTTCGAGATCGCGATGACCGCGTTCGCACGGCCGTACTTCCAGCGCGATCCGAAATTCTGCCGCAGCCGGAAGTCAACGCGTCGGGTCAGCACCATCTTCGCGCCGGTACCCATCGCCGCGAGCGCGGCAAGCGCTACCGCATGGCCGGTGTGGGCATGCACAATTTGCACGCGCCTGCGGCGGATCTCCGCCCGCAGCCTGATCACGGCGACCGGATCGAACTCGAACGCGGGCGAGCACGGCACAACCTCGAGCCGGGCCCGGGCGGCAAGCTCGGCGAAAGGCTGTCCCGGCCGGGCCGCTACGATGGACTCGTGGCCCTTCTTCGCAAGCGCCTCCGCCAGCCACAGCGCCTGCCGCTCGCCTCCCCGCCAGCCGCGCTCGGTGTCCAGATGCAGGATCGAAAGCATGCGTAAAGATGCCCTCTGGAGGCCCGCAGAGGGGCGGCGGAGCTTCGCGCGGTACTGAGGGTATACCAGGCAGCCTGCACGCCATATCTTGTACGCTCAACAGTTTATCGTCCCGGAGCTGCTACCGACCGTGCTCTACATCTGCATTCCCGCGCATGACGAAGCGCGCACTATTGGCGTGCTGCTCTGGCGCATAAGAGCCGTATTCCAGGAGTACTCCAAGGAGTACGAGATCCTGGTTTACGACGACGCCAGCTCCGATGCGACGGCCGAGACCCTCGAGCCGTACAAGGAGGTCCTGCCGCTCAAGGTCATCAAGGGTGGTAGCCGCGTCGGGTACGCTGCTGCCGTCGAAGCGTGCTTCCGCGAGGTCATTCGTCGAACCCGCTATCCCCGGCGCGACGCGATGATCGTTTTGCAGGCGGATTTCACCGACCTCCCGGAACAGATTCCGGAGCTCGTGCGCCGGTTCGAGGGAGGGGCGGACATCGTCGTCGCCGACCGGACGGGATCAGCAGGGCTTCCTAAGCCGGTTCGCAGGCTTCGCCTTCTGTCGTCACTTCTGGCGAAGCGATTCGCCGGTCTCACCGGCGTCGGTGACCCGTTCAGCGGCTTCCGCCTGTACCGCGTTTCGGTGATCAAAGACCTGATCGCGGCGCGCGGAACGGCGAAGCTCGTTTCGGTGCCGGGCCTCGGCTCCAATCTTCAACTGCTGCTGTCGGCGGCGCGCTTTGCGCGGCGTGTCGAGAGCGTGCCTCTCGCGGCCAGCTATGACATCCGCGTGCGGGAAAGCCGGGTGCGCCCGGCGAGCGACGCCATGGAGCTGTACAAGTTCGGGCTGAAGAACTGGAAGGCGCCGGCTCCTGCCGCGCCCGCGAGGGCCGCGCGATGATCGCCGCCGTCGCGCTCGCGATTCTCACGGGTATCACCGCGGCAGTCGCCCCGCAGCCCGCGAAAGTTCCGTTCGGCGTTGGTGAGAAACTGGTTTTCGACGTCCGCTTCGGGCCGCTGAAAGTCGGCACAAGCACGATGGAAGTGCGCGAGATCAGCTACATCCGTGGCCGCGCCGCGTACAAGACCTACTTCCGCGTTCAGGGCGGGACGTTCTTCTACAAGGTGGACGACGTTCTCCAGAGCTGGATCGACACCGAGACGCTCTCATCGCTCCGGTTTACCCAGACGTTGGAGGAGGGCTCACGTAATCGCGAGCGGCACTTCGAGATTTATCCCGACCGCTCGGTTTTCGTCGAGGCGAGCAAGAGCCCCCAGGAGCATCAGTCGGTGGCGCGCCCGCTGGACGACGCGTCCTTCCTGTATTTCATCCGGACGATCCCGCTCGAGATCGGGCAGAGCTACGAATTCAACCGGTACTTCAAGCCCGATCGGAATCCCGTGAAGGTCCGGGTGATGCGGCGCGAGCGAATCGTTGTTCCCGCGGGCACGTTCAACGCAATCGTCGTCATGCCGACGATCAAATCCAAGGGGATTTTCGCGGAAGACGGCCAGGCCGAGCTGTGGCTCTCCGACGACGACCGCAGGATAATCCTTCAGTTGAAGACGAAGGTATCGTTCGGATCGTTGAATCTGTTTTTGAGGTCGTACACGCCAGCGAAGTAGCGGTGACTGAAGTAGCGGTGACTCGTGATTAGTGACTAATCGCTAATCACTAATCACTTCTGTTCTAGTACGTCGTCATCCGCGTTTCGGACCACCGCTCCCGCAGCCGGCGCGCTGTGCCCGGGCTGACTACGCGGATCGCGAGATACGCAACCGCTCCGACGATCGCCACCTTGATCGCCATTCCGATCAGCCAGAACGCGACGCCGAGCAACCCGCCAAAGATCTTGAACACCATCCCCAGGGCGAACAGCCCCAGCATGGCGAAAAGGCCGGTCATCAGAATTGTGCGGATCATAGATTCTCCAAATCGCTGTTGGCTATCGGCTGTTAGCTACCGGCTAATCATGCCATTTAGCTCGTCATAGTACATACGAAGGGTGGCGCCGGGGGTTTCATCCGCAAGTCCGGCACTAGCCACTGCCACTAGTCACCAGTCACTGATCCCTAACCTCCAGTCTGCAGACGTCATCATAGCCGGCGCCGGCCTCATCAGCCGGGCGTGCGCCGCGGCTGTCGCTGAGCGAGGGGCGAGCGTTCTGCTTCTGGGTCAATCGAGCGACGGCGAAGCGTCGGGCGCGTCAGCGGGGATGCTGGCGCCATCCGTAGAACGCGCGATCGGGCCGGCGCACGACCTCGCGCTCGCGGCGCGAGACCGGTACCCGTCGTACCTCCACTGGCTGCGCGAGCGCACGGGGATCGATGTCCCGCTGAACCGACTGGGAATTCTTCAGGTCGCGCTCTCCCCCGCGGGCGTCAAAGGGCTGCGACGTGGCGCAGGTCCCGGCTCGCACTGGCTGGACGCGCGCGAGCTCGTCGCTCTCGAGCCGAAGCTGTCGCACGCGCTCGGCGCCATGTACTCGCCGAACGACGGGTCGGTCGACAACGTCGCGCTGCTGGGGGCGCTCGACGTCGTCCTCTCGCGCGCGGCGCGCGTGACGCGACTGGCCGCGCGCGTGACGGAGATCTCGGCATCGGCCGCCGCGGTCGCCGTCACGACCGCTGATGGCAGCCGGTACGAGTCCGGGCACGCTATCATCGCTGCCGGCGCGTGGTCAGGCCAGATCGCAGGCGCCAGGCTCGCCGCCGCCGTAGAGCCGGTTCGGGGCCAGCTCGTTTTATACGATTCGACGCCGGTCCGACATACGCTGTACGGGCCGCGGGGCTACCTCGTCCCCCGCGGATCCGGCACGATCGCGGGGAGCACGATGGAGCGCGTCGGCTTCACCCACGGAACTACGACCGACGGCATTGCCAGGGTCAGCTCGGCGGGCGAAGAAATCTGCCCCGCCCTCGCCAGCTCTCCCCCGTCCGGGGCATGGTCGGGATTCCGCCCGGTCACACCGGACCTTCTTCCCCTCCTCGGCGCCGACCCCGAGTGGCCACGGGTGATTTACGCGACCGGGCACTCCCGTAACGGCGTTCTTCTCGGTCCGCTGACTGCTGATATCGTGGCGAGTATCATTTTTGAGGACGTCCTAAATGTTGATATTTCGCAATACCGTCCGGGTCGGTTCTGACGTACATTCACGAAGACGTGCTAGCTGACCTCGGGGACGCCGCGTGAATCAACCGCTCTACCAGATCCTGGGACGCCACAGATCGGAACCGCTGCCCGACCGGAAGCCATCGTGGCTCAAGGTCCGCGCGCCGGGCGGAGCCAACTATCTCAAGCTCCGGCAGATGATGCGCGAGCTGGACCTGCACAGCGTCTGCGAGGAAGCGCATTGCCCCAACGTCGGCGAGTGCTGGGAGCACGGCGCCGCCACCTTCATGATCCTCGGCGACGTATGCACGCGGAACTGCGCATACTGCGCTGTGAAGCACGGCCGGCCGCCGGCCTACGACATCGCCGAGCCGGCGCGCGTCGCTGAAGCGATCGCCAGGATGGACTTGCGGCACGCAGTCATCACGTCCGTGGACCGCGACGATCTCCCCGACTTCGGCGCGCATATCTTCGCGGAGACCATCCGGCAGATTCACCAGCGGCTGCCGAGCTGCTCGGTCGAAGTTCTCGTCCCCGATTTCCAGGGCAGCGAGGCGAGCATCCGCGAGGTCCTGGACGCCGGCCCCGAGATCTACAACCACAACACCGAGACGGTCCCGCGGCTGTACAAGCGCTGCCGCCCCGGCGGGCGCTACGAGAGAGTGCTGAACATTTTCCGGATGGCCAAGGAGATCGCTCCGCACATCCCCACCAAGACCGGAATCATACTGGGCATGAGCGAGACGATTGAGGAAGTGAAGCAGACCATGCTCGAGCTGCGCGAGGTGGATGTGGATATTCTCACGCTCGGCCAGTATCTGCGGCCGTCGAACTCCCACATCGCGCTCGACCGCTACGTGAGGCCCGAGGAATTCCGCGACCTGTACGAGGCCGGAATGGCGATGGGGTTCCGCCACGTTGAGTCGGGCCCGCTCGTGCGGTCGAGCTATCACGCATGGGAGCAGGTGCAGTCGGCGGGGGTGGCATGATGGCCAGGAAACCGACCAAGCCCGCCAATTCGAAGAGCGACGCAGCGCTGAACCTTGTACTCCTCCGCTCGATGCTCCTGCAGCGGCGATTCGAGGAGCGGAGCGCCGAGGCGTACGCGCTGGGAAAGATCGGCGGGTTTTGCCACCTGTACATCGGACAGGAGGCGATCAGCGCGGGCGCGCTCTCGGTGGTCCGTCCCGACGATTACGTGGTGACGGCGTACAGGGACCACGGCCTGGCGCTCGCCCGTGGCATGACCCCGCGCGCGGTGATGGCGGAGCTGTTCGGGCGGCGCGACGGATGCGCGGGCGGCAAGGGCGGCTCGATGCACCTGTTCGATTCGAAGCTCAACTTCCTGGGCGGACACGGGATCGTGGGCGCGCACATTCCGCTCGCCGCCGGCGTCGCGTTCGCTATCAAGTATCGCGGAGGAGACCAGGTGTGCCTCTGCTTCTTCGGTGAAGCGGCGGTCAACATCGGGGCGTTTCACGAAGCGCTGAATATCGCGGGGCTGTGGAAGCTTCCCGCTGTGTTCATCATCGAGAACAATCGCTACGGGATGGGGACCGCCGTCTCGCGCGCGATGGCGAATGAGGACGTTACCGTCCGCGCCGCGACGTACAACATCCCCGGCGAGTCGATCGACGGCCAGGACGTGTTTGCCGTTCGCGACGCGATCTCGCGCGCCGTGGAGCGCGCCCGCGAGAGCAAGACGCCGACGCTACTGGAGATGCGAACCTACCGGTTCATGGGGCATTCGATGTCCGATGCCGTCAGCGGCACCTATCGCACCAAGGCGGAGCTCGAGGAAGAGATGCGGCGCGACCCTATCCTCCTGCTGCGAGCGCACATGACTGAGGCCGGCGAGATCGACGACGCCGCGTACGCGAAGCTGGACGACGAGATCAAAGTCGAGGTTCAGGACTCGTGGGATTTCGCGGACGCGAGCCCGGAGCCGGAGTTGGACGAGTTGTACGCGAACGTAGTCGTCGAGTCCTAGTCACTAATCACTAGTCACTAATCACCATTCAATGGCGATCGTCACCTACCGCGACGCACTCAACCAGGCCCTCCGCGAGGAGATGCAGCACGACGACCGCGTCTTCCTCATGGGCGAGGAAGTCGGCGAGTACAATGGCGCGTACAAGGTCTCGCGCGGGCTGCTGGACGAGTTCGGCCCGATGCGCGTCGTGGACACGCCGATCGCGGAGCTCGGCTTCGCCGGCATCGGAGTCGGCGCCGCGATGGTCGGGCTGCGCCCGGTGATCGAGTTCATGACGTGGAACTTCGCGCTGCTCGCGATCGACCAGGTGGTGAACGCCGCCGCCAAGATGCTGTACATGTCGAACGGCCAGTTCCGCATGCCAATGGTATTCCGCGGGCCCAACGGCGCAGCGCTGCAATTGTCTGCGCAGCACTCGCAGGCGTGGGAGAGCTGGTACGCCCACATCCCGGGTCTCAAGGTCGTCACTCCCGCCACGCCGTACGATGCCAAGGGCCTGTTGAAGAGCGCCATCAGGGACGAGAACCCGGTCGTCTTTCTCGAAGGCGAGATGCTGTACAACACCAAGGGCGACGTGCCCGAGGACGAGGAGATCCTGATCCCCCTCGGCAAGGCCGAGCGGAAGCGCGAGGGCGAGCACTGCTCGATCATCGCGCACGGGAAGACGGTCCTCATCGCGATTCAGGTCGCCGACACGCTGGCAAAGGAAGGAATCACGATCGACGTGATCGATCTGCGCACGGTTCGCCCGATGGACGTCAACGCGATCGCGGAGTCGGTGAAGAAGACGAACCGCGCGGTCGTGGTCGAGGAAGGGTGGGAGCTGTGCGGCGTCGGCGCGCAGGTGGTGGACTACATCCAGCGCGAGTGCTTCGACTTTCTCGATGCGCCCGTGCTGCGCGTGCACCAGGCAGACGTGCCGATGCCGTACGCCAAGAATCTGGAAAGAGCCGCGAAGCCCGACGCGCAGAAGGTGACCGCGGCGGTCCGCAAAGTCCTGTACCTCGAGTGATCGCAAATGGCCACTAAAGTCGTGATGGAAGCGCTTTCCCCGACGATGGAGGAAGGCCGGCTCGTCAAATGGGCCAAGAACGAGGGTGACGAGGTCAAGTCGGGGGAGATCCTCGCCGAAGTCGAGACCGACAAGGCCGTGATGGAGCTCGTCGCTCGCGGGGACGGAGTGCTGCGCAAGCGGCTGATCAACGAGGGTGACACCGCGCCGGTCGGACAGGTGATCGCGGTCATCGCCGCGGCGGACGAGAACATCGACGAGTTGGCGGGCGGCGCGGCCCCCGCCGCGGCCGCGAAGGAAGGCGTGAAGGACGAAGAACCCAAGGGCGAAGAACCCAAGGGCGAAGAACCCAAGGGCGAAGAACCCAAGGACGAAGAACCCAAGGACGAAGCGGCGCAGGAAGGGGACGCCCCCGCCAAGGGGAAAGCGGTGCCTCCCGCCGACCGCGTCGCCGACGGGAGGACGTCAGTGCCGGAGGACGCCGCGCAGTCGCAGGGCGAGGCGTCGATGCCTCCTCAGGAGCGCGACCGGCGAGGCGCCGAGCGCTTCGCCACGAAATCGCAGGGCACGGCGCTCGGCGCCAGCGCGCGCGAGCCCGCCGATCGCGTTCGCTCTTCCCCGCTCGCGCGCAAGCTCGCCTCGGATCGCGGCGTCGAGCTCGGCGACGTGCAGGGCTCCGGCCCCAGCGGCCGGATCGTCAAGCGCGACATCGAGCAGGCCGCGACCAAGCCGAAGGAAGCAAAGGCGGCTGCCGCGCCGGTCACGGAGAGGCTGATCTCCACCGAGGGCGACTACCAGGACATCCCGCTCACGCAGATCCGGAAGACGATCGCGCGCCGGCTCGCCGAGTCGATCGGACCCGTGCCGACCTTCTACCTCACGGCGGAGCTCGACATGGAGCGCGTCTCCGAGATGCGCGACGCGATGATCGAGCTCGGCGATGAGTACAAGGTCTCGTTCAACGACATCGTGCTCAAGGCCGTCGCAACCGCGCTCACGCGACACCCGGAAGTGAACGCGCACTGGCTCGGCGACAAGATGCGCTACTTCAACCGCGTTCACGTCGGCATGGCGGTCGCGGTCGAGGACGGGCTCATTACCCCGGTAATCTTCGACGCCGACGGAAAGGGTCTAGCCGACATCGGGCGCGAGGCACGCGAGCTCGCCAAGCGCGCGCGCGACAGGAAGCTCAAGCCCGAGGAGTACACGGGCGCGACTTTCACGGTCTCCAACCTGGGCATGTTCGGAATCGACCACTTCACCGCGATCATCAATCCGCCCGAGGCCGCGATCCTCGCCGTCGGCGGCGTCGAGGAGCGCGTTGTGGGCGTTAACGGCGCGCCGGCCGTGCGCAAGCGGATGAACGTGACGATGAGCTGCGACCACCGCGTGATCGACGGCGCGACGGGCGCGAAATTCCTGCAGACGCTGCGGCGTCTCATCGAGAACCCACTCATGCTGGTCTACTGATGGCTACCTTCGACGTGATCTTCATCGGCGGCGGCCCCGCCGGCTATGTCGGCGCCATTCGCGCCGCGCAGCTCGGACTTTCCGTCGCCGTCATCGAGCGGGAAGCCCTCGGCGGCACCTGCGTGCTGTGGGGATGTATTCCCGCCAAGGCACTGCTCGAAGCCGCCGCCCTCGCCAACCGCGTTCGCCACGCGAGCGAGTTCGGCGTCCAGGTCGGCGAGGTTAAGCTCGACTACTCGGTGGCGATGAAGCGCTCGCGCGCTGTCAGCAGTCAGAACTCCAAGGGCGTCGAATTCCTCTTCAAGAAGAACAAGGTCTCGCACATCAAGGGAACGGCGAAGCTCGCCGGAAAGAACGCGGTCTCCGTAAAGACCGCCGACGGCAAGGAAGAAAAACACGAAGCGAAGAAGGCGGTCGTCATCTCCACGGGCTCGCGCGTCAAGGGACTGCCGCAGGCGGGACTCGAGCTGAACAAGACGACCGTGATTTCTTCCGACGAGGCGCTGATTCTCGAACAGGCCCCCAAGAGCATGGCCATCGTCGGGGCCGGCGCAGTCGGGTGCGAGTTCGCCGACGTGTTCAATGCGTTCGGTACGTCGGTCACTTTGATCGACATCGCGCCGGTAATTCTCCCCCTCGAAGATGCCGACTGCTCCGCCGAGCTGGCCAAGGCGTTCAAGAAGCGGAAGATCGAGGTGCTGACCGGGGCGAAGATCTCCAACGTCAGGATCGGCAAAAGCTCGGTGAAGATGACCGTCGAAGCCGGCGGCAAGAAGCAGGATGTTGAAGTCGAGAAGGTTCTCGTTGCGGCCGGCCGCGCGCCGAACATCGACGAGATAGGCCTCAAGGAAGCCGGCGTTAAGATCACCGACAACGGCTTCGTGAAGATCAACGAGCGCATGGAGACGAGCGTCAAGGGCATCTACGCTATCGGCGATGTGGCGGGCCCGCCGATGCTCGCGCACAAGGGATCGCGCGAAGGAGTCGTGCTCGCGGAAATCCTCGCGGGGCACAAGACGCACGGGATCAACTACTCGAATATCCCGAACGCCACATACTGCCACCCGGAAGTCGCGTCGATCGGTCTCACGGAGCAACAGTGCAAGGAGAAGAAGCTCGAGTACAAGGTAGGCAAGTACCCTTTCTCGGCCAACGGGCGCGCGCGCACGTCAGGTGAGACCGACGGCTTCGTGAAGATCATCCGCGACGCGAAGTACGGCGAGATCCTCGGCGCGCACATTGTCGGCGCGCACGCGACAGAGCTGATTCACGAGCTGGCCGTCGCGCGCGAAAACGAATTCACCGTCGAGGAGATCGACCTGGCGATCCACGCGCATCCGACGCTGGCGGAAGCGGTGGCGGAAGCGGCGCTGGATTCTCTTGGCAGGGTCATTCACGCGTAGCGTGACGTGATCAGCGATCCCTGATCACCAGTCACTCCATATGCCCGGCCCGCAGCTCTGGATCGCCAACCTCGGCACCGTGCCCTACGCCGAGGCGCTGGAGCTGCAGCGATCGGCCGCCGCCTCGCGGATATCGGGAGAGATCGCGGAGGACGTCCTCCTCCTGGTCGAGCACCCCCCCGTGGTCACGCTCGGAAGATCGAGCAAGGACACGAACCTCACCGCTTCCCCGGAGCTGCTTAAACTGAGAGGGGTGGAGCTGTTCGAGGTGGAGCGCGGCGGTGACGTCACCTTCCACGGCCCCGGGCAGCTGGTCGGCTACCTGATAATCGATCTCAAGCGGCACAAGCAGGACCTGCACTGGTACCTGCGCACCGTGGAGCAGGGGCTGATGGACACGCTCGAGGCGCTGGGAATCGCGGCCGGCCGGAACACGGGGTACACCGGCGTGTGGACCGGCGGGAAGAAGATCGCCTCGATCGGCGTGCACGCGCGCGACTGGGTGACATGGCACGGCTTCGCGCTCAACGTCACCACCGATCTCTCGTACTTCGAGCTCATCGTCCCCTGCGGCATCCAGGACGTGACCATGACTTCGATCGCGCGCGAGCTGCCGGCGTCGAACGTGTCCGTGGCCAAAGCGGGCGAGATCGCGGCCAGGGCATTCGCGCGGCTCCTGTCGCTGGAGCCCGTATATTTCGACGAGTGGCCGACACACCCCGCACCTACCAACCCCGCGCGCGAGCCGTAGAAGCCGAGGCAGGGCGCGGCGAGCTAGCCGCCGATCTGAATCCGGCGCAGGCTGCCGCCGCGACGCACGGCGACGGCCCGCTCCTCATCATCGCCGGCGCGGGAACCGGGAAAACGCGCACCCTGGTGTACCGGGTGGCGCACCTCATTGAGCGCGGGGTGCGGCCGGAAAGAATCCTGCTCCTGACGTTCACCCGTCGGGCATCGCAGGAGATGCTGTCGCGCGCCGAGCGTCTCGCGGGCGGTAGCAGCCGGAGCGTCCAGGGCGGGACGTTCCACGCCACGGGCCACCGCCTGCTCAGGCGCTACGGCGAGGGCGCCGGGATCCCCAAGGACTTCAGCATCATGGACCAGGGAGACTCGGAGGACCTGATGCAGCTCTCGCGCGCGCAGCTCGGCTACACCAAGGGCGCGAAGCGGTTTCCCAAGAAGGAGACGCTGCAGTACGTGTACTCGAGGCACGTCAACACAGGCTTCGAAGTGAAAGACATCATCCGGGACGAGTACCCGCAGTTCACCGATTACGTGGACGATTTCCGCCGCATCTACGCCGATTACACCAAGCGCAAGCACGAGCGGAACCTCGTGGACTACGACGACTTGCTGCTGTTCTGGGCGGGCCTTCTCGAGGAAGCGCCCGCGCTCGCGGACCGCATCGCGGCCCTGTACGACCACGTGCTCGTGGACGAGTACCAGGACACCAACGCCCTCCAGGCGCGGATCCTCCGCGGCATGTGCCGCACGCACTCGAACATCACGGTTGTCGGCGACGATGCGCAGAGCATCTACTCGTTTCGCGGCGCGAACTTCCGCAACATCCTCGATTTTCCCAGGCAGTTCCCCGGCACGACGATCGTGCCGCTCGAGCAGAACTACCGGTCCACGCCGGAGATCCTCGACGTCACCAACGAGCTGATCTCCCGCGCGCAGGAAAGATTCACCAAGCAGCTCTGGACTGAGCGCTCCATCGGCGATAAGCCCTGGCTCGTGGCCGCGCGCGACGAGCAGCAGCAGACCACGTTCGTCGTGGACCGGATCCTCGAGCTGCACGAGGAGGGGATGGCGCTGCGTGACATGGCGGTGCTCTTCCGCGCCGGCTACATGTCCGCTGACCTCGAGATCGAGCTCACCAACCGGAAGATCCCGTTCGAGAAGTGGGGCGGGATCAAGTTCCTCGAGACGGCGCACGTCAAAGACGTGCTCGCGTTTCTCCGCATACTCGAGAACCCGCGCGACGAGGTGAGCTGGTACCGGATTCTCCAGCTCCTGCCGGGAATCGGCGAGACTACGGCCCGCGCCGCGATCGACTCGATGGCGGCGCTCGCATGGGAATCCGGCGCATTCGGGCGGTACGCGCCGCCTGCCCGCGCGCGCGTGGCCCACTCGGCGCTCGTGGCCCTGCTCGACACGCTGCGCACACGCGAGAGCGCGGACGCCGGGTCCGTCAGCGCGGAGATCGCGGGGGTGCGCTCCATGTACGACGCGATCCTCAAGGAGCGGTACGACCGCGCCGAGCCGCGCCTCGCGGATCTGGACCAGCTCCAGGTAATCGCGGCTGGATACCCGGACCGGGAAGCGTTTCTCTCCGCGCTCGCGCTCGAGCCGCCGCAGGCCACGCAGGATCTCGTCGGCGACAAGTCGCGCAGCGAGGACGATTGCCTCGTACTGAGCACGGCGCACTCCGCCAAGGGAAAGGAGTGGGACGCGGTTTTCGTCATCTGGGCGCTCGACGGCTGGTTCCCTTCCTCGCGGTCGTTGTCCGACCCGGAGCAGCTCGAGGAAGAGCGCCGCCTTATGTACGTCGCGATGACCCGCGCGCGCGATCATCTCGCGGTGACCTATCCCCTCAGCAGCTACGGCTCGCGTATGGGCTCGGATTACTTTGTGGCGCAGCTCTCGCGGTTCATCGACGCGGGCGTGCGGGAGAGGATGGAGCGTGTCGCGCTGTCCACACCCGGCGCGGAGAGCGCGCCGGAGGTTGAGCTGCCGAGCGTGGATCTGCGGGCGCTGCTGCGAGGACGTTTCAGTTAACAGGTATTTCTGACACATCTTCCCCGCGCTGTCCCGCGATCCAATTCCGTATCGCGCCAAATGGATCGTTCGGCGAAGACTTCGCCAGGCGAATCACCCGGTCGATCGCCGCCCGCACGTCCCGCTCCTCCGCCCAATAGATCTCGTCGAACAGCGCCAGCTCCTTTGCGTAAACGACGCGTGCAAGTACGTACGCGTTGTTCAGCGGCACGCGCTCGGCGTACCACGGGCCGATCGTGCGGAGCTGCGCGCCCACGCTGTCCTTGAGCGCGCGTCGCGCGTGCAGGTACACCGTGTCCCGAGCCAGAAGCCTCCGGTCGCGGCTGCCCGGGTGCGCGGCAAACGCCGAGTCCAGGGAGCGGGACAGCGATGCCCAGAACGCGCTGAGCACCTTCTGATCGCGCCACGCGGCGTCGCTCATGGCGGCCGCTTCCATGGAGCCGCGCGAGCGGAAGAACCGCTCCGCGCCGCGTGCGCCGACGAAGCTCGCGAAAGATTCGTTGAATATCGCCTGGCCCTTGGGGAAATACGTGCTGTGCGTGATCTCGTGGATCACGGTGTTCACGAGATCCAGCGTGTCGTGGCGCAGCGTGGTGCTGAGGAGCGGATCGTCGAACCAGCCGAGCGTGCTGAACGCGTCTGAAGTCCTGAGGTAGGTGTCATAGCCCTTTGCCTCGAGGTCGCGCCGTGCCTCCAGCGCGTCGGAAAGCTCGAAGAATCCCCGGTACGGGAGCCGCCCGACGACTGGGTAGCGCCAACTGTAACCGGCGAGCGAGTCCCGGCGCGCCGCGCTCAGGACCAGCACCAGGGTATCGCGTCCTATGTCTGAGAACGTCGTGAAGCTGGCGCCGGGGTTGAGGCCGAGCGAGTCCGCCGCGAACCGGCGGGCCGCAAGCACCAGCCGCAGCTTTTCCTTCACGGAGTCCGCCAGCGCTGGATCCTGGATCAGCTCCCGGATCGGCCGCCGGCCCGCCAGGATGCGCGCCTCCTCGACCGCGGCGCGCGCGAGGTAACACCCCTGGGTGATCCCCAGCAGCGCAGCCACCGTCAACGCTTTCAAGGTCCTGTTCATGGAATGCGGCATGGGTATCTTTGGTAATAATAGGCCTGACTCCATGGGAGGGAAAATGCTCAGAAAAATGTTCGCGCTTCCGGCTGCCGCGGCGGCTCTTGTTTTAATGGCCGGGTGTTCCGAAGGGAGCGACCCGAGGTTCAATGAAGTCGCGCAGGTCTCCGTATTTTCAGCCGTAGGTTTCACCGTGGCTGTGGGGCAGACGCTCCAGCTCGAAGGCCGGGCGGTGACGTTCGCCGGGACGCGAGTCGACGAACGGGTGACGTCATGGAGATCTTCCAGTCCGGCGTTCGCCACGGTATCCAACTCCGGACTCGTCACGGGCGTATCAGTGGGGAGCACGTTAATCACGGCTACGGCGGAAGGAGTCAGCTCTCGGGGCCAACTGATCAATGTCACGGCGTCGGGAGGAGGGGGAGCGCAGTAAGGAGCTGCGGATGGGCAGCGGATACGTCCTGGGCATATCCGCTTTCTATCACGACAGCGCGGCCTGCCTCATTGGCGACGAAGGGATCGTCGCGGCCGCGCAGGAAGAACGGTTCACCCGCATCAAAGGGGATGAGCGGTTCCCCCGGCAGGCCGCGCGATACTGCCTCGATGATGCAGGTATCAGCGCATCGGATCTGGACGCGGTCGTCTTCTATGAGAAGCCGCTCCTCAAGTTTGAGCGGCTGCTGGAGACCTACCTGGAGATTGCACCGCGCGGGCTGAGCTCCTTTCTTCGCGCCGGCCCGCTCTGGATGAAGGAGCGGCTTTTCGCGGAGCGGGACATACGTGCCGGTTTGGATGGGTATACAGGCAAGCTGCTGTATGCTGAACACCACGAATCGCACGCCGCGAGCGCCTACTTCCCTTCTCCATTTGCGGAGGCGGCGGTCCTCACTATCGACGGCGTTGGCGAGTGGGCAACCGCCACCATTGGGATAGGGCGGGGCGCTGAGCTGGAGCTGCTCGAAGAGCTGCACTTCCCCGACTCCCTTGGGCTGCTCTACTCGGCTTTCACCTACCATGCCGGGTTCAAGGTCAACAGTGGCGAGTACAAACTCATGGGCCTCGCACCATTTGGGCGACCCCGCTACGTGGACCGCATTTACTCGCACCTGCTTCGCTTGTCCGAGGACGGTTCGTTCCGCATGGACCAGAGATTCTTCGACTATCGCGGCGGCTTGCGGATGACGAACCGCAACTTCGACCGGCTGTTCGATGGTCCTCCCCGGAAGCCCGAAACCCCGATCACGCAGCGTGAGATGGACATGGCGAGCTCGGTACAGGTTGTCTGCGAGGATATCGTTCTGCGAATGGCGCGATACGCGCACAAACGAACAGGTCTCCCAAAACTGTGCATGGCGGGCGGTGTGGCGCTCAACGCCGTAGCCAACGGCCGCCTGGCCAGCGAAGGTCCGTTCTCCGACATCTGGGTGCAGCCCGCGGCGGGCGATGCAGGCGGAGCGTTGGGCGCGGCGTACGTCGCGCGTCACAGATATTTTGGGAAGCCGCGGAGTACTCCCGCCGGCGATTCGATGCGCGCCGCGCTGCTTGGCCCCGCTTTCGATCCGGACGCCATTCGCGCTGCGCTCGATGCCTCGGGGGCGCGGTATGAGGAGCTACGCACAACAAGCCCCGCTGAGGCTGCGGCCGAGCTGGTCGCCAGCAGGCAGGTAGTCGGTTGGTTTCAAGGGAGGATGGAGTTTGGCCCGCGTGCGCTCGGCGCGCGGAGCATCCTCGCGGACCCCCGGGATCCAGAGATGCAGTCGCGGCTCAACCAGAAGATCAAGTTCCGCGAGGGGTTCCGGCCGTTCGCGCCGAGCGTGCTGCACGAGCGGGCCGTCGAGTACTTCGATATGACGGGGCCGGCTCCCTACATGACGTTCGTCGTTCCCGTCGCGGCATCACACCGGCGGTCCCCCGCGGAGAACACAGGCACCGGGCTACCCCGTGTCCATGAAGTGCGCTCTGACATTCCTGCGGTTACACATCTCGACTACTCGGCACGCGTCCAAACCGTCGCGAGGCATGAGAATCCCGTTTTCCACGAAATGATATCGAGCTTCGAGTCGCGCACTGAGTGTCCCCTGGTGGTCAACACGTCGTTCAACGTTCGCGGGGAGCCCATCGTGTGCACGCCGGGCGATGCGTTTGCTTGCTTCGCGCGCACGCGGCTGGACGCCCTCGTCATCGGCCCATTTCTCGTGAAACGCGGCTCGCAGCCGGAGTCGGTCCTAACGGCAGCCGGTGCCGGCTCGGGCGCCATGGGGCTGGATTAGCCCAGTGACACTCCCGACCCCGGCATCGGATGGCACGCACCGTAGCGGGCGCGTATTTGCGTTCACGCTTGCGGGCGCGTTCGCCGTCGTTGCGCTGATCGGACTCTGGCGGGACAAGCAGCTCCTGACGATAGCAGCATCGGTACTAGCGGCGGTCTCGCTCATCGCGGGGGCGCTTGTCCCCGGCAGGCTCGAGCCCGTCAGAGCGGCGTGGATGAAGCTGGGGGAGCTCATCGGCAGCGTGACCACGCCCGTATTGATAGCTGCCGTTTACTACATCGTTTTAACGCCGACGGGCCTTTTGAGGCGGTTGTTGCGAAGGGGGGCCGAGGGCGACGAACGGTCGTACTGGCACGTCCGTGACCCGGCGCCGCCCAAGTCACGAATGGAGCGCCAATTCTAATGGAGAGCACCGGATGCTGGCGGTAATCAAAGAGCTATGGGCATTCATGCGGGAGCGGAAGAAGCTCTGGCTCGCGCCCATCATCGTGGTGATGGTGTTGATCAGCGGGCTTCTGTTCCTTGCCCAGGGCACCGCCCTGGCGCCTTTCATCTATTCAATCTTCTAGACTGCTCGCCTTTCCGGCGTAGCCCATCGCAGCGTTCACTGCCTGCTTATCCAGGCCCGCGCGCGTATTTGTTTATATGATCATGCGGCACTATGTCAACGAAGTAAACGACACCATCCTCTATACGATGAACGACCCGATCCGCGTCTGTACACCGGGCTTCGCTGTAGTATTTCGAGGGCTCGATTGGGTTGACGCGCATCCCGGGAGTTGGCATGCCTTTCAGAATAGCCATTACCACCTTGTCTGTTCCGTTCTGCTGCTGGATCTGGAGCTTGGCATAGCTTTCTTCCCATCGTTCAGAAAAAACAGCGTTCAGGAACTGCTGCTTGCGTGCCATCAGCCCTTGCGGTTCTTGCCACCACTGGACCTGCCTTTGAGAGAGTCAAGGTGGCGCTGCGCTGCCTCTGGTCCATCTGTACGCGTCGAACGTCCATCGCGAAAATCTTTCTCCGCCTTCGAAATGCCGGCCTGAACCTCTGGCGTATGAAACCAGAGCTGGTCGTGGGGAATGACTTCTCCAGGGACTAACGCGAACACGCCGTCATCAGAGCGTTCAACGCGAATTTGAGTGCCTTCGCCAATGCCCAGTTCTCGCCTCATGCCTTGAGGGATCGTCGTGCGCCCTTTGTGATCGACCGTCAGAAAACCGAGTACCTTCGGCATTGTGTAACCCCTGGCTAATCACCACTGAGGTATTGTGGTATTGTGGTATTGTGGTATTGTGGTATTATACCACCATTCCAGACTCGTGGCAAGCCTCTGGCTTCAATCCAACAGCCGTTAGCGACTCTTCAAAAAGAAAACCGGGTGCGCATCCGAAGACGCGCACCCGGCTGTGTTCGTGGAGCTTGAAGCTTTATTTAGATACCCGACGGATTCGCCGTGGCACCACCGAAGGTGTAGATCGGCAGTCCGAGT
>JBPCJJ010000079.1:0-8113 GCA_051005405.1 Gemmatimonadaceae bacterium | reverse complement strand
CCGTGGCCGACCAGATCCAGCTCGACCATATAAGAAACTTCTGCATCGTCGCCCACATCGATCACGGGAAATCCACCCTCGCCGACCGGCTGATCGAAGCCACAGGCACGCTCGGCAAGCGCGACATGAAAGCCCAGGTGCTCGACACGCTCGACCTCGAGCGCGAGCGCGGCATCACCATCAAGCTGAACGCCGTCCGCATGCAGTACAAAGCCCGGAACGGGGAGAGTTTCGAGCTCAATCTGATCGACACCCCGGGCCACGTGGACTTCACTTACGAAGTATCCCGCTCGCTCGCTGCGTGCGAGGGCGCGATACTCGTCGTGGACGCGTCCCAGGGCGTACAGGCTCAGACGATCTCGAATCTCTTTCTCGCGCTGGACGCGGGACTTACGATCGTCCCCGTGCTCAACAAAATCGATCTCCCCGGTGCCGAGCCCGACCGGCGCCGCGCCGAGCTTGTGGAGCTGCTGGGCGTCGCTCCGGATGACGTGCTGCAAGTCAGCGCCAAGGAAGGAATCGGCGTTCCCGAGCTGCTCGAGGAAGTAATCAGGCGGGTTCCCGCTCCCAGGGGCAAGCCAGCCGGCCCGCTGCGCGCGCTGATCTTCGATTCGTACTACGACAAATACCGCGGGGCGATTCCCAGCATCCGCGTCGTGGACGGCGTCGTGCGCCCCAAGATGCGGATCGCGTTCGGCGCGAGCGCGGAGACGTACGAAGTCGCGGAAGTTGGCTACTACCAGCTACGCCAGGTGAAGGCCGACGAGCTCGGCCCCGGCGAGGTCGGCTACGTAGTGGCGAACGTGCGGCACGTGAAGGAAACGCGCGTCGGCGATACCGTGTTCGACGCCGAGCATCCTGCCGCCGCGCTTCCGGGCTACAAGGAAGTTCGCTCGATGGTGTTCTCGGGGATGTATCCCACGGACACGCAGCAGTACGAGCAACTCCGGGACGCGCTCGACAAGCTGCAGCTCAACGACGGCTCCCTGTTCTTTGAGCCCGAGACGTCCACCGCGCTCGGCTTCGGGTTCCGCTGCGGATTCCTTGGCCTGTTGCACATGGACATCGTCAAGGAGCGACTCGAGCGCGAGTTCGATCTCGATCTCATATCGACCGTTCCGAACGTCGAGTACCACGTTTACCAGAGCGACGGTACGATGATGCTTCTCGAGAATCCGGCGCTCATGCCGCCGCTGGCCGGCGTCGAGCGGATCGAGGAGCCGTACGTAAAGGCGCGCATCGTGGCGCCCGCCGAGTACATCGGCCCGATCATGACGCTCGGCACCGAGCGGCGCGGCATCTACGGCACGATGAGCTACATCGACCACGCCCGAGTCGAGTTCGACTGGGAGTTCCCGCTCGCCGAGATCATTCTCGATTTCTACGACCGCCTGAAGACGATCAGCCGCGGGTATGCGAGCCTCGATTACGATATGCTCGATTACCGCCGGAGTGATCTGGTGAAACTCGACATGATGATCAACGGCGATCCGGTCGATGCTTTTTCCGTGATCATTCACCGCGACAAGTCTTACGAATGGGGAAAAAAGATCGCGGAGAAGCTGAAGGAGCTGATCCCGCGGCAGCTGTTCGAGGTAGTGATCCAGGCCACGATCGGAACCAAAGTGATCGCGCGCAGCCAGGTGAAGGCGCTGCGCAAGAACGTGCTGGCCAAGTGCTACGGCGGCGACATCTCGCGCAAGCGCAAGCTCCTCGAGAAGCAGAAGGAAGGAAAGAAGCGCATGAAGCAGGTAGGATCGGTCGAGATCCCGCAGGAAGCGTTTCTGGCGGTGCTGCAAGTCGACTAGATGACGTCACTGGTCGTTCAGACGAGCTTCATCGGTGACATGGTGCTGACGACGCCATTGATCGCGGAGCTGACTCGCCGGGGGCCAGTGGACGTGCTCGCCACGCCGATCACCGCTCCGCTGCTCGCGAACAACCCCTCGGTGCGCCGCGTAATCATGTACGACAAGCGCGGCGCGGACCGCGGTCCCGTTGGACTCTGGCGGGCGGCGCGCTCGACCCGCGAGCTGTTCGAGGAAGGCAAGAAATCCCCTGTCAGGTACGACGCGGCATACCTGGCCCAGGGCTCGGTGCGGAGCGCGATCGCAGCGCGCCTCGTCGGGGCGAAGGAGTACGTGGGCTTCTCGACATCGCCGGGCCGTGCGCTGTACACCAGGGTCATGTTCTACCGCGAGGAAAGGCACCACGCCGAGCGGCTCTGGGCACTCTCGACCTGGAATGCCCCGGCGACCGACCCGCCGCGCGGCATGCGGCCCGCGCTGTACCCGGGCGAGACCGAGCGCGAGGCAGTGGACGCGCTGCTCGCGAGGAATGCGGACAGACAATCCGGCCAACAGCCAACAGCCAGCGGTCAAAAGCGGCTCGCCGTCGTCGCTCCCGGCAGCACATGGGCGACCAAGCGCTGGCCCTATTTCGCGGACCTCGCACGGTTGCTCTCCTCCACGTTTCGGGTAGCTCTGATCGGGGGCGAAGCCGAGCAGGATGCTGCGCGCACGATCCGCGGCGAGGCAGCAGTCGCCGATTTCATCGATGCTACGGGCCAGCTCTCGCTCCTCGGCTCCGCGGAGCTCATCCGGCGCGCCGCGGTGCTCGTCACCAACGACTCGGCGCCGCTGCACCTCGCATCGGCCATGAACACGCCAACGGTCGCGGTGTTCGGGCCCACAGTTCCGGGGTTCGGCTTCGGCCCGCTCGCGTCGCACAGCGTCGTCGCGGGGAACGACGCTCTCGCGTGCCGCCCCTGCCACCGCCACGGCCCCCGCCGGTGTCCGCTTGGCCATTGGCGGTGCATGCGCGACCTTTCACCGGAGCATGTCGCGCAGCTTGTCGAGGATGTGATCACGGACAAGCAGGCAGCCAGAAGCCAACAGCCAAGAGTCCCCAGCCAATGACTGTCCGCGAGCGTTACATCGTCGGCGTCGACCTCGGCGGCACCAACATCGTCGTCGGCGCGATGCCGGAAGACGGCAGCTCCGAGCTTGCCATGCGGTCGCTTCCTACCCGCGGCGAGGAAGGGCCGGCCGCGGTTGTGGACAGGATCGTCGGCATGGTCGAGGACGTCATTGCCCAGGTGATCGCGGAGACAGGCGCCAAGCGAGAAGATTTTCTAGGCGTGGGCATCGGCTCACCGGGCCCGCTCGACCGCGAGCGCGGGATGGTTATCGTTTCCCCCAACCTGGGCTGGCGCGATTTTCCGTTGCGCGACGAGATCGGCTCGCGCGTGAGGCTGACCGCCACGCTGGACAACGATGCCAACTGCGCGACCCTCGGGGAGTGGTGGTGCGGTGCGGCCAAGGGACATCGCAACGTCGTCGGAATCACCATCGGTACCGGCATCGGCGGGGGACTGATCCTCGATGGGCAGCTGTACCACGGCTCCTCTGATGCCGCGGGCGAGATCGGGCACACAACTATCGATTCCAACGGCCGGCGGTGCAAATGCGGCAACTATGGCTGCGTTGAAGCGTACGCCAGCGGCCCCGCGATCGCGGAGCGCGCGCGTGAGGCGCTCGACGGCAGCGAGGACTCGGCGCTGCTCGTGCTGGCGGGCGGTGACCCGGCGAACATCACCGCGCAGACAGTTTACGAGGCCGCCAGGCAAAACGATCCCGTCGCGGTCGAGGTCGTCCGCGAGACTGCGCGCATACTCGGCACGGCAATCTCGACGCTCATCAACATCATCAATCCCGATGTCGTCGTTGTCGCAGGTGGAGTAACGCAGGCAGGTGACACGCTGTTCGATCCGCTGCGGAGCGAAGTCCGGCGCCGCGCCTTCAAGACCGCCGTGGACGCGTGCGAGATAGTGCCCGGAATGCTCCCCCTGTCAGCGGGCGTCGTAGGCGCGGTTGCCACCTTCAAAGCGCAAACTCTAGGGAAGGTCTAATGGCCCCGCAGCGGGTCGGGGTCATCGGCAGCTTCGTCTGGGACGAGATTCACGGCAGGGATCCGCGCGATACTCCCGTGCAGGAATGGGGCGGGATCACGTACGCCCTGAGCGCGCTGGACGCCGCGCTTCCGCCGGACTGGGAAGTCGTGCCGCTCGTCAAAGTCGGCTTCGACATGGCCGCCCGCGCGAGGGAATTCCTCTCCCGGCTTCAGCGCATCGCGCCGGACGCAGCGCCCATCGAGGTCCCGCACCCGAACAACAGAGTCGTGCTGCGGTACTCCACGGCCGAATCGAGATGCGAGCAGCTCACCGGCGGCGTCCCCAAATGGCATTGGCTCGGCCTCAAGCCGCTGCTGAGCGATCTCGACGCGCTTTACATAAATCTCATCAGCGGCTTCGAGCTCGACCTCGAGACGGCGCAGCTCATCCGGCAGCACTTCCACGGCCCGATCTACTGCGACCTACACTCGCTCCTGCTGGCTACCGGGCCAGAGGGGATGCGAATGACGCAGCCTCTGCCGAACGCCGCGGCGTGGTATCGGTGCTTTGACCTTCTGCAGGTGAACGAGCAGGAGGCCGCATTGCTTGCTCCCGATCCGATGACGCTCGCGGCAACGGCGTTTTCATCCGGAGTGCAATGTCTCGCGATGACTGCGGGGAGCCGCGGAGTGATCTACTTCGCCGCACCCGGGTTCGAGCGGCTCTCCGATCTCACAAAGCTTCGCGTGGCGATGGTTCCCCACAGAGGTCCGATACGCACTGCGAAGATTTCCGCAACACCGAGCAGAGAAAAAAATGGCGATCCTACAGGGTGCGGGGATGTGTGGGGCGCGACATATTTCTCTCGACTCCTCGCCGGCGAGCAATTCATCGCAGCGATCGAGAGCGCGATGGTTGCGGCAGCGAAAAATGTCGATCACAAGGGTGCGACGGGCCTTGCGAATCATTTGAGGGGGGAACTCAGCGTCCGGTGACAACTCTGATCGATGTCCCACTTTCACTGGATGACAAGACCTTTGAGCAGGTTCTCGATCAGCTGGCCCCCCTTGCGGCCGACGAAAAAATCATCGTCGATGCCAGGCGCACTCGCTGGGCGTCGCCGTACGGACTCACCGCATTGCTGACCCTAGCTCAGACTCGGGCCGATCGGCCCGGATTCTACCCGCCGGAGGCCGACAAAACCGGCTCGTACTGGGCAAGATCGAACTTCTACAAGCATGCCGAGGAGCTGTACGAGTTCCACGGTAAGGCGCACCGCTCCCCCCCGCACCGCGAATCTGACGTTTTGCTCGAGATCACGCCGATCGTCCAGAGTGGGGACGTGCACGGGGTGGTGGAGAGGATCCAGAAAAAAGCACAGGATATTCTCATGGGAGAGCTGCACCTGGATTCGAGCTCGACCATGCGCTTCACGATGGCGCTGTCGGAGGCGTGCCAGAACATCATCGAGCACGCCGGGTGCGGCGGCTGGGTGGCGGTGCAGGCCTACACTTACATGCAGAGGTTGAACGGGCGCCGGGTGGTCGTGATCGCGGTGTGCGACGCTGGCGTCGGCTTTCGTCAGTCGCTCGAGAGCTCTCCTGCGCGCCGGCTACGCGACCGCTGGAACGACGCGATCGCCCTGGAAGACGCGGTGCTCAACGGGGTCAGCCGGTTTCCCGACAAGGGGCGCGGGCAAGGATTCGCCGGCATCAGGCGGTTCGTAGGCCACTGGGACGGCAAGCTCTCGGTGCGCAGCGGCACCGCCCGGATCGTGGCGAGCGTTCCCGATTGGGACTCCGAGGACACCGCGCGCGCGGAAGGCCTCGCGCCCTTTCCCGGCGCTCAGCTCCAGATCACGATCCCCGCGAGGGTGACGTAGAGTGGTAAACCACATCGACCTCAGCTCGGTACTGAAGCGCAGCGTGTGCGCGCTGTATTCGAACCTCGTGACCCGGCCGACGGGCGCGGCCGTGCGCACCGAGATCGAGCTTCAGCTCGGGCAGCTTGGGCCGCAGGCCCTGACGATCATCGACTTCTCGCATGTGGGCGCGCTCGATTTCTCGTGCGCGGACGAGATCGTCGCCAAGCTGCTTTTGTCCAGCATCGCGAACCCTGAGCGCCAGGACGTGTATTTCGTATTCAGAGGAATGACAGACTCACACCTGGATGCCATCGAGACCGTTCTCGAGAGACACGGACTTGCCCTGGTGTACGACCGGGGCGCGGACGGCGTGCGCCTGTTCGGTGAGATCGATCCGGCCGGCAGGCAGGCGTGGGAGGCGGTGTTCAACTGCGGCGGCGGTCCGGCGGACGAGATAGCCGCGGCCGTCGGCATCCCCTGCGCGGAAGCCAGCGAGCTCCTGGAAGACCTCCGGCGGCGACGGCTGCTGATGCGCACGGAACAGGGATACGTGGCGGTGCGACCGGTATCGTGATGCTGCGGCGAATGGCGCCTGCGACGATCCACAACCTGCGCACGAGGGAGGGCGATCTCCGCGTAACGCGCTACATCGTTACGCGACGCGGCGACCCCGAGCGCGGGCCCAAAGTCTGGATGCGCGGAGCCGACGCGCTCCTGCGACTTGTAGAAAACGGAGAGCTGGTCTGGGTGTTCGGGCCCCGGAGGCACGAGCTCGCCGAGCTCGAGATCGACGATTCAATCCCGGAAGGCGATGTGATCGTGCGCGACGTTGCGGGCCTTTCGATCTCGGAGTACATCCGCGTGTCCAAGCCTGATCTCGATACTCCCCGCCGGAGCAGAGCCTGAACGGACCCGGGCCGGAGCGGCCGCGCGGGCTCGCGACGCTCGCGATACACGGAGATCCGAAGCATCGCGGTGCGGACTCCCCCGTAGGCGAGCCGCTCGTCCAGTCCGTCAACTACGTCCAGGACTTCGGCACGGACTCGCTCAAGTACTCGAGATATGGCAACACACCCAACGTAGAGTCGCTGGCGAGAACGCTCGCGCTGCTGGATGGCGCTGAAGCGGCGGTAGTCACGTCCAGCGGAATGGGCGCCACCGCCTGCGCGATGATGGCGCTCCTGCGCCCGGGAGACCATCTGCTCGCGAGTAGCTGGATCTACGGCGGCACGCACCATCTCTTCACGAGCGAGCTGCGCGCGCTCGGCATCGAAGTGTCGCTCGTCGATCCGTCCGATCCGCGGGTGTGGCGCAAGGAAGTGCGCCCGGAAACGCGGGCGATTTTTCTCGAGACCCCGGTCAACCCGACCTGTCGCGTGATCGACCTCTCGCCGATCCGGACTCTAACTCACGCGCAGGGCATCGCCCTGGTAATCGACTCCACCTTCGCGAGCCCGATAAACTTTCGTCCGCTCGAGCATGGAGCGGATGTGGTCATCCACTCGACCACCAAGTATCTCAACGGCCACCACGATGTGCTCGGAGGAGTCGTCCTGGGCACGGCTTCGTTCGTCGACGAGGTTCGCGACAAGCTGAAGTACTGGGGGCAGGCGCCCGACCCGTTTGCCTGCTGGCTGCTCTCTCGCGGCTTGAAGACGCTCGGCGTGCGGGTCCGGCAGCAGAACGAGAGCGCATTGCGAATTGCGCAGTGGGCTGAAGCGCAGCGCGGCATTGCCAGGGTCCATTACCCGGGATTGGCTTCCCATCCCGATCATGAGATCGCGCGCGCGACCCTGGACGGATTCGGCGGAATGCTGGCGATCGAGCTCGCTGGTGGCGCGGCTGGCACCGACCGCTTTCTCCGTGGGCTCAAACTGTTCACCCACGCGGCCAGCCTCGGCGGCGTCGACTCGCTCGTGATCGAGCCGCGCTTTTCGTCGCACGCCCGCATGACTCCGGAAGTGCGCGCCGAGATCGGCATTCCGGACGGATTCGTTCGCCTCAGCATCGGCGTCGAGGACGTGGAGGATCTCATCGCGGATCTCGGCCAGGCGCTGGCCTGATGATCAGGTTCCAGAGCGTCGGGAAGGAATACCCGCGAACCGGCATTGCGCTCAGCCATATCACGTTCCACGTGCGAAAGGGGGAGTTCGTTTTCCTCACCGGTCCGAGCGGCTCCGGCAAGTCGACGATCCTGAAGCTGGTATTCATGGAGGAAAAGCCCAGTCATGGCGACGTGCGGGTCAGCGGCGTAAGCGGCCGGGGGGCTTCGCGCCGCGAGATCGCCAAGCTGCGCCGCAAGCTGGGCATCGTGTTTCAGGACTTCCGGCTTCTGGAAGACCGCAACGCCGAAGCGA
>JBPCJJ010000078.1:0-9931 GCA_051005405.1 Gemmatimonadaceae bacterium | reverse complement strand
GCCGGGGAACGCTCTGGATCGGCACCTATGCGGGAGGTCTGACCCGCCGGACCGATAAAGGGTTCGAAACCTTCAGCAGCGAGGACGGCCTTTCGGACGATTCGATGTTCTCGCTCTACGAGGACCGCGAAGGGAGTCTCTGGGCGGGCACCTACACCGGCGGGCTGAACCGCTTCAAAGAGGGTGCGTTCACGACGTTTGCCCGCGACGAAGGGATGTCCGCGAACGGCGTCTTCTCGCTCTACCAAGACCCCGACGGGACGATCTGGATCGGCACCGAGGGCGGAGGCCTGAACCGCTTCAAGAACGGCAAATTCACCGTCTACACGACGCGGGACGGGCTATCCAGCAACAATGTGGTCTCCGTCTGTCGGGATCGCGAAGGCAGTCTCTGGGTCGGCACGTTCGGCGGCGGGCTCAATCGGATGCGGAACGGGAAGTTTACCGCTTTTCATACGGAAGACGGTCTCTCCAGCGAAACGGTCTTCTCGCTCTACGGGGATCGGGAAGGCAGTCTCTGGGTTGGCACAAGCGAGGGGTTGAACCGGTACAGGGACGGCAAATTTACCACCTACGGCAGCAACGCAGGGCTGGTGGGAACCGACGTGCGCGCGATCCACCAGGACCGGAGGGGCGCGCTCTGGATCGGCACGGGTGCTGGTCTGAACCGTTTAGCAGACGGAAAGTTCACCGTCTACACCACCGCAGACGGGCTGGCCGGCAATGCCGTGCAGGCAATCCATGACGACGCTGAGGGTACGCTCTGGATCGGCAGCCGCGGCGGCGGTTTGAGCCGGCTGAAGGACGGGAAGTTTACCACCTTCGGTACCCAGGCAGGGCTTCCCGACGATGTGATCTTCGCCATTCTGGAGGACGAGGTGGGGAATCTCTGGATGAGCAGCACCAAGGGCGTCTTCCGTGTTCGCAAGCAGGCATTGAACGCACACGCGGCGGGAGAAATCGGCGCTGTCGACGTGGTGTTGTATGGAAAGGCAGAGGGGATCCGGGCCGGTGAGGGAAGCGGCGGCTCTCAGCCGATCGCCCGTAAGATGCGCGATGGAAGCCTCTGGTTCTCCACGCCGAAGGGTGCCGCCGTTGTGGATCCCGCTCGCCTTGAGATTAATCGGCGGGTCCCGCCGGTCGTGATCGAGGAGATACGCGTGAACCAGCGCTCCGTTTCCCTGGGGGGCGTGCTGGATCTCCCGCCGGGCAGTCGAACGCTCGAGTTCCACTACACCGCGCTCAGCCTGCTGGAGCCGGGAAAGGTGCAGTTCAGATACAAGCTGGACGGATTCGACGAGGAGTGGGTCAATGCCGGCACGCGCCGTGTAGCGTACTACACGAACGTTCCACCCGGCCGCTATCGGTTCCGGGTGGTGGGCAGCAACAATGACGGCGTGTGGAACCGGGTTGGCGCAAACCTCGGGTTTCGGGTGCAACCCTTCTTTTACCAGACGGCATGGTTTGCCGCGCTGCTGGCGCTCGCGGCGATCCTGCTTGCGCTCGCGGCGTATCGCCTCAAGACGCGGCAATTGAAGGCGCGGCAGCGCGAGCTCGCCCGGCTGGTCGACGAGCGGACGGAAGAGCTGCGCCGGAGCCAGGAGCAACTGCTCGTTTCCGAAAAGATGGCCGCCTTCGGGCGGCTGACCGCCGGGATCGCGCACGAGATCAACTCTCCCCTGGGCGGCGTGCTCAACTCACTGCAACTGGCCCGCCTGTACATCGACGAGTACGGCGCATCGCTCGACGACCCGGAGGTGACCGCCACGGACCACCGCGCCATTGCCGAGAACCTGACATCTTCCATCGCGCTCGCGGAGGCGGGCACCCGGAAAGTGGCTCAGTTCGTCCGTAGCATCAAGAGCCAGACGCGAGCGGATGGGGACGGCCAACGCCGCGAATTCGACCCAGCGGACGAGATTGGGCCATTGATTGCGCTTCTCGACCACGAATTGACAGCCCGCAGGCTCACGCTCCAGCTGGAGAGCGAACGCGGGCTCTGCATCCGGGGTGAACCGGGGAAATTTGACATGGTCGTGCAGAACATGCTCAGTAACGCCATGGATGCGTACGAGGGGAAGGAGGGCGAGATTCGGGTCCGCCTTGCGAGCACTGGAAATGGCGGCCCTCGCTGCGACGTACGGCTTGAGGTAGAGGATCACGGCTGCGGCATCCCCGAGGAGATTCGCAGCCGCATCTTCGATTACCTCTTCACGACCAAGGACATCGGCCGCGGCACCGGCCTGGGACTCTCCATCGTCCATAGCGTCGTCACCTCGGAGTTCGGCGGAGAAATTGCGGTCCACAGCGAGGTCGGCCGTGGGACCACCATTTCCGCGTGCTTTCCCGCGTGCCGCTGACTTGCGTGTTCGTCACTCCTGAGCCCGGAGAGCCCGGAGAGCCCGGAGAGCCCGCGTGAGCGCGCGGAAGCATATCTCCTTCACACGCGCGGTGTCGCATCGGCGCCGCCACAGCTTCATGCCGGCGGGCGAAGGGCGTTCTCTCCGGCGACGAACAGCGTCTGCGTGGGGTACGCGAACTCGATCCCTTCCGCCTCGAACCGCTCGTGCAGGCGGAAATTGACGGCCTGCTGGATGTCCATGTAGTCGCTGAACTCCCGGGACAGCACGTAGTACACGGACTCGAAGTTCAGCGAGAAATCGCCGAACTCCTTGAAGTGCGAGCGGTCGAACCTAGTCTTGTCCTGCTCCTCGATCGCCGCGCGCACGATCCCCGGAATCAGCGTGAGCTTGTCGCGCGGCGTCTGATACGTCACGCCGACGGAAAACAGCACGCGCCGGTGAGCCATGCGGCCGAAGTTGCGGAGCCGGCTTCCGAGCAGATCGCTATTCGAGAACACCAGCTGCTCACCCGACAGACTCCGGATTCGCGTGGTCTTGAGCCCGATGTGCTCAACGTTCCCCCTGAGATCGTCCACTGCCACGAAATCACCGAGCACGAACGGCTTGTCGAGCACGATCGAGAGCGACGCGAACAGGTCGCCCAGGATATTCTGTGTCGCGAGCGCTATCGCGATACCGCCGACGCCGAGGCCTGCGACCAGCGCGGTGATGTTGATGCCGAGGTTGTCGAGCGCGACAAGCAGGATGACGGTCCACAGCACCAGCTTGATGGCGAACGCCACCGCCGTCATCGTGGTCGCAGCGGCCGCGTCCCCGGTCAGCTCGCGCGCAGTGTACCGCTGGAGCCAGCCGCCGAACCCCGCGGACAGCCACATCCCAACCTGGAGCAGCAGCGACAGCACCGCGACGATCTCGACCACGTTGCGGAACCGCAACGGCACTTCGAGCGATCCGAGCGCCGCGGACAGGGACAGAACCGGAATGAAGAGTCCGTGCGTCTTCGCGAGCGCGAGGACTACGACGTCGTCCCAGTCCGTCGTCGTCTTCGCCGCGAAGCGCGCGAGCCGGCCCCGGATGATCCGCAGCGCCATGCTCAGCGCCAGAAATGTCCCGAGGCCGACGGCCAGGGCGAGCGCCCACTGCCGCGGCGAGTTGGCGAAAAGAATCGAATCCAGGATCGTCATGCGCGTCTCCTTACCGGACAATGCCTCTCAAAATAGACCACGTCGCGCGACCGCCGAGCCGCCAGACCGTCAGCGGCCCTGTCTCGCCCGCGTAAGCGCGCGGTCCAGCGCGTTGGCGAACGCCTGCTTCTCGCGCGAGCCGAACGGCCGGTGACCGCCGGTCTCGACGCCGGTGCTCCGCAACCCGTCCATGAAGTTTCTGACCGACAGTCGCTCGCCGATGCTCTCGGGGGTGTACTCGTCGCCGCGCGGATCTATCACGACGACGCCCTTGGGAACCAGCAGCGCGGCCAGCGGGATGTCAGCCGTCACGGCGACGTCGCCGCGCTCGGCATGCTCGGCGATGTAGCGATCAGCGACGTCGGGTCCGCCATCCACCCGCACCGACGACACCCGTCCCTCGCCCGGCGGAAGCGGAACCCGGTGGTTCGCCACGAGAACCGTGTCGAGCTCAAGCCGCTCGGAGGCTCGAAAGCAAACCTCCTTCACCTCGCGTGGCGTGGCGTCCGCGTCGAGCCATAATTTCATCGGGTCGCGGTTGAGTGAGCCGAAAACTACCACCCGAGGAACGCCCCATGGATCCCGCCCCGGGCGCGAAGGCATTGCCATGCGCGCGTCCACTTTGTATTATAAAGTACTTGTCACGGACTGTGAGGGATGGGTGAAACCTCGGCCGCCGGCGCGCGTAGGTAGCGCAACGGGATGTCGGCGCCGGCAGGCTCACCCCGGGAAGCACACACTACCAAACACGAGAAAACGATGACGCGCGCACTCGCCGCCCTGATCGGGCTCCTGATCTTCACCCCCGCCTCGGTTCAGGCGCAGGCACCGACCCCGAGCGCCCCGCCCGCTGGCCCCGGAGAGGTCCGGGGCACCGTCCTCGCCGAGGGCGACAACGCCCCGATCGCGGGGGCGACGGTAACCGTCCGCAGCAAGCGGGATTCTTCGCTCGTCACGGGCGCAGTCGCCAAGGACGACGGCAGCTTCCGCATTCAGGGGCTCAGGCCCGGAACGTATTACCTGCGCATCACGCAGCTGGGGTTCAGCCCGCGGACGACTCCGGACTTCAGCGTCACCCCCGAGAAGCCCGCCACGACGATCGAGGGCATCAGCCTTCCCCGCGTCGCCATCGAGCTCTCGGCGGTCGAGGTCACGACGGAGCGCTCGGCCGTGGTGATCGAGCCGGACCGCAACAGCTACCAGGCCAAGCAGGTCGCTCCGGCCGCCACGAGCGCGAGCGAGGTCCTCCAGGCCACGCCCTCCGTCGAAGTTGACGGAGACGGCAAGGTCAGCCTGCGCGGCAACGAGAACGTCGCCGTGCAGATCAATGGCCGCCCAGCTCCGATTCGCGGCGAGCAGCTCGGCGCTTACCTCAAGGGACTCCCCGCGAACATCGTCGAGAGAATCGAAGTGGTGCCGACGCCTTCCGCTCGGCACGACCCCGAAGGGATGGCCGGCATCATCAACATCGTGCTCAAGGACAACGTGGACCTCGGGCTGAGCGGCGGCTTCACGGCCGGCGGGTCTCCTTCGCAACGCTACAACGCGAGCGGTAACCTCGGCTACCAGGCCGGCCGGTTCACTATCTTCTCCAGCTACGGCTTCAATTCCGACCAGAGAAACATCGTCGGAATCAACAACCGCGAGCGGCACGACGCCCTGTTCAATCCGCTCTCCTTCACCGAGCAGGACATCGCGGGCGATGCCAGCGCCGCCGGGCACAATTTCAACACCAACATTGATTTCAAGCCGAACAAGCGCGATGTGATCTCCAACATCCTGTCGCTGAACCGCCGCCGCTCCACGGACGAATCCATCATGGGATACACGGAGCTCGACCGGGATCGATCGGAGCTCGACCGGTACAACCGGCTGCGTGACGCCGGGGTCACCGGATTCGTGGCCGACTACACCCTCGCGTTCAAGCGGACCATCGAGGCCCGGAAGCACGAGCTCGGCGCGGAGCTGAGACTCAACCGGTCGTCGGACGACGACGTCAACACGCTCTGGCGCCAGGCCATACCGACCAGCGCGCAGACCGAGGGCGAGCGGAACGAGCTCGACGCGGTGACGAGGCAGGCCATCGCGCAGGTGGACTATACCCGTACGCTCAAGGCGCGCACCAAGCTCGAAACTGGTTACAAGGGAACCTCCCGCTGGCTGGACCGGCACTACGATGTCTTCAACGACGCGACCGGAAGCGGTGCCTGGACGCTGAACGGGAGCATGAGCAACTCGTTCCAGTTCGACGAGCAGGTCCACGCGGCGTATGGCGTACTCAGCCAGGGCGTCGGCAAGTTCGAGCTGCAGGGAGGATTGCGGGCGGAGCGCGCCAGCCGCGACTTCAGACTGGCTGACGACAGCTACCCGTACAACTACACCAGCCTCTTCCCGAGCGCGGTCGCGAGCTACAAGGTCAGCGATGCGACGCAGCTGAAGCTCGCCTACTCGCGCCGCGTGCGCCGGCCCGGCACGCAGGAACTGAACCCCTTCCCGCAGTTCTTCGACGCCCAGAACGTGTTCATCGGCAATCCGAACCTGAACCCCGAGTACACCGACGCTCTCGAGCTCGGTTACACGCGGACGTTCAAGCTCGGCACCATGCAGGTATCGCCGTTCTACCGCCGCACGACCGATATCATCCGCGTCGAGATCAACGCCGAAGACATCGTACAGGGTCGCGAAGTGACGTCCATCAGCTTCAAGAACCTGGCGACGGGCAACTCGTGGGGTACGGACGTAAACGGCTCGCTCCGGCTCGGCCCCAAGTTCACCGGATTCGGCGGCTTCAACATCTTCAAGATGGTCACCGACGGCGGGTCGCAGTCGGCGCTGGCTTCGGGCGGGGTGACCTGGTCGGCACGCATCAACGGCACGACGCAGCTGCGGGACGATCTGAGCCTGCAGGCGATGTACTTCTACCGCGCCCCGATGCAGCAGGAAGGCTTCAAGTTCTCCGGGATGCAGTTCGCCAACATCGTGATGCGAAAGAAGATCAACGGCGACAAGAGCAGCGTCGCGCTGCGATTCACGGACCCGTTCAACTCGCAGCTGTTCCGCGTGAAGGTCTCCAACGACAACCTCACGCAGTTCACCGAGCGGAAGTTCGGCGCGCGGGCGATGTACTTGTCGTACCAGATGAGCTTCGGGCAGGCGCCGAGAGTGCGTCAGCCGACGATTCAGGCTCCGCCGGAACCTCAGACGGGGTTTGCTCAGTAAGGGCAAACGACCACTTAGAACTGCCAAGCGGGGAGCGGCCAGCTAAAAACTCTGCCAGCCGCGAGCTGAATTGCGCTCGTGGCTGGCAGATTTGTTTGCCGGTAGCTCCCCGCTTGGCAGTTCTAAGTGGTCTTTTCCCGGCCTCGCCGCGCAAGCAACGCGATCGCCAATGCCGCCAGTAAAGGGATGAGCCGCTCCATCCAGTCGCCCGGCGTATCAGGCATCAGGTAGAAAAAGACCGTGAGCCCGAAGCCGGCGACGATCGACGCAAGAGCTCCTCTCGCATCCATTCGATAGCCTGCCAGGCGCACCAGCAGCACCGGCCCGAATGCCGAGCCCAGCGCGTGCCACGCGAACAGCACGCGGGAAAAAATCGCGGCCGGCGCGAAGATGGCGAGGAGCATCGCGAGCAGGCTGAGCACCACTACAACAACACGCGACACCAGCAATCCCCGGCGCGCCGTGTCGGCCACCGGGCGCCGCGACGCGCGATCGAGATCCCACGTCACCGACGCGGACGCGACCAGCAACTGGCTGTCGGAGGTAGACATGATGGCCGAGAGCACCGCGGCGACCATGAGTCCGGCCAGCACCGGGGGAAGCGTCGCGTTGGCGGCGTGAAAGATCACCTGCTCGCCGTCCGGCAGCTCGCTCCACATCACGCGCGCGGACAGCCCGATGAGAAGCATTCCGCTATAGATGATCACGGCCCATGCCAGCGAGATCGCGCGTCCCTGCGAGAGCGCCCGTTCGTCGCGGAGCGCCATGAACCGGTTCACGACGTGCGGTTGTCCGGGGTAGCCGAGCCCGATTCCCAGTGTCCCCATCACGAACGCGAGCCCGAGCACGCCGGGGTAATCCCCGGTCAGAGACGCCCCCGAGCCCGAGGCGGTGCGCAGGCCATCCGCCAGCTCGCCGAATCCGCCCAGCGCCGAGAGCGCCGCGACCGGAAGCACTAACGCGGCGGCCAACATCAGCCCTCCCTGCAACACGTCCGTCGCGCTCACCGCCCAAAAGCCGCCGAGCAGCGTGTACGCGAGAATGATGGCCGCTCCGAGGATGATGCTGAGAGTCGGCGACAGGCCGAATGAAGCGGAGAATGCGAGTCCGGCCGCCTGGAACTGAGAGGCGATATAGAACATGAACGCGACGAGGATCACCGCCGAGCAAAACCGGATCGTAGCCGGATAGAGTCGTTCCGCCGGATCGCCCGCCAGGAACTCCGTGAGCGTAAGGCTTCCCCGCTCGCGGCTCATGCGCATCAGCCGTGGCGCGACCCATATCCAGTTGATCAGAAAGCCGCCCAAAATCGCTGGAAAGAGCCAGAGCGCCGAGAGCCCCCAGGCGTACGCGGCTCCGCTCACCCCAAGTAGCGTCCATGCCGACGAAGAGCTAGCCGAGGCGCTGATGCCGGCGACCCACGCTCCCAGGCGCCGGCCGCCGAGGAAGAAATCGCTCTCGTCGTGAGTCCGCCGGGCCGCCCACAGGCCCATCGCGACGACCAGCGCGTTGTATGCGACGAGGGTCGTAAGGATGGCTTGTGCGCGGGACATCGGGGAATTGTACGCTCCTACGGCTATTCGCGGAACAACCGGGCGCCGCTCAGACGGTGCATGCGATCTCTGGCACCCGGATTGCCTTTAGGAAGGGCGACACTCAATCACTCGCGCTGGCCTGGAGGCTAAATGCGTCGGACATACATTCTTGCCGTTGGCGCCGCACTGTTGGTTTCGAGCGGCTGCAGCAACCTCGGATCGATCGGAAACGTTCTCGGCAGCGTTCTGGGCGGGCAACAGCGGCAGCAGCAGCAGCAGCAGATGGACGTCGAGATTCAGCAGGTGGACGCGAACAACGGACGCCTCTATGTCCGAACGCAGGACGGCCAGAGCGGCCAGGTCCGCGTCGATAACAACACGATGGTCGTATACAACAACCAGCGGTACCCTGTGACGTCGCTGGAGCGTGGAGACGTCGTGCGAGTTCAGTTGCGGCAGACGCAGAACAACGAGCTGTACGCAGCTCGTATCGACGTGCTGCGAAGCGCGCGATAGACCTGGGCAGCCGCCCCCGGCGCTGCGCGATTTGCGCGCGCCGGGCGCACGCGTTCAATTCGAGTCCGCTGGCACGCCCGGTCCGTACCTACCGTTAGCGAGGTGGACTCATGGTTTCGCTGATGTCGCTGTTGATCCCCATTCTGGTTTCGGCAGTCGTAGTGTTCATCGCGAGCGCGATCCTGCACATGCTGATCCCGTTTCACAAGAACGATTACAAGAAGGTCGGCCGCGAGGACGAGTTTCTTGAAGCGGTCCGCGGCTTCGATATTCCCGCCGGAGATTATGTGGTGCCGCATGCCGAGGGTCCGGCTGCGATGAAGGATCCCGCGTTCCTGGAGAAGAGAGCCAGGGGACCGATCGTCATCCTGACGGTGGCGCCCGGGGCTCCGCCGACGATGGCACCGCAACTGACGAAGTGGTTCATCTACTGCGTTGTCGTGAACCTGTTCGCCGCGTACGTGGCCAGTCGCGCGCTTGCACCGGGCGCTGAGTACATGGACGTGTTCCAGATCGTGGGAGCGACGGCGTTCATGGGGTACTCGCTGGCGCTTGCGCAGAACTGGATCTGGTACATGAAGAATTTCGGCGCAACGTTCCGCTCGATGATCGACGGCCTGGCTTACGCCATGCTCACGGCGGGCGTCTTCGGGTGGATGTGGCCCGAGATTTAGAGGAGATCGGTCCGGAAAACGGGCAAAGCGGCCGCGGCTCATTATCCTTTAGCACAGCTGGTCACAGATAATCAGTACTGAGCGGAGGCTCCCTCATTGGCAAGAAAACCCAACTACGATTTTGAGAAGCGCAGGAAAGAGATGGACCGCAAGGCAAAGAAGGACGCCAAGCGTGACGAGAAATTGCGTCGCAAGGAAGAAGGCGCCGCGGAGGAGCCGCTTCCCCTGGCTCCGACGGACCCGCGCGATGCGGTGCCCGTGAATCCCAACCAGGACTGAGGACGAGCGAGCTACTGCTTCGCCTATCGGAGTGTGCCTTCCGCCTTCGAGATCCCACCCGGTGAGCTGACCGTCAGGGCTTCCCGCGGCCTCGGCGCGGGGGGCCAACACGTGGAACAGAAATCGTCGTGGGTGGAAGTGGTGTTGGGCATCTCCGAGTC
>JBPCJJ010000077.1:0-13660 GCA_051005405.1 Gemmatimonadaceae bacterium | reverse complement strand
GAGGTCCTCATCCATGCCTTCCGTCTTCCCCGCACTGGGGCGTGACGTCAACACAGCTTGTCGAACCCACTCAATGGACTTATCGGCTCAAAAAATGAGCTCTCCGCCCCACCTGCAAACCCTGATTTCTACATGAAAACTACGGATAAGCACCAAGCGCGTCAAACGAAATCTCACGTGGTTCCAGCGTTGCTCGCGGGAGTGGCGATGCTCGCGATCTGGGCCTACGTAACCATTACCACGATAGCGCCCGGTTGGGTCCACATTCTGCTCACAGCCGGCGTGTTCCTGCTCATTTACGGCATCGCCGCGCGCGGCAGCTCCCGCCCGCCACCGCCGAGGAATTGACATCTACCGCCCCGGCCAGGATTTCGGCGACGCCAATTCGGCCACTGCGGTAGCGGAACAACCGCTCGCCGCAGCGGCCGCGCGGGACAAGCCCGTGCTCGTCACGGGTGCCGCGGGACTCGTCGGCGTGCACACATGCCGGGAGCTGGTCAGACGTGGGTGGAAGGTCCGGGCTCTCGTGCGCGACGGCGCGAAAGGCGCCTCGCGCCTGGGAGAGCAGAAGCTGGAACTGCGGGTCGGCGATATTCGCGACGAGCGCGCGCTGGCCGCGTCGCTCGAAGGGGCGTCGGCGGTTGTCCATCTCGCGGCGATCGCGATCGAGACCGGCAAGGACAGCTACGAATCAACCAACACGGACGCGACGGCGACGCTACTGCGCCTCGCCGCCAGCGCCGGCGCGACGAGATTCATCCACATGTCGCAGAACGGGGCGTCGTCCGCTTCTCCCTACGATTTTCTCCGGAGCAAGGGACTTGCCGAGGACGCCGTGCGTGCCAGCGGCCTCAAGTGGACGGTTCTCAAGCCGTCGGTCATCTTCGGGCCGCAGGACGCATTCATCAACGTCCTCGCGCGGATGATCCGGCTCAGCCCCCTGGTGTTCCCGATTCCCGGCGGCGGTCGCGCCCGCTTTCAGCCGATTGCGGTGCGGGACGTCGCCAGCGCGATCGGCGTCGCGCTCGACCGCGACGACACGATCGGCAGCGCGTACGGACTCGGCGGACCCGCGCCCCTGTCGCTTCGAGAGATGACCGAGCGGATTCTCGTCGCGATGCGAACGCAGCGAATGCTGCTGCCGGTTTCCGTGGCGGTTCTGCGGCCGCTCGTCGCGCTCATGCAGAAGATCGTGCCGCGTCCGCCCGTTACGACCGGGCTGCTCGATCTGCTCTCGATCGACAACACGGTGCCGGAGAACGAGATACAGCGCACGTTCGGAATCGAGCCGATTCCGTTCGCGCCGGAGGAGATCGGGTACGTCCGCAGCGTCACGCTCCGCAATGCGATTGAGTCGATGTTCTGATCAGGCTGCGCGGCAAAGATCAACAACAGGGATGGGTGACTGGTAGTAGGTGTTGGTTTTGGTTAACGACGGGTCAAGGGTCGTAGGTTGGAAGTCTATGCGAAACCGATAACCATCAACCCTCGACCCGTGGTTAACCACCACTATCACTTACGACCGGTCACCCACCCCTGTCGTTTCTCTTGCTGGACTAAATCTCCCAATTCGACAGCACGACTCCACTATCCGGCACCACCTCGCCGTATCCGACCATCGTCATCCGAAGATCCGTCCACCGTACCTTCGCCCCCTGCCCGACCAGGAACCGGTACGCCGACGCGTACGCCCCCTGAACTCTGACCGACACCGTCCGCGCCCCCGCTTTCCGCGCGTAGGCGCACAGCTCCAGTGCGAGACGCGCGAGCGCGTCGTCGTCGCGCGCTACCAGCTTGAGCACGCGTAGCTCTTCGCGCGCACGACCCTCGACCAGCGGAGCCGCGTGGCACAACGCGTATCCCCTGAGCTCGGAGCCGGAGTAGCTGAGAATCGTGTCGCCAAGCCCAAGCTCGTGCGTCAGGCGCAGCTCGCGCGTGAAGTCGTACCCCGGACAAAGCGCGGAAAGCAGATCGGCGCACTGTGCGATCGCCCCGTCTCGCTCGGCGGCGGTCATGCGGCTCAGCTCCACGATCTTCGCCGCGCCCAGCACGGACGGCAGCGACAGGGTGACGGTGAGCGGCCCCGGGACGAAGTCGAGCGAAGAATAAAAGCCGATGTTGTCCATCGTGCGGGGCATGGTTTCGAGTCCGATGACGCGCGCGCCGCGAGCCTTGAGCCAATCGACGCCGTGCGCCACGACCGTCTTCCCCGCGCCCCGTCCCTGGTACGGCGAAGCAACGGCCAGCGGCCCCATCCACCCTTCGGTGCCCGATGCGTGGACCAGGTTGAACGCCGCGAGCCCGCCGTCCGGATCGCGCCAGAGGATCGCGCCGCGGGCGGCATCAGCTATGGCGTACCGCCACATCTGCGGATTGAGTCCGGGAACGCGGACGCTCACCATCCCGTCCTTCCGGTAGCGCTCGGTGAATGCATCGCTGAACAGGCTGTTGAGGTCCGGGATATCGTCTTCCGTCATCGGAAACGGACCACTCAGCCCGCGCGAATCCTTCCACCCGCGCGCCGACATCAGCTCGCCGACATCAGCTCGCCGCGGCGATCGGCTCCATTACAGGCAGCCCCGCAAGCTCGTTCGCAAGGTCGTCGCGCGGCGCGCTCTCCTCCACGCGCGACGAGCCGCTTCCTTCGTCGTACCGGACGGAGATTACGCGATCGAGCCCTTCGCGCACCGACTCGATGTGCGTGATGAGAATCACCTGCTCGAACCGGTCGTGCAGCCGGCGCAGCAGGCTGATGACGTTGTGGCGCCTGGCCTCGTCGAGCGAGCCGAAGATCTCGTCGAGAATCAGCAGCGAGAACGGCTGGCCGGCGCGCTCGGCGATCATCTGCGAGATCGCAAGCCGCAGCACGAGGTGCGCGACGTCCTCCTCGCCGCCGGAGATCACCGGCTTCGGCACGCCGTCGTCGAGCACCACGAGATCGTAATCGCCCGTGAGCTCCAGCTCCGAGTAGCGGGAATCCGTCAGCTCCGAAAGAAAGCCGCTGGCCAGCTCGGAAAGCTCCGGCCGAAGCTGGGCGTTGAGGTCGCTGCGTAGATCCGAATAAGCGCGGTCCAGCTCGTCGTGAATCCGCCGCGCCCGCTTGAGCGCGGAGAGCTTCTCTTCCCGCTTCGCCAGCTCCGCCGCGGCCTCGCGCGCGGCGTCAGCGGCGGCGTCAGCGCTGCGAAGCTCTCCCTCGGCGGTGATGCGCTCCACCTCGGCTCTTCGGGCGGCTTCGGTAGCGCGCTCGTGCTCGGTCTTCGTCGCGAGGAATTCTTCTTCCGAGAAAGCGATCTTCTCCAGAGCGGCGCGCAGCTCGTGGGTGCGCCCGCGGTGCGCGACCAGCGTGGCGGCGACTTCATCGTACTCCGCCCGGATCTGCGGTTCCCGATCGGCCAACGCCGCAAGACGCTCGCTCCTTGTTGCGAGCGGCGTCAGCTCCTCGATCGCCGCGCGCACCCGGGCGTGCTCCGCCGCGTCGAACCCTGCCGGCATCGCCGCGATCTCCACAGCCAGTTGCGCCTGCCGCTGATCCTTCAGAGCGAGCTCGCGCGCAACCCCGGCCATCTCCTGCACTGCGCTCTGCACCTTGGCGAGCTGGCGCTCGAGGCCCGCCACGTCCTGGGCGGCGACGCGCCGCGCCTCATCCAGCGCCTTGATGTCGTCAGGCATCTCCTCGAGCTGCTCGAGCCGCTTGCGGAAATACTTTCCGTCCGACGTCAACGCGCCCATCTGCTCGGTGAGATGCTCCATGACTTTCGCGAAGTTCTCGCCAAGCGCGCGGCTGCATGTCGGGCACGCTCCATCGGGGCCCAGATCCGCCAGGAGACGGAGCTGCTCCTTGACCTCGGCGTGCTGGCGAAGCAGCGCCTGCAGCTTGGTCTGCGCTTCCTGCTTGTCCCTTACCCACTCGGTGCGCCGGGCTTCGAGCTTCCCCTGCACCTCTTCGAGCGCCGCGCGCTGCTTCTCGAGCTCGAGCGTGACGGTCTCTTCCTGTTGCGGCGCCGCCGCAAGTAACTCCGTCTTCGAGTTGAGGCGCTCGATCTCGACGGCAATCTCGCCCGACTGCTCTCCGAGCGTCTGGCGTCGCCCCTCCTCCCGATACAGAGAATCCAGTCGCTGCAGCTCGAGGGCCAGCGCGGGCAGCGGCTCTGTGCGAAGTCGGAGGTCGTCGAGCTCGGCGCCGGCCACGACGATCTCGTTGAGATCAGCCCCGATGCGCTCGCCGCGCGCCACGAGCGCGCGCACCTCGGACTCGGCAACCTGCATCTCGGCGGCCGTTTTCTGCAGGGACTCGCGCGCCTCCTGCGCCGCGGCCCACCGCGGCGCCACCTGCTCCAACGCGGTGTCGCACTCGGAATGAACGCGCCGCTTCTCCGTCGCCACGCGAGCGCCGTCCGCCGCGCGCTTGGCTGCCGCGGCGAGCGTGCGAGCGACGATCTCGGGATCGGGCATTCCGGCGCGCAGCCCGGACATCTCGGCAAGAATCGTCTTGCGCCGCTCGCGCACGAGCTCCTGCGCGGTCCGCAGCTTCTCGTAGCCGAGCACCCGCGACAGGAAGTGCCCGCGCTCGGTCGGCTTCATCGAAGCCATGACGCTCAACTGCTTCTGGTCCGTGAAGTACGTGTTGAAGAACTCGACGCGGGTCATGCCGAGCCGGCGCTGAATGAACTCGTTGACCCCTGCCTTCGTGTTCGCGACCGGATTCGCGTCGTCGTTGACGTACACCTCGGCGCGCGACATCTCCCGGTTCACCCGGTAACGCTGGCCCGAAAGCTCGAAATCCAGGACCACCTTCACCTGCGCGCGCTCTCCCGCGCGCTGAAAGCGAATCGTCTCGAGCTTGTCGCGCTGCGCGCCGGTCCCGTACAGGCACCAGGCAATCGCCTCGAGGATCGTCGTCTTGCCGGCGCCGTTGGGACCGATGATGCCGGTTATGCCCGTACCGAAATCGATGTTCGTGTCGGCGTGCTGCCTGAAATTCACGAGCTGAAGCCGGTTGATCCTCATACTGGACCGTCCGCGAACACGGGCTGCTCGACTGCCTCCGCCTGACTCAGATAGTCGAGTCCGGCGGCGACCAGCTCCTCCCGGTCGATCTCGGAATCGATTGGCCGGCTTCGCAATCCATCGCGCACCAGCTCGGCGAGCGACGCGCGCCTGCCCGGTGCGGCGTTGCCGTGCACCCTGATGACTTCCGGACGCCTGGGGTCGAGATGAAAATGCAGCGCGCGCCGCTTGTATTCGCGAAGCGCCTTGTGGTCCAGCTCGCGCGCGACATGGCGCGCGACGTCTCTGGCGACGAGCCGGACGATCGCGTCGTCGATCGGAACCCCGGATCCGGTTACGCGGTCGCGGATTGCCTCGTCCATCTCGCCTGCAGTCATGCCGCGCGCGTCCACCTGTGGAAGGTCGATGACGGCGCGCGTCTCTACGGGATGAAAGGTCTGCTTTCCCGTGGCGAGATCCCACTCGATGAATCCCTTGCCGGGCTTGCCGAGCCTTTCCTTCGGCGCAGCCGCCCGCCAGGTGGGCCCGTCGAGCCGGGCCTCCTCCGCGACCTCGCCCCAGATGTTCGTCGTCGTGTACTCGAGCGAGCCCGAGTAAAAAGCATTCGGCGCGATCTCGCGCCATACGTGATAGTGGCCCAGCGCCACGTAATCCCAGTTGGGGGCGCCAAGCTGGTCGCGCGTGACCTCCGACCCTTCGTGCGTGTGCCCGCCTGCCTGCGGCGGGTACAGTCCCTCCATCGCGCCGTGCATCATCAACACGTTGTATCGCGCTTTCCCGTGCGGACGCAGCGGCGGGACCTCGGCCATGCCGATGTTGGGCACGGCGAGGATGGAGAGATCGCGATCGCGGAACTCCAGTACCTCGGGCGTTCCGTCCACCACATGAATCCCCAGCGGCGTGAACAGCCTGAGCAGGCAGCCGGTCTCCGTGGTGCGCGGCGTGTCGTGGTTGCCGGCGATCATCACGACCGTGGCGTCCGGAAGCATCTGCACCAGACGCGAGAGCTGCTTGAACGCGTGGATGATCGCGGGATTGGTGGGTCGCACGTTGTGGAACACGTCCCCAGCGAACAGCACGACGTCCGGCTGCAGCTCGATGGTCTTGTCGATGGCTTTCCGGAACGCGAGCGCGACGTCGCTCTCCCGCTGATTGATACCCATCGACGTGAAGCGCTGGTACTGGCGGAAACCCAGATGGAGATCCGCCAGATGAACTAGTCTCATGAACCTCGCATGGCGCGGAGTCGCTGCGTGACTTTCATCTGCATCTGCGCCGCCTGGCTGCCGGCTTCTCCCGACGTGATCACCGTGCGCACGTTCAGCACGAGGTGCGTATCGGTGATCCAGCCGAGCCTGCGATCGAGCTGCATCCGGCCCGAGAGCGTGCCGGTGCTCCGCTGCGAGCCGCCCCCGCGGCTGGGGGTGCCGATCCTGCTGAGCGTGCCGTTCATCGTGATGTACGCAATATCGCCGTTTCCGCTCAGCGAATCGAGCCTGAAATTCGCCTGCACGCGCGCCATTCCCCCGGCTCCGCTGCCGATGGGGAGGTCGAGGCTCCGCGTCCACCGGCCGCCTACGTTCACTGCCGCATCCGGCAGCATCGGCGGCGTCGGCGCGAAGAACGGCGACGTCTCGCCGTCGTGCTCGCCGGTATCGATCACCTCCATGGCGCCATCGAGCCGCACGATCATCGTCACCCTCGCCCCCTGCACGGCCCGCGGCGTCGCGGGAACGCGCGTTCCGCTCATAGGCGCGATCGCGACGGAATCCGTTACCGCGAGAACGAGACTGCCCGACACGAGCCGGCGGAGAGGAATCGCCCGGGTCCGCACGTGTGTGGATCCGATCATGGATTTCGGAGGCGCGCCGACGGCGTCGGGCGACGTGCCGCTCATCTCGATCTCCTGGTCGAGCTGCATGTGAATCGTGTCGCCGACCTGCGGCCTGATCTCCAGACGGACGCGCTGAGCTGAGGCCGGGGTCGCGGCGAGCAATGCGAGCAGCGCCACGAAGCCACACGATCCCCACGCACTACCGCGTAGCGATGTCATGTCAGAAACCGTAAGGATCGTCGCCCACCGGGAGCTTGATGCTCACCGGTCGCTGCTTCGGCGCTTCGGCCCGGACCGGCGCGAGGGGCCGCATGCGCGCGGCGAAAAAAGCCTTCACGTCGCGCGGGCGCGCGAGCACTGTCGCGTTCCGCGCCTGAATCACTTCCTCGTCCTCGCGGAGCGCGATCTGCTGCTTGACCCATTCGAGCGAGATCGCCGGGTCGAGAACGCGCAGCGATCGCGTGACTGCCGCGTCCAGCGCCACCTCGGCCGCCTGCGGAAACAGCTCGGCGCCGTCGCGCCCCTGCATCACTGCCGGGCGCGGGAACTTCACGAACACGGGCTGGGTGAAGTGCGGATGGCGCACCATCAACTGCCCCTTCTCCAGCGTGGAGAGCTTGGTCTTGATCGCCTGGCTCAGCACGGCGTAGCCCGGGGCAGCGAGCTCGTCGGCGTCCATGCGCCCGAACAGCGACGTGCCGGAGTTTCCGACAACGCGGCGATGGACCTGCGACCGGAACTGCTGCGCGCCGAACAGGACCAGCCCGAGGTACCTGCCCCGCTCCGCGATATCGAGCAGCATTTTTCTGACATAGGTCTCCGGTCCCTCGGTCGCGGCGTACTTGTTCAGCTCGTCGACGAAAACCACCACGTGATCCACGCCCAGATTCCGCCGCTCGAGATGCTCGCGGAGCTTGGAAACGATTCGCGTGAAGATCAGATCCTGCGCATCCTCCTCGAGGAGCGCGACGTCCACTACATACACCCCGCGATCCTCGAAGCTCCCGAACGGGAGGTCGCTCACCGTGCTTTCGGCGGTCACCAGCCCCGCGCAGCGAAGCGCGATGTTGGTCAGGCGATTACGCACCTTGCGGATCGTGGCCACGTGATGCGTGCGGTAGCTCTCCGAGTTGCTCTCCTCGAGCATCGACAGGACGTCCCGGAACCACTCGTCCAGCTCGGCGAAGGACTCGACCTTGTACGTGCGCCTCGCGAGCCGCTCGTCGCGAAACTCCCGCCCGGCGATCTTGTCGCGGATGAAATCGATGACCGCGTCGGCCTTGGCATCGACGTCGTCCTTGTTGAGCAGAACCTCCGCGTACTGAAGAACTTCGCGGAGCCCCCAGGTCAACGGGTGCACATTGTGCAGCAACGCCTCGTTCGACCGCAGCGTGTTCAGGTTGTACCCGCCGGCGTCGTACGCCGCGTAGTACCGCACGTTCGCGAACGGCTTCGCAGGGACGCCCATCTTCTCGTACATCGCTTCGTCCGCGGGCTCGAGCCGGCCCGGCTGGTCGAGATAACACAGGTCCGGCCCCTTCACGTTGAAAGCGACCGCCGCGATCGTGCCCTTTTTTTCAGGGAAGTGCGTGAACAGTGACGACAGCAGCCACTCCACCGCGCTCGTCTTCGTCGCGAGCCCTGACACGCCCGTGATGTTCAGGTGCGCCGCCTCGGGACCAACCAGGAAATCGGCGTCGAGATAGATCGGCGCGTCGGTTCCGCCGGCGTGGTAGATCCCGACAGGAATCCCCGTGCGCATGCCCTCGCGGAGATAGCCGTCCATCCGGAGCGCGACCGCGACATCGTTCTCGTCGGCGAGGAAAACCGATCCCATCGGCACCGGCTGGAGCGGCTCCTCCGGAATCATCCGCAGAACCGCCGCCGTGTAGAGACGGATCTCCGTTCGCTCAGTAGGCGCGAAGCCGGCGCTCGACGGTTCGCCGTCGTGGCCGAGCACGTCGTGCATGGGAGAAACGAGATCGCTATAGCTGAACCCCTCGATCACGGCGCCATAGATCTTCGGCAACTGGCCGTCCACGGGATGCTCGCCGTCCACGCGCACGATCGTGCCGATTCCGACCGGCGACGTCACAGCCGTCCAGAAATGAAACTGGTGCGGCGTGTTCGGCCGCCGCTCCGTCGCGACGACGCGGCCGAGCGCCTGCTCGGTCATGCGATCGCCCTCAGGAACTCCTCGGAGTTACGCACGCCGTAGCTCATCTTGTCCCAGCGTGAATCGGGCAGCGCGAGCGGCGCCGCTTCCGCCAGCACCCAGCGGGATATCCGGTCAACGTCCGCATCGGCTACTACGGCCTCGCACGCTTCGACGCGAACGAGCCCCCACGTGGCGTCGTGCCCTTTGCTGTCGCGCAGCCGCAGGTACCAGCTCGAGACGGGCGACCGTCCGCCCGACTGGATCCGGAACGGCGGAGTCCGCTCTCCAGGCTGGAGCCCGAGCACGACATCGAGATCGAGCCCTTCCGCATGGATGGTGTTATGCGACTTCACGACGCCGATCGCCAGCGCGGAAGCTGCGACGCTACGGCTCGATGCGATTCCTCCATCGATGCAGATCGGCTCGGCGGACGACGCGCACCACGCCTCGGCGAGCACTGACTCCACGCGCTCCCTATCGCGGCGAACGCACTTGATCGCGGCCTCGAGCAGCGCGGCCGGATGCCGCGACGGCAGCTCCCCGGATCCTTCTTCTGTCGTGTTCACCACGCCGAACTCGCTGTCCGTCTCGAAGGCGAGCGCGGGGGCGTAAGCAAAGGGCAGGTACAGCCGTCGCTCGACCCGCGGCGCGCACCCTGTCCACGTGACCAGCCTTCGATCGATGCGCTCGCGAATGGCGGCGGCCACGATGCCGAGCACTATCGGCACGCCGCCGTGGTGCGCCACGATCCGTACGCTCTGGGTGCCGTCGAGAAACGCCGCGAACCGCGCTTCGGGCGCGCCGGGGACCTGAACCGATCGCATTGACCCGCCGCCAAGCAGCGGCGCCGATGAAAGCATCGGCGGATCGGAGCGCGGGAAAGAAGGATCAGAGAGCTGGCCCGCTTCGACTGCGGCTACGCCCGGGATGAGCCGTTGGATGTACCGCAGGGCCGCGCGGCTCGCGGCGTCCGGACCTGGCTGTAGCAGCGCCACCTAACGCCCCGCCTTCACTCGATGCCGATATCCCAGGCCTGCTCCAGATCCTTCTTCGAGTAAGCGCGAAACGCGGTGAGCGTCTGGGTATGAACGAGCCCGGGCACAGTCGGGAAATGCTCGGTGACTACGCGGGCCACGCTCTCGTAGTCCGTGACCTCGATCATCGCGACCAGATCCCATTCACCTGACACTGAATACACCTGCGAAACTCCCTCGATGCCCGCCAGGCTCGTGGCGCATTGCGGGATCAGTCGGGGCTCAGCTTTGACGAGAACTATCGCGGTTATCATGCGGACGCCGGGTGGTAGATTCCTAACATTACCGGGGAGCAACGGGCGACGCTATGAATGTACGACAACCACGCGAATGACCGACGAAACTATCGAAGACGAATCGCCAGCCGCCAGCGCGCGATCCCAGAACGTGATACGGGTTCTCCCCCGCGACTGGACCTCGCTCGCCGAAGTCATCACGCCGTCGATGGAGCGCGTGGACAGCACGGTCGCGGCAACCCAGTTCCTCGTGATCACCCCCGACCCGGCCAGCACTTTCGCCGTCGTCCGCGGCGCGTTCGAGAAGTTCGGGACCGTCGGCATCGACCTGTTTCCCGCGACCGCCGAGCACCGCGCGGCCCGGATGATGGCCGGCGTGCCGACCCCGGCAGTCGCCGGCCCCCCGGTCGTGCTACGCGGCCTGGTGGGAAGATCCGTACTCCGCCTCGACGGCGTTAAGGCCGTTCTGTTCGCCTGGATCGACGACATGATCGAGTCCGGCGGGGATCAGCTCACGGCGCTCGAATCGATCCTCGGCGAGCTTCCCGAAGGCGTCGCCCGGACGCTCGTGGTCCGGGAGGTGACGCCTGCAATTCAGGGGTTCATCGACCGGTACATGTTCCGCGCGCGCCGGGCCGTAGCCGCGGCCGCGGCCGATGCCGAAGACAGCCAGCCGATGGTCATGGAGTACGTCACCACGCCGTCGGCCGCTCGGCCCGCGTCTCTCTGGCGACTGCTCGACGAGCTCGATCCCCCGTCCGCAGTGATCGTCGCGAGGCACCCGGAATCGGAGGTCGATGCCCGGCGCACCCTGTCGCAGCTGGGCTACCGCCGCGCCGACGACGCCGTTCGAGTGAGCTCCGCGCCGGCCGGTGAAAACGTGCATACGATCGTTTTTTACGATCCCCCGCTGTCTGCGGCGGACATCGAGGCCGCACGCGCTGTCACGGCCGCAAGGGTGGTCGCGTTCGTCGACCCGCAGGACGTGGTTGGATTGAAGGCCCTTTCCGGCGGGGGCGCGAAACCGCTGGCGGTCGGCGACGCTGTACGCCAGGCTCGCCGCAAGGAAGACACTGTCCGCGCAGAGCTGAAGCAGTTGCTCGACGACGGCGTCGCGTTCAGGGAGGTGGCTTCGCTGGAGCCGTTGCTGGACCAGTACGACGCCGTCGAGATCGCTGCCGCCCTGTTGCGGCTGCTGGAGCGCGAGCGCGAGAGCGTGCTGGCGATTCCGCCCACGCCCAAGGCACCTCGTCCGGGACCGGGCGTGCCGCCGGAGCGGGCGATGGGCGCGCGGCCCGGCTCGCCGCGGCCGGATCGTCGTCCCCCCAACGCGGAGCGATCCGCCCCCTCGCGCGGTCGGGATGACAGACCTCCTCGCGGACGCGACGACCGGCCACCCCGGGGACGCGACGACCGCCCGCCTCGCGGGCGCGGCGATGGGCCGCCCCGCGGCGGAGCGCCGCGCGATTCGGGCCGTTTCGGCAACCGCGACTCCGGTCGCGGGGGTCCGCCGCGCGGACGCGGAGGGGATCGCGGAGGCAGCCGGAGGTGAGCTCCATCTTCCAGCCGGCCGGCGGGTGGGTCGAGGTGATCGCGGGGGTGATGTTCAGCGGCAAGAGCGAGGAGCTGATCCGCCGGGTGCGCCGGTCGCTGATCGCGCGGAAAAAGGCGCAGGTGTTCAAGTCGCATCTCGACGCGCGCTACTCAGGGATCTACTCCGTGTCCAGCCATGACGGCAGGATGGTCGAAGCGATCCCCGTCGACTCCTCGGCGCAGCTCGCACGGGCGATCGATCCCGGCGCGCATGTGATCGCGATCGACGAAGCGCAGTTTCTCGACGCCGGCATCCTGGGCGTAGTGAGCGACCTCGCTCAACGGGGGCGGCGCGTGATAGTGGCGGGGACCGATACGGATTTTCGCGGGGAGCCGTTTGGCGCGATGCCGCAGCTCATGGCAGTCGCCGAAGTCGTGGACAAGCTCCACGCCATCTGCGTGCTCTGCGGGGGTCCAGCAAGCCGGAATCAGCGACTCATCGACGGCAAGCCGGCGCCCTATTCTTCACCGCAGATCATGGTCGGCGCCGCCGACACGTACGAGGCGCGCTGCCGCATGTGCCATTCCGTGCCCGCCGTGGATGCCGCGCAGGTGGCGCTGCTGTAGCCCAAAGAAGTCGCAGTTCGGCGTTCTGGGGCCTACCTGCTCCATTTTTGGATTTTCTCGTCGCCCGCAGCCCGTCGCGGCATCTGTTTAGCGAACTGGGTATTGCTCCTGCCTGGCCAATGTCCCAAAGTGTACCCCCGCTTCGGACTCTCTGCGGCACAGCCGCGTACTCGCCATAGAATCGCAATGCTTCTCGTAGGCCTGACAGGCAACATCGCCGGAGGAAAGACCGAGGTCAGCAAGCTGCTCGGCGAGAGTGGCGCTACCGTCATCGACTCCGACGTGTTGGCGCGGGAGGTCGTGGAACCCGGCACGCCGGCGCTGAAGGCAATCGCCGCGAACTGGGGCAATTCGGTGCTGAGCGCCGACGGCTCGCTCGATCGCGCGGCGCTGCGCAATACGGTCTTTCAGGACCCGGACGAACTGGTTGAGCTGAACGAGATCGTGCATCCCGAGATCGAGAAGAAGCGTGACGCCGAAATCGCGGCCGCGCGCGCGCGGGGCGACAGCGTCGTCGTTTGCGTGGTGCCGCTCCTGTTCGAGAAGCACATGGCCGATGATTTCGACAAGATCGTGCTCGTAGACGCGCCCCGGCCTGTCCGCTTCGAGCGTCTCCTCAAGAAGCGCGGCATCGAGGAAGCCGAGGCGCTCCGCATGATCGCCGCGCAGATGCCCGCCGAGCTGAAGCGCGCCCGGGCCGATTACGTGATCGAGAACGTCAGCTCGATGCCGGGGCTGCAGGCCGAGGTAAAGTCGCTCTGGGCGGAGCTGCAGCGCGAAGCCGCGTTGGCGGGGGAAGAAGCGAAGGTTTCTTGAACGGGGCCGCGCTGCCTGCTTAGACTTCGGGCTCACCGTCTCTCTACGAGCCCAGACCGGAGCACAATTGGCGAACGTTCCTGGCGATCTCCGCTACACCGAGCAGCACGAGTACGTCCGCACCACTGCTCCCTCGACGGTCGAAGTCGGCGTCACGGATTTCGCGCAGGGCGAGCTTGGCGACGTGGTATTCGTGGAGCTTCCCAAGGTCGGATCGAAGTTCGCGCGACACGACGTGTTCGGGACGATCGAGGCAGTGAAGGCCGTGTCGGAGCTGTTCAGCCCCGTTGCCGGCGAGGTCGTCGAGGTGAACGAGCGGCTCGACAAGGAGCCGGCGCTGGTGAACAGCGATCCTTATGGGGCGGGTTGGATGATAAGGATGAAGCTGGACGATGCGGGCGAGACGGAAACGCTG
>JBPCJJ010000076.1:0-7125 GCA_051005405.1 Gemmatimonadaceae bacterium | reverse complement strand
GTTACTCCTTCGTTTCCATCCAGTTCTTCCCGACCCCGATGTCGACGACCAGCGGCACCGACAGCTCCGCGGCGTGCTCCATCTCCTGCTTCACCAGCGTCTGGGCACCGTCGAGCTCATCATCCGGAACCTCGAACACCAACTCGTCGTGCACCTGGAGCAGCATCCGCGTTCTTAGCCCACGACTAGCGAGCAACTTGTGAATGTGAATCATCGCGAGCTTGATGAGATCGGCGGCCGAGCCCTGGATCGGTGAGTTCGCAGCCGTCCGCTCACCAAACGCGCGGATGTTGAAGTTCCTGTCGCGCAGCTCGGGGATATAGCGCCGCCGCCCGAAGATCGTCTGTACGTAGCCGTGCTCGCGCGCGAATTCGACCATCGAATCGAGATACGCGCGGATCCCCTGAAAGCGCTCGAAGTACTTCGCGATGAACTCCTTCGCCTCGGCGTGCTCGATGTGGAGCTGCCGCGACAGCGCCTGCGGTCCCTGTCCGTAAATCGTCGCGAAGTTGATCGTCTTCGCCCGCGCGCGCATCTCGGAGGTGACGTCGGCGACCGGAACGTCGAAGATGATGGACGCGGTCTGCCGGTGGATGTCGCCGCCCGCGTGGAACGCGTCGACGAACGCGGGATCGTTCGACAAGTGCGCAAGCAGGCGCAGCTCTATCTGTGAATAGTCGGCGGCGACCAGCGTCCATCCCTTCTCCGGAACGAATCCGCGCCTGATCTCGCGTCCCAGCTCGCGCCGGATCGGGATGTTCTGCAGGTTTGGATCGCTCGATGACAGGCGCCCCGTCGCGGCCACCGTCTGGTTGAACGAAGTGTGCAGCCGCCCGGTCTCCGGGTTCACCAGCTCGGGCAGCGTATCCAGATACGTGTTCTCGAGCTTCGCAAGCTCGCGGTATTCCATCAGCAGCACGGGCAGGGTGTGCCCCTGCTCGGCGAGCTCCTGCAGCACGCTCGCGTCGGTAGACGGCCCGGTCGGCGTCTTCTTCAGCACCGGCAGCTCGAGCTTCACGAAAAGGATCTCGCGGAGCTGCGGGTTGGAAGCAATGTTGAACTCCGTTCCGGCAGCCTCGTATATCCGCTGCTCGACAGCCTTTCGCTCGCGCTCGAAGCGGACCTTGAGCGACTTGAACCAGTCGTCGTCGATCGCGATGCCGGTCCACTCCATCTCGCCCAGCACGTCGATCAGCGGCATCTCGACGTCGCGGAGAAGATCCTTGAGGGCGAACTTCTCGAGCTGCGGCTCGAACAGGGCGCGCAATCGAAGCGTCATGTCCGCATCCTCGCACGAGTAATCGCGCGCGGCTTCTACAGGGCACTCGTCAAAGCGAAGCGCATCGCGGCCTCTCCCGCACAGCTCCTCGTAGGACGTCATCGTGTGCTGCAAAAACTCGAGCGCGAGCACATCGAGGTCGTGCGATCGGCGCCCCGGATCGAGCACGTAGCTCGCAAGCATGGTGTCGAACTCGATCCCCCGCAGATTCACGCCGGCTTTCCTCAGAGCGAGCAGATCGAACTTCGCGTTCTGCGCACTCTTGCTGACGGTCGCGTCCTCAAGCAGCTCGCGGAGCGGCGTCATCTCCGCCGAATCGAGCGGAGGCAGGTTGCTGACCGGAGAGGAGCCAGCGCCTCCGTCCAGCAACCGGGACGCTATGCTCTCGCTCTTCCTGGCCGCGCGCTTCTTCGGATGCGCGGTCGAGGCGGACACGTCCATCAGGAATTCGGTCTGCTCCGCGGCGTGCTGTCGATGGCGAAGCGGAAAATAGTAAGCCTCGCCGGGCGCGACAGCGAGCGAGAGCCCGACGAGCTTCGATCGCAGCGGATCGATCTTCGGCGGGTCGCCGGCGGCGATGACCGTCTCGGTGTCGAGCGCGACGGATCCGGCTCGTCTCGCCCTTCCGACAACCTCTTTGACCTGCTCGATCGTTTCGACCGTCGTGTACCGCCGCTCCCGTCCCGGCTCTGGAGCGCGCTTCGCCGGCGCCGCGTCCTTCGCCAGCGCGTGGAACTCGAGCTCGACAAACAGGTCGCGGAGCTGCTCGCGATTCGGCTCGCGCAACTTGAGCGCGTCGAGATCCAGCGCGATCTCGAGATCCTCGCGAATTGTCACCAGCTCCTTCGAGAGACGCGCATTGTCGGCGTGCTCCTGCAGCGCTTCCCTCGGCCGCTTCTTGGTGAGCTCGCCGGCGCGCGCCAGAATGTCTTCCAGCCCGCCGTACGTGTTGACCAGCTCCCGCGCCGTCTTGTCGCCGATTCCGCGAACGCCTGGCACGTTGTCCGACGAGTCGCCGACGAGAGCGAGGTAATCCGTGACTCTGTCCGGAGGAACGCCGAGGCGCTCGCTGGCGTTCTCGACGCCGACCCACTGCTCTTCCACAGCCGCTGAGCCGCCGCGTCCCGGATTCAGGATCCACACGCCGGGCCGTACGAGCTGCTGAAAATCCTTGTCGCCCGAGACTACGACGACGCTGACGCCGCTCTCGGTTCCGCGACGGGCGAGCGTCCCGATGACGTCGTCGGCCTCGTAACCGTCGAGCGCGAGAATCGGGATCCGATACGCATCGAGCAGTTGGCAGATCCGCATCATGCCGTGGTCGAAATCCGCCTGGAGGTCGTCGGCGAGCTTCTCGCGCGTCGCCTTATACGCGGGGTAGCGCTCGTGCCTGAACGACAGCCCGGAGTCGTGCACCCAGCCCAGGTACTCCGGCTTCTGGGTCGTGACCAGGCGCTGCAGGAAGTTGCTGATCCCCCAGACGGCGGAGGTGTTCTCGCCCTTGCTGGTGGTGAGCGGCCTGGCCATCAGCGCGAAAAACGCGCGATAGATCAGGGCATAGCCGTCAACGAGAAAAAGCCGGGGCGACTCCGGGAGCTGCATCGCTCCCAATATAGCCGCCCCGGCGAACCGCCTATCGCGCCAGGAGTCTCGATGTCAACGCGCGGAATTCGTTCTCGCTTTTCGGCGTCATCTCCCACCGGCCCGCCTGCATTTCATCGGTAAAAAGAAGTTGAACACGGTGGCGCCGGTAGTCCCAGAGCTGCACGGGAACTCTACTCGCGGTGCCCAGTCGCCTGTCCCGCACGGTCAACAGCTGCTCGGCGATCTCGTCCGGATCGCCAAGAGCGACGTAGACCATTCCCCGGTCCGAGAGCCACCCCGCAGTGCCTTCACCACGAAAGCGGTCGTTCGCGATCTGAATTCGCCCGAAATAATCGCGCAAGCCTTCGTGCGTCGGGGTGCTGGGATCCGGATCGGTCGCGCGGAGGAAGTCGATCCATAGCTGGGCGCGCTGCTCCGGCGGCGCGTTCCGGAGCGCGGAGAGTCGCGAAGGGGAAACATAGAATCGCAAGTAAGCCAGCATGTCGTCGAACGCGGCGACGGGCAGATCATCGCCGAAGCTCACGAAAATAGGCGTCGCGCTGCTGTCCCGCGTGTCGAGCCTGGTGAAGGACACCTTGCCTACTCCGATGCCGAGTCGCGCCACCGGAATTGCTACGACACCGCTGAGCAGCCCGCCCCGGCGCGAAAGGCTGGAGGTGTCGGCCCAGAGCATCGCTCCCGATTCGTTGCGCACGCTGATTCGGATCGGAACGGAGGTCGCGTTTCCGTACGCCTCCAGGTACACGACCACGGCGGAATCGCGACCGAACACCGCAGTGGACCGTGGACTGGGCAGCGCGCTCGGCAGTGAGTCCAACCTCTCCCTGGCCCGGACCTGATAGACCGCCAACGGGGACGAAACAGACTCGGATCCGAGCCGCGGAACCGTGACGCCGAGCGTGTCGGCTGAAGTACGAGTGCTCCCCATGTCCCGCACGATGAACCCGACCGTGTATTGGCCAGGCGCGACCCGGACGTATCTCTGGAAGATCACGGCCTCGTCGGTTCGCGTCGTCTCGCGGAAGCTGCCGACCCGTACGACTTCCGAGGCGTCCACGCGCTGAACCTCGGCGCCGCCGCGATTCAGCCGCAACTGGACCGAATACTGCGACCGGTACACGTCACCCTCCCGGGCGAAGGTAAGCGAGCGTGTGGGGACCGACACGGACACCAGCATGACAGTGGTGTCGGGACTCGGCGAGGCGAAAAATGCCACCTTCCCGACGAACGACACGGGGCTGTGAGCGGAAGCTAGCCCCATAGCGCGGTAGAAGCGCGTCGCATCCGTGAGCGCGCCGTCGGTGGGAAGGACCGCGAGCGAGCCGGATGGGCTGCGGCCGGAGGTTGCGCGTCCGCCGCACCCTACCATGGCCGCCACGAGACCTGCGACGAGGAGGGGGCGGAACAGTCCGTTAATGGTCGTCATTGATCGAATCCTTGGACAGAGCTAGGGAGGCCGCTGTGGTGCGGCCTGGAAGAGGAACACGCTAATTGCTTGCCACGTTTTGCAGTGAGGATTAGCTTCGCGCCGTGCCCCGTGCCTCGTTAGTCGGAACGGCGTTAGCCGGTTACAGCCTGCAAAAGGAAGTCGGCGAAGGTGGAACGTCCGCGGTTTATCGCGCTCACCACCCTTCCCATGGTCACGTCGCACTAAAGGTGCTCCGGGAGAAGCTGCGCCAGGACAAGACGGCGATTGCACGATTCCTCCGCGAAGCCAAGTACGGCGCCCGGGTCCAGCATCCGAACGTCGTGCGCACGATCGAGATCGGCCAGGCCGACACGGGCGAGCATTTCATGGCCATCGAGTGGGCACCAGGTGAGATTCTGGATCGGCATGCGCGCAGCGCGGCGCCGCTCAGTCCGGATGAGGCCTCCAATATTATTCGCCAGATCGGGGCCGCTGTTCAGGCGGCCCACGAAGCCGGCGTAGTGCACCGAGACCTCAAGCCGGAGAACGTCATGTACGACGTCGCCGAGCGCAAGGTCAAGCTGCTGGACTTCGGGATAGCAACAGACACGGACATGTCGCAGGACGAGCGACTCACTCGCGCCGGTTTCTTTGTCGGCACGCTTATGTACGTAGCGCCCGAGGCGCTATCGGGCGAGCTCGTGGGTCCCGCGGCTGACCAGTACAGCCTGGCGACGATCGCGTACCTCCTGCTGACGGGCGCCCTTCCGTACACCGCGCGCGGCCCGCGCGAAATGTTCACGCAACTGCTGACGCAGCCGCCGAAGCAGCTCAACCAGGCTCGCGAGGGATGCCAGTATCACCCGCTCGTCGAGGAAGTGGCGATGCGCGGCCTGGCCCGGCAGCCGCACGCGCGCTATCCCAGCGTGACTGCTTTCGCGGATGCTCTGGCCGAGGCGCTGCTGCTCCCGCCGCCCAAGGAAGGGCTGATGGCGAAGGTGAAAGGGATATTCAAGTGATTGGTGACTAGTGACTACTAGTCACTGCGCTCCAATGGCAGCCAGACAGTAAACGTCGCACCCTTCCCGGGCTCGCTCTCCACAGTAACATCTCCGCCCATTGCTTCTGCCAGGCGGCGCGAGATCGGAAGACCCAGGCCGGTTCCGCGCCTCTCGGAATTCGTGCGCGGACCCGCGCCGATCTGCTCGAACTCCTCGAAGATCCGCTGTTGATCGGCCAAAAGAATTCCGGGGCCGGAATCGCTAATCCAGATGCAGAGCCACCGACTCGCGCCGTTGGCTTGCCGCAATCGCGGGGAGCCTGCCCCGTCACTGATCCCCGCCCTTACGGCGATCACGCCAGCGTCGGTGTATTTGCACGCATTGCCGATAAGGTTGATAAGAATTTGGCGGAGGTGTGTCGGATCGGCCCACACCGGAGGCAGTGCCGCGCCGAGCGTCAGCGAGAGTGAAAGTTGTTTTTCGTTCGACAGCGACTCCATCTCGGTGATTACGTCCATAAGGAATGGTCGCAGCTTGATCGTTTCCTCGTGCATGTCGAGACGTCCTGCGGCGATCTTCGCGAGATCAAGCACCTGATCAACGAGAATCCGGAGGTGGTTCGCCGACGCCTCGATTCGCTCTACCGGAACGCTCTGCCGCGGTGACAGCTCTCCGTACACTCCTTCCCGCAGCAAGTCGATGAAGCCAACGATTGCGTTGAGCGGAGTTCGAAGCTCGTGGGAAACGTTCGCGAGAAACTCGCTCTTCATGCGGTTGGCGCGAATGAGATCAGATGACAGTCTCTCGAGCTCCCGCGATCGCTCCGCGCTGCTGGAAGCCTGCAGGCGGGCGCGCCGGATCAGGACAGCCATCACGACTACGGCGATTCCGCCTGCGGCCGGCAGCGCCACGCGGAGAAGCCAGTCGAGCGAGAACGAGGAGAGATCCGCTGAAGGGTTCATTGACGGACGGACGGGCCTCCGGTATGCTCACGCTCATGCCTGCTGACGAACCCTTGATCCTGCTGCTCGCCGAGAAATCTGTGTTGTTCGGAGAATTTACACTTGCCTCGGGGCGTCGCTCGGACTTCTACATCGACGCCAGGCTCACGACGATGAGCCCCGAGGGTCTGCGTCTTATCGGCGAAGAAGGACGCGCCGCTCTCGACCGGTCCGGCTGGAACGTGGACGCGGTCGGCGGGTTGACGATGGGAGCCGATCCGATCGCATACGCCATCGCATACTCGAGCGCGACGACACCCCAGCCGTTGCGGGCGTTCTCCGTGCGGAAGGCGGCGAAGGAGCACGGTACCGGGAAGCGCGTGGAGGGCCCCTTCAGGAAAGGCGACGTTGTAGCCGTCATCGAAGATGTAATTACCACCGGCGGGTCAGCGGTCTCGGCGATCGAAGCCATCAGACAGGAAGGCGGAACTGTCGCTGGCGTGCTCGCGTTGCTCGACCGGGAGGATGGCGGGATGGCGAGGATCGAAGCGATGGGTGTACCTGCGCTGGCACTGGCGCGTGGATCCGAGGTGCTGGCGGCCGCGCGCAGGCGCTGATCCGCGAACTGCTTCCGCACAGCGCCAACTCCGCTGTGAGGCGGGGCACGTTTAGTGCGACTCCAGACATACGCACGGGCACACGCCCGTGCCATTTCAGGAGGCGTGGATGGGAATCTTCGACAAGAAGGACAAGCCCGGAATCTTCGACAGGAAGGACAAACCCGATTTCTCCGATGTCGGAAGCGGATCGGACACCAGCAGGGCCCCCGGTAATACGGGTAACCGGCCGCCGTTTTCAGGCTCGGCCGATTTCTCCGACGTCAGCTCCGGC
>JBPCJJ010000075.1:0-11332 GCA_051005405.1 Gemmatimonadaceae bacterium | reverse complement strand
ACTTCGGATTACCGATCTCCGGACGGTGGTCTCGGCTGGCCGGCAAACCGGAGCGATCGTTGCGGTGGACAACACGTTTCTGTCACCGGCGCTCCAGCGGCCGCTCGAGTTTGGCGCCGACCTCGTGGTCCACTCTACCACGAAGTATCTGAATGGCCACAGCGACGTCGTGGGGGGAGCGGTCATCTCGGGAGAGTCGTCACTCGGCGAGGAGCTCGCCTGGTGGTCGAACTGTCTCGGCCTGACGGGCGCTCCGTTCGACAGCTTCCTCACCCTGCGCGGCATCAGGACGCTGGAAGCGCGACTCCGCGTGCACTGCGAAAACGCCGCCGTTGTCGTCGATGCTCTATGCGGCCATGCCGCGGTGCGGCGGGTCTATTATCCCGGCCTGACTTCGCATCCGGGCCACCTCGTGGCCGCGGAGCAGCAATCCGGCTTCGGCGGCATGGTGAGCTTCGAGCTACGCGGCGGCATCCCTGCCGTCGAGCGATTCGTGCGCGAGCTGCAGTATTTCACCCTCGCGGAATCGCTCGGCGGAGTGGAGAGCCTTGTGGCGCACCCCGCCACTATGACGCACGCCTCAATGGACGAGAGCGCGCGAGCCGCCGCGGGAATTGATGAGAGCCTGCTGAGACTTTCCGTGGGAATCGAGCATCACGAAGATCTGGCCCAGGATCTCCGGCTTGCGCTGAATGGTGCGTCCCAAGCCGCCCCCGGCTTACCGGCCCGTCACACAGCCGGGCGTCCCATCGCATAATTTCCCCCCTGATGAACGCACATACTGTCCGCATCGCGGCCATTGCCGCCGTGCTGATAACCGCAGGGATCGCGGAGGCCCAGGTGACCTCCGGTCAGCGGTACTCCCGCCTCGCCATCCGCAACGCCACCGTCATCAATGGCAACGGCACGCCTGCGTCCGGGCCCGCAGACATCGTGATTCAGGGGAACACGATCGCCGAAGTTGTCTGGCTCGATCCCGTTGCGTTACGAGAGGGTCGCGCGCAGCGCCCCGCCGCTGACGCCGAGATCGATGGTACCGGGAAGTTCGTGCTCCCTGGTCTGATCAATGCCCACGGGCATGTTCAGGACAATCGCGGCGGCGTCGCGCAGCCGCTCGACTACGAGTTCAAGCTCTGGCTCGCCTCCGGCATTACCACGGTGCGCGACGTCGGCTCGGCCACGGTGAAAACGCTCGCTCTGCGCGAGCAGAGCAGGATGAACCAGATCATTGCGCCGCGACTATACGTGTACGCCATGTTCGGAGCCCGTCCAACGCCGACCAGCCCGACGCAAGCCCGCGCGCGCGTCCGCGAGCTCAAGGCGCTCGGCGTCGATGGAATCAAGACGACCGGGCTTGACCGCGACATTCTCGCCGCGCTGCTCGATGAAGCGCGCAAAGTCGGGCTCAAGGTCGCGCACCACGGGGGCGTCGAAGAAACGAACGCGTGGGACGACATCCGGCTCGGCACCACGACAATCGAGCACTGGTACGGAATTCCCGACGCTGCCATCGCTGAAGGCGTCCAGAATTTCCCCGCCGACTATGACTACCGCGACGAAGTCGACCGCTTTCGCTATGCCGGCCGCCTCTGGCGCGAAGCGGACTCCGCAAGACTCGGCATGGTGCTCGATTCGATGGTCGCCGCGAACGTCGCGTGGGTACCGACGCTCGTCATCTACGAAGCCAGTCGTGACCTGCAGCGCGCGCAGACGCAGCCCTGGTTCAAGGACTACCTGCACCCTACGCTCGAACAATACTTCCGTCCCGATCCCGCCAACCACGGCTCGTACTTCTTCGGCTGGACAACCACCGACGAGACGTACTGGAGACAGAACTACCGAATCTGGATGGCAGCGCTTCGCGACTTCGAGCGCCGCGGCGGGTTGATCGGTGCCGGCGAGGACGCGGGCTTCATATATCAGATGTACGGCTTCGGCCTGATCCGTGAGCTCGAGCTGCACGAGGAAGCGGGATTCCACCCCATCAAGGTCATCCAGCACGCCACCGGCAACAACGCACGCATCCTGGGCGAAGAGCACCGACTCGGTCGCATCCGTGCGGGATATCTCGCCGACCTCATAGTGGTGAACGGGAACCCGCTAGCTAACCTGAAGGTCCTGTATCCGACTGGCGTCGAAGAAATCCGGGACGGGCAGGCGGTTCGCACCGGCGGCATCGAGTGGACCATCAAGGATGGAATCCCGTACCACGGCCCCACGCTGCTGCGCGAGGTAAAGGACATCGTCGCCACGGCCAGGGGTCAGAGTCGTTGAAAACGCTTCTCCCCGCCGTGATTTTCTTCTTTTTCTTTCCAATGACTCCGACCCCAAAGACATGATTCGCGCACTTGCTATCAGCGTTATGGCCGTTTGCGTCGACGTCGCCTCCGCCGCCGCGCAGAGCCGCGCGCCCGCCGATCTGATTGTGACGGCAGAGCGCATCTATACAGTCGAGGCAGCGCCCGCGCATGTCAGTGCCGTGGCAATCAGCGGCGGCAGGTTCGTGTACGCTGGAACGCGGCAGGGTGCCGAGCGATACAGCGGGCCGAACACACGCCGGATGGATTTCCCTGGCGGCTTCATCTACCCGGGGCTGGCGGATGCGCACGCGCATCTGAGCGGGCTCGGCACGGCGCTCGAGCACGTCCGTCTCGAAGACACCCGCACGTACGAGGAGGTAATAGCGCAGGTGGTGGCTCGTGCAGCGGCGCTGCCGCGCGGCGAATGGGTGCTCGGCAGGGGGTGGGACCAGACGCGGTGGCCGGTGAAGGATTTTCCCAATGCCGACGCGCTGTCGCGCGCGGTGCCGGACCATCCTGTTGTCATGACCCGGGTCGATGGCCACGCGCTGCTCGCGAACGCGCGCGCTATGGAGCTGGCCGGGGTGACGGCCTCGACGCCCGATCCCGCCGGCGGGCGGATCGTTCGGGACGCGCAGGGTCGGCCCACGGGCGTCTTCATCGACAATGCGGAGAACCTCATCAACCGCGTTATCCCGCGCTCCACGCCCGCGCAGGAGCGGCGCCGGCTGCAGGCCGCGGCCGCCGAGGTTCACAGGTGGGGTCTGACGAGCGTTCACGACGCTGGCGCGTCGCGCTCGACTATCGATCTCATTGAGTCGATGGCCGCGCAGGGCGACTTCGATCTTCGCGCTTACATCATGATCTCCGCCGACACGGCCGCCGAGCGCCATTACTTCGCGCGCGGCCCCGTGAGCGGCGCGCATGGCAACCGGGTGTGGATTCGCTCAGTCAAGGTGTACGCGGACGGTGCTCTGGGGTCGCGCGGCGCGGCGCTGCTGGCTCCGTATTCGGACGACCCCGACAACGTCGGCCTGCTCGTAACGCCGCCCGAGCGAATTCAGAGTCTCGTTCATTCGGCGCTCGCCGCCGGGTTCCAGGTCGCGACCCACGCGATCGGCGACCGCGGCAATCGCATCGCGCTCGATGCGTACGAGGCGGGGCTCCGCCGCACGCCCGTGCGCGATCACCGGCTTCGCGTGGAGCACGCGCAGGTTATTGCGATCTCCGACATTCCGCGGTTCTCCCGGCTCGGCGTCATTCCTTCGATGCAGGCGAGCCATCAGCGCAGCGACATGCGGTGGGCCGGAGAGCGTGTCGGGGCGCAGCGCATTCGCGGCGCGTACGCGTGGCGAAGCCTGCTCCAATCTGGAGGTATAGTTCCGAACGGCAGCGACGCACCTGTAGAATCGGTGAATCCCCTCATCTCGTTCTACGCCGCGGTCACGCGCCAGGACGAGAGCGGCTACCCACCCGGCGGCTGGTACCCCGGCCAGCGAATGACGCGCGCGGAAGCGTTGAAGGCGATGACGATATGGCCCGCCTTCGCCGGCTTCCAGGAGTCGTTGATCGGATCGATCCGGGCCGGCAAGCTCGCCGATCTCACCATTCTCGATCGCGACATCATGACGGTTCCCGCGAGCGAGATTCTCGCGGCCCGTGTCGTGGCGACGTATGTGGGCGGCCGCCAGGTGTACAATGCCGCCGCCGCGAGGCAGGTGAGAGAGCCGCAGCCTCCGCGCATTCATGGCGATCCGATGCCACCGCAGATTGCGCCTGGGTTTGCGCTCGATTCCGCCGCCGTAGTCGCGACGGTCGAGCGGTTCCACGCCGCGCTCTCGGCTGGCGACAGCGCTGCGGCGCTCTCACAGCTGGACGATGATCTGATCGTCCTGGAATCAGGCCGGGCCGAGACGCGCGAGGAATACAGGTCGCACCACCTCGCGTCCGACATCGCGTTCTCGCGGGCCGTGCCTTCCACCCGAGGGGCGACGCGCGTCCGCATCGAGGGCGACGCTGCCTGGGTTTCGTCGACGAGTGTCACGCAGGGCGAGTTCAACGGGCGAGCGATAAATTCGGCGGGCGCCGAGCTGATGGTACTTCGCCGGACCCCCGGCGGTTGGAGAATCAGCGCGATCCACTGGTCATCGCGCACGCGCCGGCCCTGATCAAGGAGCCCTCATGACGAATCCACGTTTCCCCATCGGTGAGTTCAAGCGCCCCTACCGGCTGTCGCCGGCAGAGCGTGAGTCCGCGATCTCGAAGATCGAGGCCGCGCCCGGCCCGCGCCCGGCGCGTTGCGCGCCGCCCTCTCAGGGGTGTCTGACGCGCAGCGCGACAGCACGTACAGGGAAGGGAGCTGGACGCTGCGCCAGGTCGTGCACCACCTGGCCGACAGCCATGTCAATTCCTACACGCGCTTTCGCCTCGCGATGACCGAAGACCACCCGACCATCAAGGCATACGACGAAAACAAGTCGGCCCAGTTGGGATCGATCACCTGCTGGCAATGTACGCCTGGCACGGCGAGCATCATATCGCGCACGTCAGGTTGGCGAGGAAAAGCTAGGTCGGCTGTTCTCAGTTGCCTTTATTGTACGCTGCCCGCAGCATCTCCTTCGCGCCTTCGCTGAGCCCCACACGCCGCCGCGCCATCATCCGCCCGGCGACCTCGAGAAACTTCCCGATCTCATATCGCTCGTCGTCGCCCCACGCGAATGGCGGCACGGATTTGGGCGGCATCTCCGATCCGAACACGTTCGCGCCCGCGCCCACCATCGTTCCGGTGGTGAGCATCATTCCGATTCCGGTCTTGGCGTAATCTCCGAAGAACGTCCCGAGAAACTGCTCGCCGGTCTCGCGGAGCCCGTTTGCCATCTGGACCTGCACGGTTCCGTAAGTGTTCTTGAGATTGCTCGTCGTCGTACCCGCGCCGAGGTTCACCCAGCGGCCGAGGTAGGAGTGTCCCACGAACCCGGTGTGTCCTTTGTTGCTGTGGCCGAGCACGATGGTGTTGCTGATCTCGCCCCGCACCTTGCTCACGTCGCCGATCGAGCTTGATGAAATCCGGTCGCCGACGATCACGCACTTCTCTCCGATGTAGCACGGCCCCGTGATCCTGGTAAACGCGGGGATTTCCGTGCCGCGGCGGATGAGAATCGGTCCCGCGGTGCAATCGAACACCACGTGTGGCTCGATACGGACGCCAGCCTCGCAGAGGAGCGCATGGTCGCCGACTACGACGCAGTCGGCGGGCTTCGATACTTCGATGCCCGCCCCAAGCGTCGGAATATCTTCCTTGAGCTGCTCGTCCAGCGTGCCGATAAAATCCCACACGTTCTCGAGCCATCTGCCCGGCACGTCCACGGCTTTCGCCCGCTCCTGAGCGAGCTCCTCCAGTGAGAGCTGCCCCTCGCCGAACCGCGACGCGTGGTGGCTGGAGTTGATCCGCACGGCAACGACCTTCCCGCCGTTCTTCCACAGCTTGGTCTTGGGGTCGATCTTCCCGCTCTTGAGCGAGGCGACGAATCGCGAGTTGGCCACGATGGTGCCTGGCACGACGTCCGAGTCCGTGCACACAGCAGCCGGTGCGTCGGGCTCGTCGAATGTCGCGAGATGGGGAGCGCCGATGAATCCCGTGGCCTTCAGCCCGAAAGCTCGCTCCCACCGCTTGCGAATCAGCTCTGCGCCGGCGCGCAATTCACTGGCGGGGCGGGTGAGCGCGAAGGGCTCGAACGCCCGTGCCACTGCGTCGTCGTAAAGAAAGAAATCGCTCACGAGATGCTCTGTATTTCAGGCGGGAGGGAATCGACGAGCTTCTTGAGATCTTCGGATTTTTCTACCGTCGTGACGAGGGTGAGCCCCGGCCGACTCACGACCACCAGGCCCTCCACTCCGTACAGGACGACGGCGTCGCCTTCGGCGTGTACGACGTTGTTGCTTGACTCCAGCAAGTGCGTGCGTCCGCTCGCCACGTTCCCGTCCTTGTCGGCTGAGCACGCTCGGCGCAGCGCGCCCCACGTCCCCACGTCGTCCCAGCCAAAATCGCCGCGCACCACCAGAACGTTCGTGCTGCGCTCGAGCACGCCGACGTCCACCGACACCGGCCTTACGAACGAGAAGAATTCGTCGCGGGATCGCGGCGCGCGCGAGGACGCGTGCTGGGCCAGCGCCGGCGCCACTTCTGGCGTGTGCTTGCGCACTTCGCCCAGAAAGTCGCTCGCGCGCCAGCAAAAGATTCCGGAATTCCAGAGCGCCCCCGACGACACGAGCAGCTTCGCACCCTCGCGATCGGGCTTCTCTATGAATCGCTTGACCCGGAACCCGCCGTCCACCGGCTCTCCGGTCTCGATGTAGCCAAATCCCGTATCGGGCCGCGTCGGCACGATCCCGACTGTCACGAGAGCGCCGTTCTCGTCCGCGAGATTCGCCGCAACCTGCAGCGTTCTCGCGAACATCGCCTCATCAGCGATCGCCCAGTCAGCGTGTATGCAGATCATCAGGCCGTCGCTGTCCCGTGCGAAAACCTCGGACGCCGCCCACGCGAGCGCGGCCGCCGTGCCGACGGGGCGCGGCTCTGTGATGATGTTCTCAACGGGGATTCCAGGAACGACGCGCGCGACGGCGTCACGCAGCGCTACGTTCGTAAGAATCAGCGTGTTGACCGGCTCCGCGACCGCAGCCATCCGGCGGGCCGCGTTCGCGAGTAGCGGCTCGTGATCCACGAGCGGGAGAAGCTGCTTGGGACGCGCGGGCGTGCTCAGCGGCCAGAAGCGGGAGCCCACGCCCCCTGCGAGAATCACCGCCCAGCGGGTCACCGAAGTCCGCCCGCGCTGCCCATGGAGCTCAACCCAGATCCTGGCTGGAGTGCTCGCCAGTGGCCGCCGGCGCCAGGGGGATGTCGAGCAGTTGGGCGACCATGGTGTACAGCTTCTTGGGGCTGAAAGGCTTGGTAAGGAACTCGGTCGCTCCCAGTCTCATGGCGTTACGCTCCTGGTCCTCTTCACCTGCCGCTGTCAGGATGATGGTCGGGAGCGCCCTCGTGGACTGATTGGAGCGGAGGCGGGAGAGCACGTCCAGCCCGCTCAGCTTCGGCATCATGAGGTCCAGGACGACGAGCGCGATCCCAGGGTCTCGCTCGATGGCCTCGAGCGCGGCCTCGCCGTCCTCGGCGAGGATCACCTCGAACGGACCCTGCTCCAGCTTCATCTGGATGATGCGGCCTATGTGGGGCTCGTCGTCGGCGATCAGAATCCGCCGTTTTGCGGTGAGTTCAGCCGTCATATGAGCCAGGCCACCGCCGGATCGAGGACATCGGTGTCTAATAGAGAAGGGAGTTCGGCGGGGTTTCGATGCGCTATCGCCGACAGCCAAAAACTAACAGCAAGCATCACCCTGCGGGCTCATCCCTCGATCGAAATGCAATCGCTTGAAGTGCCGTGACTTAGGCAATACAATACAACTCTCAACCGGAGCCATACCTGTCAACTGTTTCTGATTCGAGCACGCGCCGCCTGTTGCGCGCTTTTCGCCTCCGCGCCATCGCGCTGACCGCCGCCGCCGGGTTGGTGGTCGCCGGGGCGTCCGCGTGCGGCGATGTTGCGGGCGTGAAGGCGACCCTCGACACCCTGCACGACTCGCTCACTGTCTTTCCGCTTACCGGCTCGTCGCCCGTCACGCCCACGGCGCTCAACACGCCGTTCGGCATGGTCACGCCTGTCGGCCCCAGCGGAAACTTCGATCTCGCCTTCGATCTCGACGCGCAGCGGCGCGTGATCATTTACCCGGTCAAGCTGATCGTTCAGCCGTTGACGGGAGTCAACCAAGTCGGCCTGCTCAAGGTTGCGGGATCGTTCGAGAATCTCACGCGAGCGCCCACGTCGAAGTATGAGCGCGACGAAGCGCTGGTGGTGGCCGTGGGCGAAGTCGTGGCGATCGAAGCGCTGCGCAATCGATCGAGCGACCTCTGCGCGTTCGCACTGTCCCCTAACATCTACTCCAAGCTCGTCGTGGACAGCGTCTCGGCCGGCACGAACGCGATCTGGTTCAGGTTCGTCACCAACCCGAACTGCGGCTTCCGCTCCTTCGCGCCGGGCCGCCCGAAGGACTAGATGCACGACCATCGCGCGCTGCGCGAGCAGGCCGGCGAGCTGCGCGTGGCGATGCGTCGCCGGGGCCAGGAGCAGGCGCTGGCTCCGACCATCGATCGAGCCGTCGAGCTCGACCGCGACCGACGCGCGACCATCCAGGCCGTGGAGGAGCGCAAGGCCGCGCGCAACGCGCTCAGCCAGGAGGTCGCGCGCAGGAAGAAAGCGGGCGAGAATGCAGACGAGGCGCAGGCGACCTCACGCGCGCTCGGCGAGGAGATCGCGGCGCTCGAAAGCGAGCTGAGCTCGGCTGAAGCAGAGCTCGACTCGTTGTTGCTGCAGATCCCGAACTCCGTTCTCGAGGACGTTCCCGACGGCGGCGAGGAGAGCAACAGGGTCGTGCGCGAATGGGGGAGCCCGCGCGCTGCTCAAGGGGTCGCTCCGCACTGGGAGACGGGCGAGAAGCTGGGACTGTTCGATCTCGCCAGAGGCGCCAAGGTCGCGGGGTCCGGATTCATCGTGTACCGCGGAGAGGGCGCCCGGCTCGTCCGCGCGCTTCTCAATCTCATGCTCGATCTGCATACGGATGAGCACGGATACGAGGAGACGTGGGTCCCCGTCCTCGCGAACCGCGCGTCCATGACCGGCACCTCGCAGCTCCCGAAGTTCGAGGACGACATGTACGCGCTCAGCGCGGACGAACTCTTTCTGATACCGACGGCGGAGGTCCCGCTCACGAATCTGTATCGCGACGAGATCCTGCTCGAGTCGGACATCCCGAAGAGCTTTGCCGCGTACTCCCCCTGCTTCAGGCGCGAAGCGGGCTCGCACGGCAAGGACACCCGCGGGCTGCTTCGCGTACACGAATTCGACAAGGTGGAATTGGTTCGGTACGCGCTTCCCGAGCGCTCTCTCGAAGAGCTGGAGCTTCTGACCGGCCACGCCGAGCGCGTGCTGCAGATTTTGGAGCTGCCATACAGAGTGGTGCTGCTCGCTGCGGGCGACACGGGGTTTGCGAGCGCCAAGACCTACGATCTCGAAGTGTTCGCGCCCGGCGTGGGGAAGTGGCTCGAGGTTTCCTCGTGCAGCAACTTCACCGACTTTCAGGCGCGGCGCGCGGGGATCAGGTTCCGGCCCGCTGACGGTGGTAAGCCTCGGTTCCTTCACACGCTCAACGGTTCCGGGCTCGCGCTGCCGCGAATCATCGCCGCGCTATTAGAGCACGGCCAGCAGACCGACGGCAGCGTGCTGCTCCCCGAAGCACTCCGCCCGTATACCCGAACCGACAGGCTGACCTAGTCGATGCGGCGCAGCGCTCCGGCAATGCTCGCCATCGTTGGAGTCCTCGCACTGCTCACGTGGTACCTGGCGTACACGCAGACCGTCGTTCGCGACCTGCGCCGCGAGGCGTCCCGCGTCGGACTCATGTACGCCCGCGTGTACGACGCGCTGAACGACACCAACCCGGACGCTGCCAACTCCGCGCTCCTCGACCTCTCACAGCACATCCGGGAAGCCGGCGTACCGATGGTCCTCACGGACACGCTGGGAAATCCGACCGCGTCGGACAATCTGCCGTTCAAGGAGCCGTACGACGCGGAGCGACTGAAGAAATACGTGGCGCAGCTCGACCGCGAGAACGTGCCTGTGACGGAGCCAGGGGTGGGGACCGTGCACTACGGAAACACTCCGCTCGTTCGCGGGCTCAAGGTGGTCCCGTACCTCCTGTCCGGCGTGCTGCTCACGCTACTGATTGCCGGCGTGTACGCGCTTCGCACACGGAATCGCGCGGACCGCGAGCAGGTATGGGCCGGCATGGCGCGCGAGTCCGCCCACCAGCTCGGCACGCCGCTCTCCAGCCTCAGCGGGTGGCTCGAGCTGCTCGGCGACCAGGACACCGATCCCATCACCACTAACGCCGTTGCGCACATGGGCGGCGACCTCGAGCGGCTGGGGCGCATCGCGCACAGGTTCGAGCGCATCGGTCGCCCGCCAAAGGAAGAGCGCGTGGATGTCGCGGAGATCGCGGAGCGCGTCGCGCAGTACTTCAGGCGGCGAGTCCCTACGCTGGCACAGCGCGTGACGATCGAGTCCGCCAGCGACGGCGCCGCGATTATCGACGGCGATCCCGTGCTCCTGGAGTGGGCGATCGAGGCGGTCACCAAGAACGCGATAGATGCGCTCGGGGGCCGTGGCGGACGCGTATCCATCGCCAGCAACGCGCTTCCCGAGGGCGGAGTTCGCATCCGCATCGCCGACGACGGGCCCGGGGTTCCTCGCGAGATCCGCAAGGAGATCTTCGAGGCCGGGTTCTCGACCAAGGAAAAAGGGTGGGGGATCGGGCTGTCGCTCGCGCGGAGGATCGTGCGGGACAATCACGGCGGGAAGCTGATCCTCGTGCCCACCGAGAAGGGCGCGACCTTCGACATTATCCTAGGCTAGAAGGGCTCCTGGCATTTCGACGGGGAATCCAAGTTCGGAGATACCCGGTAACGAGTGTCCCAGTAGAAAGTGACCTCGCAACTGGTCACCCCGTTACCGGGTATCTCCGAACTTGGATTCCATCGAGCCCCGCCAGGACTCTCTCTCCGCGCCGCCATCTTATCTTTGAACGATGTCACTCGCGACTGTTGACGTTCACCCGGGACTAAACCCCGCCCAGCAACAAGCCGTCGCGCACTTCGAAGGCCCGATTCTCGTCCTCGCCGGTGCCGGCTCCGGTAAAACCCGCGTGCTCACCGCGCGCGTCGCGAATCTCATTGAGCACCACGGCGTCGACCCGTCCCGCATTCTCACGGTCACGTTCACCAACAAAGCCGCCGGCGAGATGCGAGAGCGCATCGGCCGGCTGCTGGGAAGCGAGCCGCGCGGAATGTGGTCGGGCACGTTTCACTCCATCGGCGCCCGCATGCTGCGCCGCCACGCCGCGCTCGTAGGCCGCACGCC
>JBPCJJ010000074.1:0-9554 GCA_051005405.1 Gemmatimonadaceae bacterium | reverse complement strand
CGGTGAGCTTGTCGAGCAGCGCACCAGAATCCGAATCGACCAACGGCATCAGGTGATGACGGTGAAGCCCTCGATCAGGATCCGCCACCTTCGATTCCGTGGCATGAGCCGTCCGCGACGTCATGAGGATCAGCAATGTCCGCGTCGTACTCCACTCAACCATCGCGCTCAGGATCGCCCATGACGGCTCATCCAGCCAGTGCACGTCCTCGATCACCATCACCAGCATCCCCTCGTCAGCCACGGCGTCGACCAAGTCGAACACGGCGCGCCGAATGGTCGCAGCAAGAAATGCCGCGTCGCCGGCTTCCTGAGCCGGGTAAGAATCGTTCTTGTTCCGGTCGGTCAGCCGCTGTAGGAGGGACAGGGTCTGCGCTGAACACCCGAGCGCGCCCGGCAACGTTTTCAGAACGGGCACGAGATCCGCGAACGCGGACAGTGGCCGGCCGGCATCCGTCGGATGGCACTTCGTGGATACCACTCGTGCGCCGTCGAACGCAGCCACCTGCGTCAGCTCCTGCACCAGCCTCGACTTCCCAATCCCCGGCTCGCCCCAGATGAACGCCGCGGATCCGGCTCCGCGCTTCGCTTCGCGCAGAAGTCCCTGGAGCAGCTCCATGCTCGATTCCCGACCCACGAAGTGCTGCTCGCTGATCATCGCATAGCGCTGGTCCGTCAACCGCTCGGCGATGCGAGTGCGAAGAATCTTCGCGGGCAGCCCGATCGTGCCGACATGAGCCCCGAGCGCCTCCATATAGCTGTCGAGGATCGTGAGCGCTTCACGCTTGGATCCACGCATGACCGCGCACTCCGCGTGCGCCATCACCGCTTCTTCGTTGTACGGGTCGAGACGAAGACACTCCGTAGCGACGGCGTCCACCCCCGCCCAATCACCACGATTGCGAGCCTGCTGCATTCGCGCAAGGAGGATCCGCTGCACGTCGGCGTGCACCCGTGACCGCTGGGTATCGACCCAGTCCAGGAATCGATCCGAAATCCGCGGCGAATAATGCGGCAGGAACTCGAGGCTCTCCCTAGAGAGGACAGCGTCGGGGGTGGCGAGGAGGTCGTAGTCGGTCTGCGCCGCGCCCTTCCCGAGTAGCAACGTGCCGTTCTCGCCGGATATCGGAATACCTACCTCACGCAGCCGCAGAAGCGCCTGGCGGAATCGCTGGCGCGCGTGCTTCTCGTCCTTGACCTTTGGCCAGATGAGATCGACGATCGCCTGGCGCGGAATGCTCTTGCCACGCTCGACGATCATGTATAGCGCAATCGCGAATAGGTACGGCTGCTCGGGTCCGATGCGGACGTCGCCGACCTCTATCGAGCTCTTTCCCAACGCGTTGAGACGAACCATGCAACCCCGACGTGTGTGCTCCGTAGACGCTACCCTACGCCGTCATCGTAGCGTCACATTGGCGTTTGGCAGGGGGAAAGGCAAGCGAAACGGGGCCAGTATCGCCAGGAACCCGAATACGAAAAACTCCGCTCAACGCGGAGTTATTCTTATGCTGAGACGGGCGCGGTAGCGCGCTACCTACTCCTGGACGAACGCGACCCGTGTCTCCATCGGATGGTTGCCGCTTCGAAGAACCGCGACGGCCGTGTACTCACCCTTGGGCAACTGCTGCTTGGCCTTGTTGTGATACGTCACGCTGCCGGTGGAGCGTAGCAGTCGCGTCTGCAGCGCGGATGTGAACATGCGCCCTTCGCTCCAGCGCCACACCTCGTGTCCTTCCGAGTCGAGCACGAAAAAATCGTGCGTGAATCCATCGGGGAAATGGAGTTCGAGCGTGCGCTTGCTGTTGTTCGTCACGCGGAGCGCGAGGTCGATCTCTCCACCAGCGCGAACTTCGAGCGCGCTGCCCAACGGCTTCCCATCGGTGACGTGTTGAACCGATACGCGCGAATCTGCTTGCGTCTGACTCCACGGTCCGCACGCGAACGCGAGAGTCGCTGCTGCTGCGATTGGGAAGACGAGCTTGATGTCCACGATGCAGATCCGGTAAAACGCCCTGGCCGACTTGCTGCTCACGTTTCTGTGAGCGGGCGAACTTATCTACATCAAGGACGACATGCAATAGAATACGCAACATCTAAATCACTGTCCTGTATCGACTTGTACAATCATCTTTGTGATTATCCACACTGGGCGGTCAAAATGTCCGGTAGCTTGAGAAAAATTTCACAAGCGATAAATTCCCCATTCCCCACCAATGGCAATTCGGTTGCGCCGAGGGAATCGTGAATCGAAAATTGCCCGGCGTCGAAGACGGAAATGCTGAGGAAAGCGAAGCTCCATCGGCGAGCAGCTATGCTGGTGCGGGGCTTCAATTTGCGGTCGCGCTCGTCCTGTTCGCGCTGGGCGGAAACTGGTTCGACGGCAAGGCCGGAACCGCGCCGCTTTTCCTGCTGCTCGGCGTGTTCGGAGGCGGGGCCGCGGCGTTCTACGGCATGTACAGAAAGTTGATGGCGATCCACGACCGAAAGCCCGAAAAGCAATGAGCCGGACCGTCCAGCACAAATCCACCTGCGTCGCAATCACGATGTCCGCCAGCCGAAAAAATTCCCGCCTGTGAAGCGCGCCGCCCTTTTCCTCGCCGCCGCGGCGGGTTTGATAGCCGTTATCGGAGTCGTAATGGCGCTCGTCTTCCCAGGGGCCGAGAACGTCCGGGCTATCGCGATCAGCGCCGGCATCGCGCTCACTGTGCAGCTCGCCTCGTTCCTGATCCTCCACGCGATGCGCGGCCAGGGAGCAATGATCGGCTGGGGGCTCGGCTCGATCCTCCGGTTCGCGGCGCTCATCTCCTACGGCTTCCTGGCCGCCGGCACGCTCGGGCTACCGCTGGCGGCCGCCCTGTTCAGCCTCGCCGCCTTCCTCTTCGCCACGAGCATCCTCGAACCGGTTATGCTGGAGCGATGATGCAGCGACGAATCCTTCTCGCGGCGCTGATCCTGGGCGCATCGTTCGCGCCGGGGCTGTCGGCGCAGGAAGCCGCGACCACTCCCGCGGCGAGCGTCTCCCACGACGCGGCCGTGCAGCAGGCGGCTGGCGTCCCCGAGCGCGTGGACATCATCACGCCGCACATCACCGACTCGCACTCGCTCGAGCTCCCCTGCTTCAAGCCGGGGTGGGCGTGCCACTACGAGCTGCCGCGGTGGGCGCCCATGCATATCGGCGGACTGACGATCGATCTCTCGCCGACGAAGCACGTGGTGTTCCTCTGGATCGCCGCCGCGCTCTGCCTGCTACTTCTCATAGGGGCAGCGCGGTCGAGCCGGCGCGCGAAGCCGGACGACGCGCCCCGGGGCGTCCCGAACGGAGTCGAAGCCGTCGTGCTGTACCTCCGGAACGAAGTGATCATTCCCAACGTCGGGCATCACGGCGACCGGTACGTGCCGTTCGTGCTGACGCTGTTCTTCTTCATCATGTTCGCCAACATCCTCGGTCTCGTGCCCTACGGCTCGACCGCGACGGGGAACATCTCGGTAACCGCGGTCCTCGCGATCCTGACCTTCATCGTCGTCGAAGTCGCGGGCATGCGCGCGCTCGGCAGGAAGTACATCGGCACGATCGTTTTCTGGCCGCACGACATGCCGCTGGCCATGAAGCTGCCGATGACGCTGATCATGACTCCGGTCGAGCTGCTCGGGAAATTCACCAAGCCGTTCGCGCTGGCGATCCGGCTGTTCGCCAACATGACCGCCGGGCACGTCATCGTGCTCGCGCTCATCGGGATGATCTTCACGTTCGGGAGCATGTTCATCGGGCTGGTGGTGTTCCCGTTCATCATGGCGCTGGCGATCATGCTGCTGGAGCTGTTCGTGGCGTTTCTGCAGGCGTTCATCTTCGCGCTGCTGACCAGCGTGTTCATCGGGCAGATACGTGAGGCGGCGCACTGAGGCCGATAACGACAACTGAATTTGTTTACCGCGCGGAGGTTGCTCGACCGCGTGGGATGTAGCCGGCCGAGTGGCTGGTGAAGCTCGTTGGGGCCCGGGCCCCGGTGACGGGCGGCGCGAAGTCGGCGCGGGCAATGCAGTTTCACATTACGCACGTGGAGTTTGACAAATGGACCTTTTTCTCATGCTGCAAGCCGCGGCTTTCGACGTTAATTACGCCGCCGCGTGGGCTCAGCTCGGCGCGGGCATCGGCGCCGGCCTCGCCGTCATCGGCGTAGGCATCGGCATCGGCATTCTGGGCGGCCGCGCGATGGACGGCATGGCCCGCCAGCCGGAAATGGCCGGCAAGATCCAGACGGGCTCGCTGATTCTGGCCGCGCTCATCGACGGTCCCGGGCTGTTCGCGATCGTCGTGGCGTTCATGATTCAGGGCAAGTTCTGACAACTACGCAGCTCACCGGGCCCGGGCCCGGTGAGTCGCACTCCGGTGGACACATGCGCAAGATCCTGACAACACTCTCGCTGTTCCTGCTTGCCGCTCCGGCGTACGCCGCCGAGCCGGTGGAAGGGAAGACGAATCTCATGTCCCCGAACACGGGGCTCATGTTCTGGACGCTCGTCATTTTCGTGGCGCTCTGGATCATCCTCAGCCGATACGCGTTCAAGCCGATCACGGCCGCGGTCGAGGCGCGCGAGGCGGCGCTGCGAGAGGCGATCGAAACGGCCAAGCGGGACCGCGACGAGGCTGCGCTGCTGCTGCTGCAGCATCGCGCGAAGATCGAGGAGGCGCGCGCAGACGCACAGCGATTCATAGCGGAAGCGCGCACGGCCGGCGAGAAAGTGCGCGCGCACATGCTCGAGGAGACCAAGACCGAGCAGCAGGAGATGCTGGACCGCGCCCGCCGGGAGATCGAGGCCGAGCGGGACAGGGCGATCGCGCAGCTCCGGCGCGAGGCCGTGGAGCTCGCGATCTCGGGCGCCGAGAAGGTGATCGAGCGCAACCTGGACACGGACGCCAACCGGAAGATCGTTGAGGCGTTTCTCGCTTCGATCCCGGCGTCCAAGCAGGATCGCGCGAGCCGCTGATGCGCGACTCCACGATCGCGCGCAATTACGCCGAAGCGCTGCTTTCGCTCGCGAGAAAGGCGAACGACATGGACGGGTGGGCGAAGCTGATCGCCGAGCTCGCCGGGGCCGTGGAGCAGGACGCGACGCTGCGGCGGTTCCTGGAATCGCCGCGCGTGAGCGAGGCGCAGAAGAACGAGGTCATCACCAAGGCGGTGCAGGACCGCGTGCCGAAGCTCTTTCTGGAGTTCCTGCGCGCGCTCATCCGCAACCGCCGGCAGATGCTGATCCCGGAGATCGCGGTTGAGTACGCCAATCTCGTGGACGAGTCGGTTGGCCGCGTCCACGCGCGCGTGACCGTCGCGCGGGAACCGTCCAGCGAAGAAACCAGCATCATCGCGCGCGAGCTGTCGCGCGCCGTGGGCAAGGACGTCGTGCCGCACATGAGCGTGAACCCGGCGATCATCGGCGGGGTCGTGGTGCGGATCGGCGACACGGTCATGGATGGCTCAGTGCGCCGGCGCTTGGGCACGCTCCGGAGAAAGATCCTGTCAGGCGACAACGCGAGAGCGGGCTGACACTATCCTGGTCAGCCCCGCCCCGGCGACAGCTGTGTCAGGCGTGCATTTACCGCATTGAGGCTTCAGTGGAATCGCACTGAACGCGGACACGGAGGAGTAGCGAAACGAGCACTTCGCGGGTCTGCTCCAACAACGGTCCGGCGATCAGCACTTCCGGGCCCGGCAGGGCCACGGCGGTGAATCCCCCGCGATAAGGATACGGAGTCTGCCAAAGTGCTGCCGTCGAGTCCTTGGAACGCCGCACGATCTGCAACTCGCGAACGGAGCCACCCACCACGTGATCGACGACCCAGAGCGGGGAACCATTCGGTAGCGTCACGGACTTCCAACCTTCCGCGATTGTAGGGTCGATCACTACTACCGGTTCGTCGCGCGGCCCCATTGGGCCGATCATGGCTTGTAGCTCGGTGCGCGGTCCCGCCACGCCCGCCGCTCCGCCCGCAGGCTCATCGAATCCGATGGAAAATCGCGCCGGCACATCGCCGCGCATGAATGTTTTCCACGTCAGGATACCGGTCTGACCTGCGAGATTTAGGGCCGGATGATGTACGCTGCCGCCGGAGCGCGCGACAACTTTGCGCAAAGGCCTCCAAGCTTGCCGCCGTTGATAGAGGAAGAGCGAATTACCCCCGTTTTTGAGAGTAGTGTCGAGGTGCGCCACAGCAAGCACGAAACCGAGCTGTGGCGAATGGGCAAGGGCCGCATACGAAGCAAACGGGGTAGGAAGGATATGATACGACCACTTGGAGCGGCTCCGCTCGAAGACGGCAACAGCTTGGGTGGTTGGCGTGGGGTGAACCAGCGCGGCCCAAACGACCGTGTCCCCTCTCTCGGCGACGGAAGAATGATTGAAGTACCCTAGCGACACTTCTGGCAGGGACGGGAGCTGTTCGACAGAGCTCCATCGCCTTCCGTCATACACTCCATGCCAGAACGCCAGGACTTTCTTGTCGGCCCGAAAAGGTAGCGAGTCCAGTTCGGCGAAGATCACGCGCCAGCTTCCGCCGGTTCGTGCTACGGCCGTGATCGCCGCCGCGATTTTCGATTTAATCGGCGGGATCGGCACCGACCGAGCGCTGCCATCAGCCGCTAGAACGGCGCCGAACACCGTGCTCGTCCCCGTAAGCGACACGGTACCAGCGCGGTCCTGCTTTGAAAAGAGATACGTCGGTTGGCCTGCCAGAAGCGTCCTCCCGCCGGAGGGGACAAGCACGGTTGGATCGACATACAACTCGCGACCACCCTCCACAATAAGCCTGTGCCTTGACGCTTCGCGGGCGGTGCACGTCCGGCGACGCTCACCTTCTCCAAGAGTGTCGGCTGCCATGATCGCCGGCCTTACGCCAGACCCGAGCGTCGTGGCCTCCGGCAATCCGCTCAGGGAACTGTGCCCGGTGGGCGCCTCGACCACCCATGCGGGCACCTGCAACAGGAACGCCAGTAGTATCGTGCGCATCGATCCCTCCAATGATTCGCGGTGCTGGAAAACGGTACGAGGCGGAGGTCCTTGGACTTCCGGGAAAATACATTCAGGCGTCACCGGCGCGTCACTCGGCTTAGCCCGAGCTTGAAGCCGGGCCATGTTCTACCCGCGCGGTTTGGCGCGGGAGTGCCGGTCACTCGATTGCTCGGGCAGCCAAATCTGGACGGCGCGTACTCTGCCGACTTCCGGGACGTCGGTGTGAGTCGCTCGCCGGAGGTCACCAAGCACTCGGGGAATCCATGGGTATTCCCGCTGACCCTTGGCTTTTGAGCTGCCCGTCGGACGAATGCGTAAGGTTTGCTTGATGGATGGAATGTCTCCGCTCGCCTGCCGCGCGGTGAGCAAGGTATTCACCGCCTCCGACAAATCCGTCGTAGTGGCGTCCAGTCGGAGGGCGATCACGTCGCGCCGATCGGAGGTCGGGGACCGCAGTATCACGAAACGACTGTCGGGCGGAAGATGATCGGTCAGCACTATCGTCACGGGTACGCGCCCCGGTCTTTCGCGGTCGCTGGTTTGCGCTGCCGATGCCGACGAGTTCGCCAAGATAGGGAGTATGGCCAGGGACAGGCCGAAAAGAATGCGCCGCATGTCTAGGTCTCCAGGAGTTGGTGGCGCCATGACGGTGTGTCACGGCGATAGCAAAGCTCAAGTCACGTATCCGCAGGTGGTGGCATAGCCGCACGACCACTCTTCCCAGCGCTCGGTGGACGCATTCCATACGTCAATGCAGATGTACTCGACCCTCGCGTCGGAGCCGCATGCGCTCCATCCTCCGTTTCCTATCCCTGTGGACCAGCCGACCGTCTCCCCTCCCGTGTAATCGCCGGGCTGGTACTGCGTGCCGCCCCCGCCCCCGCTCCCCGCGCCACCGCCGGATTCGCAATCGCTCCCGCCAGGATAACTGGCGTAGGGGTCGTAGGCATCGTGCTTGATGCCGGTCGAGCCGGAGCAGGCGCACGGCGGCTGGGAGGTCGTCACCGCATCCGAAACAGTCGCTTCCAGGAACTTGAACCACCCTTTGCCTATGGGCGCTTGGTGGTGAATCTTGAATATTCCGGTGGCATTCAGTGTGTGGCCGCAGCTGCCATTTATTCCCACGGCCGCGTGCGCCTCCATCTCGCGCGTTGCGGGAAGAAGGGAGGTGAGCTCTGTATAGCCGGTCGTGGTGGTGACGACTGAATTGTTGTACAGCAGCGTGAGGGGAAGCGTGATTGATGCGTAGTTTGCCCAGTATTGCATCCACGCTCTCGCGTAACCCTGCCTACCCACGAACCCGACCTTCGTCCAGTAACCAAAGATCGTCGGGTCAGTTCGAAATTCCGGAGCCATCTGCGCGTACTGATCGTCCGTCGGGACGGCAGAAAGGGAAGCTTCGGCGGGGACTATCTGCGTGGGAGCAACCGGCAGAGTGTCGTGACATGCACTGATCCCGGTGCTGGCGGTCATCGCGGCCAGCCCAAGTACAGCTAGGAGCTGCCCGCGGAGCGGCCGCCGCATCGCGGTAATGCTTCTCTTCGTAGCCATTCATCCTCCGAGTGAAGGTTTCGCGCAGTGATGCACGCGATGAACTTTCACCCGGAGGCAGCGCAGCCCGTGATACTTTTGTTGCGATGAGTCGCAGAATCTTGCCGCGCGAAATTGTTATATCGACTTCTTGCCAGGCTACGCAGGGATTGTTCTTGGGCGCCAGGCCGGCATGCGGGTCCGAGTCCCGCCGGCACATCGGGTAACGCAGCGAGCCGGTCTATTGCCGCTTTCGATCGCTGATCAGAATCGACAGAACCATGTAGACCGCGAGCACCGCCGCTATCAAGAACCCGATGATCCCCAGCCGCGGCCAGCTCTGAATCATCAGCCCGCTCGCCACCAGCAGCCCGGCCAGCACCAGCCCAGTAAAGATCCTGTTCGCGATCTTCTGCATTCCCTCGAGCAGGGTTCCGAGTTGCGGAGTGTCCAACCGCAACCCGACGTCGTTCGCCGCGATGCGCCTGGTGATCACGTCCAGCCGGTGCGGCAGTGCGCCGAGAAAATCGGATGATGCCTGCGGGTTTTAAAACGACTCTCAATGGAAGGCTTTCGGCACGCGGCCATTTGGCATTTGCAGTCACGGTCTCATAGGTTGCGTGCAGTGCTTGTGGAGTGCCGGGTGCGGTTACCTATCGAAGGCTGGCGGAGTGGGTTCAAATCCCACGAAGGGCAAGGCTGCCAGAGCGAGATGCGGGTTCGAGTCCCGCCGGCACATTCGTGGCGAACAGGTTTCTCTAGCCGTCTCGCTTCCGGTCGCTGATCAGAATCGTCAGCACCATGTACACCGCGAGCACCGCAGCGATGGTAAATCCTATGATCCCCAGCCTCGGCCAGCTCTGCATCACCAGCCCGCTCGCCACCAGCAGCCCCGCCAGCACGAGCCCGGTAAAAATCCTGTTCGCGATCTTCTGCATCCCTTCGAGCAACGTGCCGAGCTGTGGCGTGTCCAACCTGAGCCCCACGTCGTTCGCCGCGATCCGCTTGGTGATCAC
>JBPCJJ010000073.1:0-11097 GCA_051005405.1 Gemmatimonadaceae bacterium | reverse complement strand
GTCTTAGCGAGCGCAGTTTGCGAGCGTAGGGCGCGTAGGGGATACCTCGGCGCCATTTGCGCCACCCGGCCAGGGAGAGGGCCGCGCGTTCTGCGCGAAGGGTTACGGTGATCGGCGCGGTCGGTTGATGATACGGTCGAACCGGAATATCCTTATCGTGCAGGCCGGATCCCACGGGAGAATGGATGCCGGTCACCGCGAAGCTGTCCCGAAAGTTCTACGAGCAGCTCGGCGACGAGGTCGCGAACGAGCTGGTGGAGTGGTTTAACGCCGTGGATTCCACGTACAAAAGCGACATGAAAGAGCTGAACGAGCTAAGCTGGAATCGATTTCGCGCCGAGCTTCACAGCGAGCTCGATCAGCATTTTAGCGGGATACGGCGCGAGTTCGATGCCCGCTTTGCAGGCATCGATCGTCGGTTTGCTACGATGGACTCACAGTTCGCCGGGATCGAAACGCGCTTTGCCTTGGTCGATGTAAAAATTGCGGACCTGCGAGCCGAGCTCATCAAGTGGATGTTTCTGTTCTGGATAGGAACGATCGTCCCCCTGGGCGGACTCATGGTCGTTCTGACACAAGGCCTGCGATAAGCGCGCTGTAGCCGTAGTGGCAGTCGTAGTTCTCAACAGCACGCCGCTATCCGCACCATCCTCCCCTCGCTCGTACTCCACGCAATCACGTACGTCTCTTCCCCACCCGCGTAATACTTGAACGCAGGCATGTTGCGCGTGTCGGCGGCAACGGCCTGAATGCGCGCGAGTGGAACGGCGCGGGCCAAGACGGTGATCTCGTCGTGCGCGCGCGGCGGGAGAGGATCAGCTCGCTTCAAAGCCTTGGTCTCACGGTATTGGTGCTCGGCGATGTCGTACCGGATCGCGTCAAGATCTGCCTCCCTCTTCCCGGAGTACCGCGGCGCGGCGGAGCCGACAATGAACGCGGAATCCGAGAATATCTTCGCCATCTGGCGCTCGGTCTCGATCAGCACCGCGGCCGAATCCTTCGCTGAGCCCGGAACCTTGTATTTCATGTACGAGATCGCCGGCCATTCATGCGCGTACAGCAAGCCGTCCTTCGAAGTGCGCACTTCGAGGCGCACGACCATGGAATCCAATGGTCCGCTGCTCACCGTCGCCACGAGCCGCTCCGCGTTCTCGTCGTCGCCGTCGAGCTCGCGATACGCATCGTTGCGCCAGCGAAGGCCGGAGCCTCCGGCGACGGGTCCTGCGGCCGCGCCAGCCCCGCCGGCCGCGACGCCATCCGTTCCGGTAGTATCGTCGAGCTTGTCGCCCTCGCTCCCGCACCCAGCCGCGAGCGCGGCGACGAGCGCCAGCCCGCTCCATCTGATCCGATAATTGTCCATAACGGAAGTTTAGCGGGCGTGGTGCGAACCGTGCACTCGTATGCCGGCAACCTCAGGGAGGATCAAATGAGCATCACGCACAGACTCACCGCCACGCTCTGCATCGCCGCCGCGCTTACTGCGTGCGCCGGGAGCGACGATTCGAAGACCGATACCGGCTGGGCCGACAGCGCCGCGGCCGCGACCGTGTCGCCCACGCCCACGAACGACACCGCCGTCATCCACGTTCCTCTTACCGAATGGAGCGTAGTGGTCAGCCAGGGTATCGTCGCGCCGGGCACGTTCACCTTCCACGCGATGAATCAGGGCACGTACACGCACGCCTTCGAGATCGAGGGGAACGGCCAGGAGTGGAAGAGCGAGCCGATCCCGCCCGGCGGAACCGCGACTCTGACTCCCGCGCTCACCGCCGGGAAGTACGAGGTGTATTGCCCGATCGTGGACGCCAACGGCAATCACAAGGAACGCGGAATGCGCACGACTTTCACCGTCCAGTAAACCGCGCGCCGCGCAGGGTGAACCGCATCGTCTTGCGCCCGCTCGCCTGCGCGGCGCTTCTGGCGCTCGTGGCGCTGGGCTGCGGCACGGCCCAGCCGCCCGCGGGCGAAGCGGGTCCGCAAACCTCTCCCGCGGTGGCGCATGCCGTTGGGCTAACGCCGCCGGCCGCCGGACCGGCAGCCGTCGTCCCGGGGATCGAAGTGCTCCTCGCCGACTCGCTCCACCTCGTGCGCGGGCGCCGCGTCGGGATCATCACCAACCACTCCGGCCGCGACCGCGCCGGCACCAGCTCGATCGACCTGCTGCACCGCGCGCCCGGGGTGAATCTCACGGCGATCTTCGGCCCCGAGCACGGCGTGCGCGGCGTCGTGCGCGACGGCGTAAGGATCGCGTCGTCGCGCGACTCCGCGACGGGCGTGCCGATCCACTCGCTGTACGGCGAGACCCTGTCCCCGACGCCGGCGATGCTCGCCAACGTGGACGTGCTGTTGTACGACATCCAGGACGTGGGCGCGCGCGTGTACACCTATGTGTGGACGATGGCGCTCGCCGCTGAAGCGGCAAAGAAATCGGGCAAGCGGTTCATAGTGCTCGACCGGCCCAATCCGATCCGCGCGGACGTGATCGAGGGCGGCATCCTCGAGCCGCGATACAAGTCGTTTACCGGGCTGCACCCCGTCGCGCTACGGTACGGGCTCACGCCGGGCGAGATGGTGCGCTACCTGATCGGCGCGCGCCTGATAGACGCGGACGCGACCGTCGTGCCGATGCGGAACTACCGGCTGTCCATGTGGTGGGATGAGACCGGTCTCGAATGGCGGAACCCCTCGCCGAACATCCGCGATCTGGACGCCGCGCTGCTGTATCCCGGCACGGTCTTCTTCGAGGCGACGAACGTCAACGAAGGGCGAGGCACCGACGCGCCGTTCAAGCTGATCGGCGCGCCGTGGCTCGACGCCGGCGCGATCGCGCGCGAGCTGAACGCGAGACGGCTGCCGGGAGTGCGCTTCGACTCCACCTCGCGCACGATCGGGGCGGGCGCGAAGTTCGCCGGCCGCACGATCCCGATGATCCGCATCACCGTCACCGCTCGCGATTCCGTCCGCCCCGTGGACCTCGGCGCCCACATGCTGCAGGCGATTCGCGCGCGGCATCCGCGCGACTTCCGCTGGCGGGCGAACGGGATCGAGCTGCTGTCCGGCTCGGGCGCGTTGAGGTTGGCCGTCGAAGCCGGGGACATCGCCCCGCTGCTCCGGCGGTGGGACGAAGAATCGGCTCGGTTCAGCGAGCGGGTCGAGAGATACCGGTTGTACCAGTAGCCCGGCACGGCAGGACTTCCCTTTGCCCCCGGGCGCCACTATATTACTATACATTGATATAGTTGAGTTGACCCGAAGCCCGTGCCCGCCATGACGAACCCCGAAACAGTACGCGCCCCCCTGCTCGGCCCCGCCGAGCTCGCCACCCTTGCGTCGGCCCGACCGGACGCGCGCATCCTCGACGTCCGCACTCCCGGCGAATTCGAGTCCGTCCACATCCGCGGCGCCTACAACGTCCCGCTCGACACTCTGTCCGAGCACTCCGCTGAAATTTCCGGCGTCTCCGCCCCCGTGATCCTTGTCTGCCAGTCCGGCGGGCGCGCGCGCAAAGCCGAGCAGACGCTCAAGGCCGCGGGGATGGCCAACCTGCACGTGCTCGAGGGCGGGATGAACGCGTGGGTCGGCGCCGGTCTCCCCGTCGGTGGCGGCAAGCGCCGCCTGTCGCTCGAGCGCCAGGTCCGCATAGTCGCGGGCACGCTCGCGGCCACGGGCGGCATACTCGGCTTTTTCGCGAACCCCGCCTTCGCGCTGATCCCCGCGGTCGTGGGCTCGGGGCTCGTCTTCGCCGGCGTGACCGACAAGTGCGGGATGGCGCTGGTCCTCTCGCGCCTTCCCTACAACCGCGCCTCCTGCGACGTTCCCGCGATGGTGAAGGCGCTCGCCTCCGGCCGCGCGCCCGCATCGCCGGCAACGACCTGATCCCGGAGCAGGCACGATGATCGTCAAGCGCTTTTTCGACGAGAAGCTCGCGCAGACGAGCTACCTGATCGGCTGCGGCCGCTCCGGCTCGGCCATCGTGATAGACCCCAACCGCGACTCCGCGCAGTACATCCGCGCGGCCGAAGCGGAGAAGGTCACGATCACCCACGTGACCGAGACGCACATCCACGCCGATTTCGTCTCGGGCACCCGTGAGCTCGCGGCCGCGACCGGCGGGACGATGTACCTGTCCGCCGAAGGCGGTCCGGACTGGCAGTACGCCCTCGCGAAGGAGAGCGGCGCTACGTTGCTGCGCGACGGCGACACGATCAAAGTCGGCAACGTCGTCATCACCGCCAGGCACACGCCGGGGCACACCCCCGAGCACCTGATCTTCCTGGTGACCGACACCGCGGCCGCGGACGAGCCGATCGCCGCCGTCACCGGCGACTTCGTGTTCGTCGGCGACATCGGCCGCCCCGACCTGCTCGAGAAAGCGGCCGGCATCGCCGGTACGATGGACACGGCGGCGCGCGCGCAGTTCGCCAGCTTGCAGAACTTCAAGCGCGAGCAGCCCGACTGGCTGCAGATCTGGCCCGGCCACGGCGCTGGCTCCGCCTGCGGCAAAGGGCTGAGCGCTGTCCCGCACAGCACGGTCGGCTACGAGAAGCGATTCAACTGGGCGTTCGCGATAGATAACGAAGACCGGTTCGTGAAGTCCGTGCTCGAAGGACAGCCCGAGCCGCCGAAGTACTTCGCTCAGATGAAGCGAGTCAACAAGGCCGGCCCCGCGGTGCTCGGCGGATTCCCGGAGCCCGAGCGCCTCTCCGTCGAGCAGCTCGCGAAGGCACTAGGTAGTGGCGCGGCGGTAATGGACACGCGCCCCGCAGTTCAGTTCGCCAAGGGGCATGTGCCGGGGACGATCAACATTCCGCTCGGCAAGAGCTTCAACACGTGGGCCGGGTGGCTCGTCCCGTACGACCGCGACGTCTATCTGATCACCGACGATGCCGGCGAAGCCGTGCGCGATCTCGCCATGATCGGCCTCGACCGCGTCGCCGGATACTTCCCCGGCGACACCGTCGCGCAATGGAAAGGCGGCAAGCTGCTCACTATCGCGCAGGAAAACGCCGAAGGGCTCGAGCCGCGGCTGAAAGCCGGCGAAGTAACGGTGATAGACGTGCGCGCCCCCTCCGAGTGGAACGCCGGCCATCTCCCCGGCGTGCCGAACATTCCGCTCGGCCAGCTCGAGGATCGTCTCGCCGAGATCCCCAGGGGCAAGCCGGTCGTGCTGCAATGCCAGAGCGGCGCACGCTCGTCCATCGCCGCGAGCCTGCTGCAGAAGCACGGCGTGAAGGAAGTGACGAACCTGAGCGGTGGCTTCCTCGGCTGGGAGTCGGCCGGAAAGCCGGTGATCCGCGAGGCGAAAGCCGGGAGCGACGCATGAAGAAGCAGGAGATGTCGCCCGAGCTCGTGCGGCTCGTCGCGGAGCGGTTCCGCGCCCTCGGCGAGCCCGTGCGGCTGGAGATCATGCACGCGCTGCGCGGCGGGGAGCTTTCGGTCAACGATCTCGTGAGCGAGACCGGGCTCGGCCAGGCCAACGTCTCCAGGCACCTGCAGATCCTGCACGCGCTCGGCTTCGTCGCGCGCCGCAAGGACGGGCTGTTCGTGTACTACCGGCTCGCGGACAAGAGCGTCTTCCGGCTGTGCGACATCATGTGCGGCCGGATCGAATCCGGGGTGCGTGGCGTCGAGCGGCTGCTGCGCGCGGGGTAAGCCCGAGCCGGCTCTCCTCAGCCGGCCGCGAGCGATCCTCGTAGCTGCCCGATCCGCTCCGCGATCGCCGCGGCGGCCTCGGCGGTCGCTTCTCCGATCGCTGTTTCGCGCACGTTGTCCGTCCCCACCTTGCCGCCGCCGAGTCCCCAGCCGCCCATCCCGAACAGAGTAACCCCCCAGCCTTTGCTCGACGTTCCCTCTCCGGTAAAGCTCGCGACGATCTCGCCGGTCTCGGCGTCGATGACCCGCGCCGTGAGGTTGACGAACGTGTTGTTCTTCTTTCCTCCGACGCCGTACAGAACCGTCGTGGATGCGAGCCGGCCCGCTATTCCGCCGAGGTGCTTTTCCTCGAAGCCGAGTCGGGTGACCGAGCCGGCGATGATGTAGCGGGCGCGGGCGACGCGGGTGGGCGACGCGCTGGTGATCGAATCGGGCTGGATCGACTGCTCCTGCCGGATCGCGTCGAGCTGTCTCCGCTCTAGTACCCGGAACGAGCCGGTCTTCATCAGCTCTTCGATGATCAGGTCGGCCGCGCCAATGCCGAGCGCTTCGGCGAAGTTCGCGCCATCGCGGATTCCCATCTTCTCAAGGCGCTTGCGGGTGCTCTTGTCGCTGGCGATCTGCGCGGCGACCGTGCCGTACTCGAAGGCGCCGATCGTTATCGAGGGGCGGGCGCCAAGCTGAGTCGAATCCTGCGCGAAAAGCGCGGCGGGAGCGAGGATCAGGGCGGCGAAAAGCGAACGAATCGAGCTCATTTATGTCTCCGGTTAGGCGGTGCGACAGGAGATTAGCCCGCCTCCCCGTGCCCCCAAATACGTATGGTTACGTAGCCCTCAGATTATGGTGACGGAGCGAGGGGCGCCAGCCCGGAAGTGGGGTTAGCCCGCTGAGCCACGCCTGGCGCGGTGTTGCCGCCGACCAGCGCCGAATGGCTCGGCGCTTGCCCCTCGACCATATTAGGAAAACAAACTCCAACGAGAGGTCAGGCAGTGGGATACAACCCTTATAACGGTTACTCCGGCAAGGAGCGGGACGAGAAGGAGGCGGAGCGCGCGCGTCTGCTCAAGTCCGGCGAGATCCAGTTGCGTCACACTCCCTGCGAGCTGTGCGGCGACCCCGACACGCCCACCAAGGCGCACGTCGAGGACTATTCCAAGCCGTACATGTGGGAGCCGCCCGCCGAGTACATGGTGTGCGACACATGCGAGAACGACATGCTGCAGAAGCGGTTTCGCAACAAGGACCGTTGGGACAGCTTCAAGGCGCACGTCCGCCGCGGCGGGTACGCGCGCGATCTGCAGGATTCGTCGATCAACAAGGAGTTTTTGGACTACCGGGAGGCGCGCGAGAAGGGCGAGAAGGTCGAGCTCAAGACGCTTCGCGACCGGAAGGTTTCGAGTGACGAATGGTGGGAGAAGCTGTCGATCGATTCGAACACGCTGACCGATCCCAAGTCGAGGCCGCGGCCGTAGGGTCAGGCTCGATGATTTCGAAGGGGATCCAAGATGTGAGAGGCCAGATGACCAGAAGGCCAGATAACCAGGAAGTTGTTCTGGTCATCTGGCTTTCTGACTAGCTGGCTTCTCATCTCTTGGGTTCCCCGTATGAATCCCCCCGGAGCCTTTGCTACTTGACCAACTTGACCAACTAACCCGCAGCCCATAGCTTGCGGCTCATGGGAAAGGATGGCAAGTCGCGCCGCCGGGATGGTACCATCAACATCTATGAAGCCAAGACCCACTTCTCCGACCTGATCGAGCGGGTGGAGAACGGCGAGGAAGTCGTGATTTCGCGGCGCGGCAAGCCCGTCGCCCGGCTCGCTCCCATCCCGGGCCGCGGACTCAAATTCGGCGTGCTCAAGGGGAAGCTGACCGTGCCGTCGGATTTCGACGCCCCGCTCCCGCCCGGCATCCAGCGCTATTTCGATGGCGGATCGGACGACGAGTGAGGCTGTTGCTCGATACGCACGTCCTGCTCTGGGTACTGGCTGGCGATAAGCGGCTCACACGCTCATCGCGGGATATCCTCACGAGCGCGGACACCGTTGTGGTGAGCGTCGTCTCGGCGTGGGAAATCACGCTTAAAGCTGCCGCAGGCAAGCTGCGAGCGCCGGAAGATCTCGAGGAGGCGGTCAGGGAGTCCGGGCTTAGCATGACCACGCTCGATTTTGCCGATGTCGCGGAATCCGCCCGGCTGCCGGTCCGACATTCGGATCCGTTCGACAGGATGCTCGTAGCGCAGGCGCGGGTGCGGGGGTTGACGATGATGTCGAAGGACCGGCAGCTGGAGGGGTACGACGTACCGTTGTTGTTGATCTAGAAGGGTTTTACGGTTGCGGGTTGTGGGTTTGCCCTCCGGGCGGGGTCCGAGGATTCGGAAGAGGGATCCAGGTATCGAGTGCACCGGTAACGAGCACCTGATAACGGCTTGCCGGTTCGTGTGGGCGAAGAAGCCGCACTCCGTTCTCCTGGGATCCGGCCAAGGCCGACCAAATTACGAGCATTTGGAGATACGGATCGTCGCCCATCACGTCGGGGTTGCGATTCTCCCTGAAGTACAGCTTGGCTTCGCACGTTCGGGCGACCTTGTAATCGGACTTGGAGAGGTGCTCCATCGTGATTGGCTTCGTGTCGCCGTTTTTCACCGGGACCATCCACTCGCCGTTGTAGTCGGAGTCAATGGTGCCAGCTATCAGTCTCCAGTACTCGAATATCAGGACCATGCTTAGGGTGTCGAGCTTTCAGTACTGCAGCAGCAGCTCGCAGTGGATCCGGCTGCACGAGCCGGACGAGTACGCGCGGTTCAACACCGGCTTCATCGTATACCACGACGACTTGGGCGACTACTCGACCAACGAGCCGATCATGGATGGGACGGCGAACCTGTCGTATCTGTTCGCCGCGATGGCGCGCAGGTAAGACACGAGCGGTATGGAGCGACTTACGGCGTCTTCATACAAATCGCGGTGACCGTGGCGGTGACCGTGACGTTTGTGACGAAGTTGGCTTGCCACGCATTGGTTCCGATCGGTCCTGACTGGCTGACTCCTTTGTTTCCGCCAGTGACTCCGCCGCCGACAATTATGAACCCGGCTCCGCACGTTGCGGTCGCCGTCGCCGTATTCGCAGCGATCGAAGCTGTAACGTAAGCGATCGCGCCGGCGGCCATTTGTGTCGCCACGATCTTACCCGTTCCGCTCGTGATGAGCGAGGCTCCCGAGCCGACGGTCATCGTTGCCTGGATATTGGTGGCGGTTGTGATCGCGCTGAATATCGAAGGACCCTCGGGTCCGGTTGTGCCTGTGGCGCCGTCTGCGCCGTTAACTCCGTTCGTGCCGGCTGCGCCATCTGCGCCCGCGGGCCCAGTCAATCCGGTCGCGCCTGTGGCGCCGACCGCGCCGTCAACACCGTTCGTGCCCGCCGCACCCGTTGCGCCCGTGGCGCCGACTGCCCCGTCAACTCCGTTTGTGCCCGCCGCACCCGTCGCGCCCGTCGCTCCAGCAGGTCCGGTTGCACCCGTTTCACCCGCTGCACCAGCAGGACCGGTTGCGCCTGTGGCGCCGACTGCCCCGTCAACTCCGTTCGTGCCCGCTGCGCCCGTAGCGCCGACTGCGCCGTCAACTCCGTTCGTACCCGCTGTACCCGTTGCGCCTGTCGCTCCAGCAGATCCGGTTGCACCCGTTTCACCCGCTGCACCCGCAGCTCCGGTAGCACCAACTGCTCCGTCAACGCCATTCGTACCAGCTGCGCCCGTTGCTCCAACAGGTCCGGTTGCACCCGTCTCACCCGCTGCACCCGCAGCTCCAGTAGCACCAACTGCTCCGTCAACGCCATTCGTACCAGCTGTGCCCGTGGCGCCCGTGGCGCCGACTGCGCCGTCAACTCCGTTCGTGCCCGCCGCACCCGCTGCACCCGTTGCTCCCGTTGCTCCAACAGATCCAGTTGCACCCGTCTCACCCGTTGCACCCGCGGGCCCAGTTAATCCGGTCGCGCCTGTGGCGCCGACCGCGCCGTCAACACCGTTCGTGCCCGCCGCACCAGCTGCGCCCGTTGCTCCTGCAGGACCGGTGAGACCCGTCGAGCCCGTTGCACCTACAGCTCCGGTAGCTCCAACTGCTCCGTCAACTCCGTTCGTTCCAGCCGCACCTGCTGCTCCCGTTGCACCGGCAGCCCCGACAGATCCAGTTGCACCAACAGCTCCCGCTGGACCGACCGCTCCCGGTGGACCGGCATTTCCGTCAGCACCGTTCGCTCCAGCTGCGCCCGTTGGACCATTCGGCCCAATTGCACCCACGGGACCGATCGCGCCGGCCGCTCCGTCTGCACCGGTAGGACCTGTCGGGCCCGCTGGTCCGATCGGGCCGACGGCGCCATCCGCGCCCGCTACTCCCTGAGGACCAATCGGACCTTGCTCACCCTGCGGTCCCTGCTGAACCGAAGCTGCAACCGAGGCGCCTGCACGCAGCCACCAGAACTCGACATGTGCGGGCGCGACACAGCTCGCCGGCAGCGTTCCAACCCTGATGCGATAGACCGTGCCCGTCGTCGGCACGTAACACGCGCGAAGCGTATCGGACGGTGATGCCGTCTGCGCGTGCAGGAGTTCGACGGGAAACAGACACGCGAGCGCGAGCGCGGTCAGGAGTTTCATATGGTTCTTAAAGTGAGATGTCATCGCTCGTACTCCCTGCGGTTCTTGCAACAGAATTCAGCATCAGTAGCATTGCGCTGATGTCTGGTCCGTCGCCGCGGTCGGAGCTCCAGTAGTAGGTGGCAAGCGTCGTCGCGGCTCTGCGCGCGAGCATCCGAACCTCGGCTGAATTCCCTGAGGCGACACTCCTGGCAAGCGCATCAAGATCTGCGCCGACTTCCTTGCGAATGGCCTCGCTGCTGATGCCGGTCATGAGACGGTCTTGCGTATCGCTGACTCCGGACTTCGTCTCCTCGATCTCGGCGGGAGTCAGCGGTAGCTCGACTGCGCTGATTTCGCCGCACGCTCCAAGCGCGAACAGAAATGCGCCGAGCGTTATCGTTCGAGCCATGGAGGAGAGGCGCGAACGAGCTATGGGCGAGCGACACGATGGCCGTAATCCGTTGAGCGAAAACATCTTGACTTGTCTGGTTGGCCTAGTTGGTCGTGATGCTGTACGTGGTCGTGGCATCGGCCGCATCGCTCAGGTCGCTGCCGACCGTCGCCGTGTTGATCGTGAGGGCCGCGGGGTTTCCGGAGACCGCGATCCGGTTCACACCGGTAACCTGAAACGTCACCGTCTGGGTTGCGGTCTGCGCATCCGCGTGGGAAGAGGCAAAGGCCATCAGGATTGCGGCCGCTCCAATGGCAGCTGCAGCAACGAGAATGGGGCGTCCTTTCATGGTTCGAATTCCAACGAGGAGTGACTGCTTCATGAACATGAGCTGAAGCTAGGAATCGCTCATTGCAGCACTC
>JBPCJJ010000072.1:0-7779 GCA_051005405.1 Gemmatimonadaceae bacterium | reverse complement strand
TGGCCGCAGAGCTGGGCAAGCCGGTGGTGGTCCACACCCGTGACGCCGAGGGAGATATGGAAGGGATGGTGCGCGAGGCCGGATCGGGGGGCGTTCGCGGAGTGCTCCATTGCTTCACCGGTCCAGACCGCCTGGCCGAGGTCGCGGTTGAAGCAGGGTGGTACATCTCGTTCAGCGGGATCGTCACCTTCAGGAAGTGGGATGGGAACGACCTCATCCGCGCGGTACCCGGCGACCGCATCCTCGTTGAGTCCGACTCTCCCTACCTTGCCCCGGTTCCGCACCGCGGCAAGCGGAACGAGCCTGCTTTCGTGAGCCTGACATTGGCGAAAGTCGCCGAGGCGCGTGGGGTGTCAGTCACGGACCTTGGCACCCTGGTTACCGCCAACGCCCGCCGCTTTTTCGCTCTGCAGTAAGCTCGCAGCTATCGGCTACCAGCTGGCGGCTGCCAGCTTGGCCGTTCTCAGTCGCAGTTTCCGGTTGGCGGTTCGCGGTCCCCCATGCGAGTTTTGGTAGTCGCCGCAGCCCACAGCTAACCGCCCACAGCCATGTCTCTCAAGATCATCCAGACCCCGGACGCTCCCGCCGCCATCGGACCGTATTCCCAGGCTGTAACAGCCGGCGGCTTTCTATTTACGGCGGGGCAGATCGCCCTCGATCCCGCGAGCGGCCAAGTCGTGGATGGCGGCGTGGAGCAACAGACCGAGCGCGTGATGACGAACCTGACCGCCGTGCTGAAGGAAGCTGGCGTGGCCTGGGACGGCGTCGTCAAGACGACGGTTTACCTGCATGACATGGCTGACTTCCCGGCGATGAACGAGGTGTACGGCCGCTGGCTCGGCGACGCCAGGCCCGCGCGCTCGACTGTTCAGGCCGCAGGGCTCCCGCGCGGTGTGCTCGTCGAGATAGACGTCGTCGCCAAGCTCTAGCCCTGCGCGATTGAGCAGCAGACTGTGACGGACGTCGGAACCGCGAAGACGCGGGAGGAGCTGTTCCGCCTCACCGCTTTCGCGCGGTGTGCCGGTTGAGCTTCCAAGATGGGTCCAGGGGACCTAGCGGAAGTACTCGCTCCGATTCCGGGCGCGAGCGATGAGAGGATTCTGGTAGGCAGGGAAACGTTCGACGACGCGGGCGTGTTCCTTCTGTCCGACGATCTCGCGCTCGTGCAGACGGTCGATTTCTTCGCGCCGATCGTGGACGATCCGTACACCTTCGGCCAGATAGCGGCAGCCAACGCGCTGTCCGATGTGTATGCCATGGGCGGGCAGCCGCTGACCGCGCTCAATATCGTTGCGTTCCCGGACGGCAAGCTCCCACTCGGCGTGCTCACCGATATCCTCCGCGGCGGGCTCGACAAGGTTCACGAGGCCGGCGCGCATATCATCGGTGGCCACACTGTCCTGGATGAAGAGTTGAAGTACGGGTTATCCGTCACCGGAAAGGCGCATCCGAACTTCCTCCTGACCAACGCCGGCGCCCGCCCCGGAGACCGGCTCGTGCTCACCAAGCCGCTGGGCACCGGGATACTCGCTACCGCGATCAAGCGCGGCGAGCTCGAACCTCCAGCTCAGGTGGAAGTGCTGGCGTCGATGACCGCGTTGAACGGTGGCGCAAGCCGGGTCGCGCTCGCCACCGGCTCACGGTGTGCGACCGACGTGACGGGCTTCGGGCTGCTCGGCCACGCGTCGCACATCGCGCGCGCCAGCGAGGTAACGCTGCGGTTATCCGTTACAGCCTTGCCAGTCTTCGCCGGTGCCGTCGCTGCGTGGGAGCGAGGAGCTCGCACCGGGGGCGCCGAACGGAACCTCGAGTACGTGAATGCGCTCGTGGATTGGGGCACGGCGACTGACGTTCAGCGCGCGCTGCTGGTGGACCCTCAGACGTCGGGCGGGTTACTCGTTGCCGTGGGGCCGGACCGCGTAGCTGCCTATCTTTCGAAGGTCGCGGGCGCAGTTGAGGTAGGTACCGTCACGGAGCGAGCCGAATTTGCGATCGTGCTGCAATAATCGCGGGGGTGGATGGGGCCTGGTGGCTTCCCCAGTCTTCAAAACTGGTGTGACCCGACTCAGTCGGGCCGGGTGGGTTCGATTCCTACACGCTCCCGCCAGCGCGTTCGCATTGGCTGTCCTCGCCTTCGCCGTGTTCGCCTCACCGGTCGAAGCCCAACAGCCGGACACTCTGCGCCGCCCGGTGCCGCCACGCATCGACACGCTGGTGCTGGATTCGATCGGCACCATCGTCTCGGTTCCTGCTGCCCTCCAACAGCGCCCGCCCATCACACCCGGTCGCGCGTTCGTGCAGTCGCTCCTCATTCCGGGGCGCGGGCAGATCACCCTGGGCAAAAGGAGCGCCGCGCGCTTTTACTTCGCCGTCGAAGCGGTAGGCATCGGGATGACGATCAAGTCGCGGTCGGCTCTGCGTGAGGCCCAGCGCGCCGCGCGCGATAGCACCCCGCTGGAGTTCGCCGTGGATCCGGTCACCGGGGATAGCGTGCCGACGGTGTTTGTCGCCAGCAGGTTTCCCCCCGAGCGGATCGACGCGCGACGCACGCACGTCGAGGATTGGGTCGCGCTGATAATCTTCAATCATCTCCTTTCCGCCGCGGACGCGTACGTCGCGGCCAATCTCTGGGATTTCCCGGCGTCGGTGTCCGTCAAAGCGCGGCCTGCGCCCATCTATTCGGGAACGAACGACGGTTCCGCGCTTTCAGCACTGAATCTCGAGGCGAGAATAACGGGATCGATCGCCTGGTGACGGATCGCGACGCGCCGATAGGAGTCTTCGACTCCGGACTCGGCGGCCTCACCGTAGTGCGCGAGCTGATTCGCCAACTGCCCAACGAAAGCATCATCTATTTCGGCGATACGGCGCGAGTGCCGTACGGCCCGAAGGGCCCGAACACGGTGGTCCGCTACAGCCAGGACGTCGCCGCGTTTCTGCGAACGCAGGGCGTTAAGGCGATCGTCGTCGCCTGCAACACCGCGACCGCGCACGCGCTGCCGACGCTGGTCGCCGAGCAAAGCGTGCCGGTGATCGGAGTGATAGAGCCCGGCTCGCGCGCAGCCGTGCGTGTCAGTCGCGACGGGAGGATCGGAGTCATCGGGACGCGGGGCACCGTTCGCTCGCTCGCGTACGACAAAGCAATCATGAGACTGGCGCCCCGCGCGACAGTCACCACCGCGGCGTGCCCGCTATTCGTGCCTCTCATCGAAGAAGGTTGGCTCGACAGCGAGCCGACTCGCATAGTTGCGCGCGGCTACCTCGAGCCGTTCACCGACGGACGCATCGACACCCTCGTCCTGGGCTGCACCCACTACCCGTTGTTGAAGACGATCATCGGACAAACCGTGGGGCGCGACGTTCGTCTGATCGACAGCGCCGAGGAGACCGCGGCGGAGACGGCGCGCGTGCTGCGGGAGAACGAGCTTGAGGCAACAGGCAGCAACGCGCACTACCGCTTCGTTGCGTCGGACGATCCGGAGCAGTTCCTGGCAGTCGGGCAACGGTTCCTCGGCGCGCCGCTGGAGCGAGTGGAGCTGGTTACGCTGGGTGGTTGACGGTCAAAAACCGGGATGGGTGACAGGTTGTTGGTTGTGGGTATTGGTTAACTACTGGTTACAGGTCCACGGTTGTTGGTTCCGCCTCAACCACCCGACCTACGACCGTTATCCGGTATTTAACCAAAACCACAACCAACAACCTGTTCACCCATCCCTGTTGTTCAGTCTTCTTCAGTTCACTCCCGCTCCAGCGCCAGATCCGGCTCCGAGTCCAGCGATCCATCCCATCGGTGCAGCTCGATTGCCCGCTCCGTCAACGCGAGATACGTCGGAGCGTCGAGCCAGGAACCGGCGTTCGCGAACACGCCACGTCCCACTCGCTCCAGCATGGCCACGTGCGAGTGCGCGTAGACGAGCAGGTCCAACTTCGGATCGACCGCGAGCGCCGCGTGACCGACGGACCGCAGCCCTGACCCTTCGTCGCGCGCGCGATGATCGCGGCTGGTGTGCGACGTGGCCGTTGCGACTTTCGTCGCGAGATCCGGGTGGAGCCAACTGAACAGGCGGATTGAGAGAGGGCTCCGCAGAATCGTGCGAAGCCGCCGATACGCCTTGTCTTCGCGGTCGCGGAGCCCGTCACCGTGCTCGATGCGCGTCCGCCAGCCGGCAAGGTCGCCTTCCCACGCTTCCATTCTGTAGTCCACGCCGACATCCTTGCGCAGGACATCGCCCCCCCAGCAGTCATGATTCCCGGCGATCCAGATTACCTCCGTCCCGCTTTCCCTGAGCTCGGACAGCGCGGCGAGCGTTCTGAACGCTCCGCGCGGAATGACGGTCTTCCATTCGAACCAGAAGTCGAACAGGTCGCCGTTCACCACTAGCGTGCTCGCCCGGCCTTTCAACGCGCGGAGAAAGCCGAGCAGCTCCCGCTCGACCCCGGCCGGCGCTGCGCCGAGGTGGATATCGGAGATGAGGTATATAGAAGCCGGCATGGGGAGGAAGTTACTAGTAACTTCAGTTAATGTCTCCACGCCAGATCGAGCTCCGCGTCCGGTACGCGGAAACGGACCAGATGCGCGTCGTTTACCATGCGAACTATCTGGTGTGGTGCGAGGTGGGGAGAACCGAGTACATCCGGAGCGTGGTCGGGTCTTACGCTGACGTGGAGCGGCAGGGGATCGCCCTCGCTGTGATCGAGGCGAGCCTGCGGTTTCACGCGCCTGCCCGTTACGACAACCGTATCGCGGTAAGTACGACGTTGCGCGAGGCGCGATCGAGAACGGTTACCTTCGACTACGTGATTACCAATGCGGAAACCGGCGAGAAGCTTGTCACCGCCAGCACCACGCTGGCTTCCACCGATCATGACGGGCGACTCGTTTCGATGCCGGCGGAGCTGCGTACCGCCCTGGAGGCATCACGTGAATAGAACCGGGACGATTGTCGTTGTCGGATTATCGCTCGTCGTATCGGCATGTGCGACGCTACCGACGCGGCAGCCGGTGCTGGCGGACGAGAGCGTGCGCGAGTATGCGGCGCTGTTAAGAATGGCGGATTCACGGACGATGGACGTCACCATCGTGGATCGGGCGTTGGCCTCGTCCTCGAGCGCCGTTCGGACGCAGGCCGTGAGGGCGACGGGTCAGCTCAGCCGGGCGCAAGCGGACCTGCGGATACCCACGCTCCGCGCGCTACTTCGCGATGCCGACGTTGCCGTAGCCGCGCAGGCGGCGTACTCACTCGGGCTCCTTCGCGATACCGCGGGCACGCCAGATCTGGTGGGAGCGCTGGCTCTGTCTTCGATCGTTTCGCGGGAAGCGGCCTGGGCGCTTGGACAGATCGGCAACGCAGCGCGAGACGCGATCGTGGACGCGCTGGCTCGCGGCCACGGCGATCCTGGCACGCGGTCGCAGCTGCTGCTTGCGTCGGCGAAGTTGACTCCGGTGCCGGCGACGTCGGTCATCGCTTATTTCGACGACACGCACCCCTCGGTGGTCTGGGCTGCGGCGTACGCCATCTCCCGGACGCGGACCCTGGCCGGGTTGAGCGCGCTCTGGGCACTTGGCGATTCGCTCGAGGCACGTGGCTCCGTTGGCCTCCGCGCTGCCGCGGCCGGACCGTCGCTCGATACGGACACGGCGCCCTACCTCGACCGGGAGAGCTCACCCTATCGGATCCGTGCAGAGATTGCGCGGATGCTCACTCGCTCCGTCGTCGGGGACTCCCTGGCAGTGGCCGCGATCAGCTCGTTGGCGCAGTACGCGCGTGACCAGCATCCGCACGTGCGCATCAATGCGCTGCGCGCCCTCGGAAGCTACGGCCAGAGTGCGAGGGCGCACGTCGTTGCGGGCGCGCGCGATGCCGACGCCAATGTACGAATCACCGCCGCGCAGAGTCTCGCCGCGGTTCGTGACTCTGGTGCGGTGCCGTGGGCGGATCTTTGGGCGGTGGACAGTGGCCACACGTACCAGCAGAGCATTCTCGCGGGCGCGCTGCGATCCGGCGTGGAGCTGCCCGCGGTCGGTGCGTGGACGCGCGACGCGGAGTGGCGGCGACGCGCTGCTGTGGCCGCCGCAGCCGGAGGCGCGCCAACCGGTGCGCAGAGTCTGCGCATCGCCGAGCCGCTGCTTTCCGACACCGATGCGCGCGTGCGGGCCGCGGCGCTTGGCGCCATCGCCTCCGACAGCAGCCGGATCACGCCTCGGGTGCGTGAGCTGCTGAACATGGGGACGAGCGATCCTGACGCCATGGTTCGGGAGCGGGCGATGGCATTGCTCTCTCGCGGCCCCGCGAACGACAGCGACCGCGCCGCGCCCGTCCGGGACGTCGCGTGGTACGAGGATGTGGTGTGGACGATCGTTGCGCCTGCGCTGGGCGGAAGCCCCGCGCGGGTGGTGTTCGTCACCGAGCGCGGGCCTGTCCTGATCGAATTCTTTGGCGCCGAAGCACCGCTTACGGTCAGGAACTTCCTCGACCTCGCCCGGACCGGGACGTTCCGCGGCACTCGGTTCCACCGGGTCGTGCCGAACTTCGTCGCGCAGGACGGGGACCCGCGAGGAGACGGATCCGGTGGTCCGGGGTACTCCATCCGGGACGAGCTCAACTCTCATCGTTACGACCGCGGAGTCCTGGGGATGGCGCTCTCGGGTCCGGATACTGGAGGCAGTCAGTGGTTCATCACGCATTCGCCGCAGCCGCACCTCGACGGAGGGTATACGGTTTTTGGCAGGGTGGTGTCGGGCTTCGACGCGCTCGACAGAATAGTGCAAGGCGATCTGATGGTGGACGTCCGGTGAGAACGGCGCTGCGAACGGCGCTGCGAACGGCGCTGCGCACGGCGTGCTGCGCGTTGCGCGCTAACGCGGGGAGGCTGTTTTCAATGGCCGCGCTTTCAGCCGGAGCGCTGGCTGGCTGTGCCCCGCCCGCTGCGAAGCCACTCGGCGGAGCGCCTGCGCCTCGTTCAGCCCTGCCGAGCTCCGAGCTCGCGCCGGGGTACCGCCAGATCGTCTTTGACTGGGAATTCGAGCAGGGGGATTCGCGGATGAGGGGTGAGGGCGTAGTCCGCCTTGCGCCCCCGGACAGCGCCAGACTCGATCTTTTTCTCGGAGGCGGGTTCGGCGGTGGCGCGGCCGTTCTGATAGGCGATGATCTGCGCGCGGCGGTGGTCGAGGCCGCCAGGCGGCTGATCCCGCCCGCCCCCATGCTATGGGGCGCGTTGGGCCGACTGGCGATTCCGGCTGCGCCCGATACCGCGGTGCGCGTTGACGGTTCGACGACGCGCGCGGACATTGGAGCGGCCCCCGTGTGGCGGGCTGAATTTCACGGAAGTCGCCTGGCCCGGCTCGAGCGAATCGACGGCGGGCGCGTACGGGACTTCGTCAATCGAAGGGAGCGGGAAGTGACATACGAGTCCTTCTCGCCTCGCAGCAAACTGACACTCAGGATCAAGCGTGATGAACCAGCCGTGAGATTCGATGCGAATATCTGGACTCTTTAGCTCAGCGCTCCTGCTTCTGCTGGGAGGCTGCGTGTACGGCTTCGCCGGGGGCGGGCTTCCCGCGCACGTGAAGACTATCGCGGTCATTCCTTTCGAGAACGAGACGACCAGCTCGGAAATTCAACGCGAGCTCCTCGATGCGTTTCGCGCCGAGCTGCACAACCGGCTCGGCGTCCGTGAAGCGCCCGAGGCTCGCGCGAGCGCGATAGTGCGCGGCACCATCCAGCGGTACGAGGTGGACATTCCGGTCGCGTACAGCGCCGACAATCGCGCCACGACCAC
>JBPCJJ010000071.1:0-3672 GCA_051005405.1 Gemmatimonadaceae bacterium | reverse complement strand
GGTTGGGTGCGGGTGTTTTCCTTGGGTTGGTTTTGGGGGGGGGGTGTTTCTTTGGGGGACAGCCGGGGGCCAACCCGCTGTAACGAATCACTAGTCACCAACCAGCGCGGGCGGCGCCACCGCGGGCCTCGAGATCGGAAAGGACCGCACGAACAGCCCGTCGAGATTTTCCTTGTTCAGCTTTTCCGAGATTTTTTCCACGGAAACGCGCGACGTCACGCTGCGTGACTCCGGTCCGCTCCAGTTGAACCACGCATACCGGTCGTTCCGCGCGGTCTTCCCCGCCGGATGATGGAACACGATCATCGCATTGCTGGCCCCGGGCACTTTTACTTCAACGCCCCAGCTCGTCCCGTCGGGTCCCTGGAATGGCTTTATTTTCATGACTGAAAGCTATTGGCTGTTGGCTGTTCGCTATTGGCTGTTCGCTGACGGCTGCACCTTCTGCCTTCCGGCGAAACCGGCATCGACGTCGTGCCAGTGCGCCACGGCATCTTCCCCGAGCTTCCAACACAGGTACACCTGCCTGCCGTCCAGCTCCGCCGGAAAGTCGACCAGTCCCTCGTCGAACCCTTTGAAATCCACCCCCAGATCCCGCAACTCCCCCACATACCGCTCGATGTCTGCCGCAAGCCGCTGCGTGTCCTGCTCCACCTTCTCGGCCTCGTCCGAAGGCGAATCCCCGCGCCGTCCCGCCGCGACCACCTCGAGCACGCCGACCTGCTCCTGCCAACGGGCGTAATCCTGGACGATGTCTTCCACGATCCGCCGTACCAGCGGGAGCATCCTGTTGGCCTGGTCGATCGTGAAAAGACGCGCTGGCTCGACCGCCGAGCTCATCGTCAACTCTCCCGCTTCCCTTCAGCGTGCCGCTCCTCCAACCGCCTCCGGCGCCGCTCCTTGGCCGCGCCGTGCCGCCGCGCTTCCTCCGCGGTCTCAGGCTTGATCGGCGGAACCTTCGCCGGCCGGCCCTCGGCGTCGATCGCGACGAACGTCACGTAACACGAGTTCGTGTGGCGCCGCTCCCCGGTCAGAAGATTCTCCGTCTCGACCCGCACACCGATCTCCATCGAGGTCGTGCCTACATAGTTGACGCTGGCCTTCATCGTCAGCAGCTCGCCTATGTGGATCGGCTCGCGGAAGTCGACCCTGTCTACGGAAACCGTGACGCATGGAGTCCGGGCGTGCCGCATGGCGGAGACAGCGGCAGTAGTGTCGATCATCGAGAGCACGACGCCGCCGAATACGTGCCCGAGCACGTTTTCGTGGTGGGGCATCATGAGCATGGACGTCTCGTGACGTGTCGCTGCCACCGTGCTCGTCCTGTCAGTGCCGCGCAATTCGGTCAGTATCCAGGGCTGAGGGGACACCGCGGCCGGGGCCGGGTACAATAAGAGATCGCTACGCTGGCAAATATAGTGCATAGCTTTCGCGTGCCCCCGGCGATGGTCCGCCAGCCCCAACTTCACCGACGAACAACACGAAAAAGTGCATTTTCATAGCCGTACGACCCTACTCGCTCTCGCCGTTGCTTCCTGCTTCATGTTGGCCGGTTGCACCAGCGGGCGCGACGCTGCCGCGCTCGGCTCCGGCGCCGATTCCATAGCCGCCTCGCAGGTTGGCTCGAACGCGGCTCCAACCGACAGCCTGCCGGCGGTTGCCGGACCAGCGTCTGGATCCGCCGAGGTGCTGCGCCTTCAGCGCGACGCCAACGCCCCGATCCGGGGGATCTATCTGAACCGGTTCTCGGTGCAGAGCACGAACAAGCTCAAAAAGCTGATCGCGCTCGCCGATTCCACCGAGATCAACGCGTTCGTGATCGACATCAAGGACGAGTTCGGCCTCAACATCGTATCCAGCGATCCGATGCTGCAGAAGAACGCGGGAACGATGACCAAGGCTGTCAACCTGAAGGCGTGGGTGGACACCATGCGCGCGCACGGAATTCTTCCGATCGCGCGGATCGTCGTGTTCAAGGATTCCGTCGCGTCGCGAATGAATCCGACGCACACGATCCGTAAAGTCGATGGCTCGCCGTGGCGCGACCGTGAGGGGCTGACGTGGGTGAATCCGTACTCCAACGAGATCTGGGAGTACAACTTCCGGGTGGGCGACGAAGCCATCAAAATGGGCTTCGGCGAGATTCAGTTCGATTACATCCGGTTCCCCGAGCCGTACAAGTCGCTCCCGCAGCAGGTCTTTCCCGGCTCGGGCAACCGGACCAAGCCGCAGGTGCTCGCCGAGTTCCTCGCGGCCGCGCGGGCGCGTTACGGAAAGGTCGGCGTCCGCACGACGGCGGACATCTTCGGCCTCGTGACTACGGTCAACGGCGCGCTCGAGATCGGACAGGCGTGGGAGCCGATCGCGAAGGTGACCGACGTCGTTCTGCCGATGGTGTATCCTTCGCACTATCCGCGCGGCTCGTTCAACATCGCGCGTCCGAACGCGGAGCCGTACCGGATCATCCACTGGGCGATTTCCCGCGCGCGCGAGCGCAATCACGCCATCGGGATCACCGGCGAGCACGTTCGCCCCTGGCTCCAGGCGTTCACGCTGGGCCAGCCGAAGTACGACGCCTCGCACATCCGTGCGCAGAAGCAGGCGGTGTACGACGCGGGATACGATGGGTGGGTGCTCTGGCACCCGGGCGCCAACTACGACATCTTCGTTCCGGGCCTCGAGCGGACGCTGATATCGCGGAAGAAAGTGCCGCCCGTTCCGGTTAACCGCGCGCCCATTCCCGCTCGCGCACCTGCACCCACTGCTCCACGTCCCGTGACGCCCACACCGCCCGCCGTGACGCCCACACCGCCCGCAGTGACGCCCACACCGGCCGCGGTGCCGTCCGCGCCTCCCGCGCGCTGACGACGCGGCGAGCTCTGCGCGCGCTGTCGTGGGCAGTAGCAGCGCTCGCCGTTTCCACGATCGAAGTCGCGGCGCAACGGCCGCACGCGCGCGTGAGCGTCGGAACCCTGCTCACGCGGGATCGCGGTTGGAACTACCATGAGTCATTCGAGTTTGCCGGCGTGGTCGGCCGCACTATTGGATTTTTCGACCTCGAGGTCGGAGCGTCGTTGATCAAGTCGTTTGCGGGCGAGATGTCCGCGCCCACCGCATCCCTTTCCCCGCCCGCGGGGGGATTCTCGGAGACGGCTCTGGAGCGCCACCTAGGACTGCGAATTGCGAACTTTGCGGCCTGAGGACTAACAGCAATTGCGGATTACTGATTAAGTGAGGACTGAGAATGGGCGGAACAGAAGGTAAAGCGAGGCGTCCTCAGTCCTCACTCAATCGCCGATCCGCAATTGTTGTTAGTCCTGAGTCCGCACAATCCTCAGTCCGAAATCGCGCGCGGTGCTCGACTCGCGCCGGATCGTCATCCGCCGCCGCGGGAGCGAGTTCTCGGTAATCCCCGAGCGACTCGACGGAACGACGGGGCGCGAACGGCTGTACGCGATGCATCCCACCACCGGCGAGTCCATGAAGTTCTTCCTCGACGAAATCGCCATGAACCTCGGCTGGCGATTCTAGCTTCGTTTTAGGGCGTCGCTGAAAGCGTCACCCCCGCCACGCGCTCGATCACCTGCAGCGCCGCGGTGTGATCGACCTCATCACCGAGGTCAGCGTGCGCACGGGCGAACAGCTTGTGCGCCAGCTCGATGAACTCGGCCG
>JBPCJJ010000070.1:0-25044 GCA_051005405.1 Gemmatimonadaceae bacterium | reverse complement strand
GTGCTCACCTCGTCCTTCACCGACGGCCGGTCCTGCCGCACCTCGGCGGTGATCCAGAGCAGCTCCACTTCGCCGGCGAGCGCTTCCTCTATTGCGGCGCGCTCACTGGACGGCGCTCCGTCGCGCGCGAGCAGCAGCTCCGCGACGCGGGCCTGCAGCGCAAGCAGGGTCCGGCGCGTGGACTCCGTGGGGTGCGCGGTAAGCACGGGGCGCACGTCGAGCGCACGCATGGCTCGCTCTACTGCCTCCGCGTTGTGCCCGCCCGCGCGCAGCGCGTCCATCGCCCATCGCGCCGAAGCGGGCTGGGGCGCTGCGTCACCCGCGCTCCGGTACGCCCGGGCGCGTCGCACGCGGTGAACCTGCTCCGCGGTGTTGATCAGGAGAAAGAACAGGGTGAACGCGCGTGCCGTGATCGCCGCGCGCTCGAGCGGCAGCGCCTCGACTTCCGCCAGCAGCTCGTCGAGCGAGGGCGCGCCGGGCTCACCGCGGCGGCGCGCGCGGCATGCCTGGCGAAGCGACTCGACCGTCTCGAACGCCGCCTCCCCCTCGAGCCGGCGGATGACCGCGCCGAGCGAGGCCGCCAGCCACCGCACGTCCTCGTGCAGCGGGACGTCCTCCGGCCGTACGTCGGCTTCGGCGGGCATCGAGTCCGTCCGATTCAGCGTGCTGTCGCTCACTCGCACCTCGGCCTGGGATCGTGTAGAGTGTTCCCGATGATGAAAACACGGTTCGACGCCGAATACTACCGCCGGTACTACGAAAATCGGTCCACCGCGGTCGTGACGCCGGCGGAGCGGCGCGCGGAAGTGAAATTTGTCCTCGCGTTCTGCGCCCATATCGGCGTTGAAATCCGCCGCTTCTCGGACGTCGGCGCGGGTACCGGGTGGTGGGCGCGCGAATTCGCGCGGCAGTATCCCGGCTGCCGTTACGTCGAGACCTACGATTCGAGCGCGGACGCGGCGCGCGTGTACGGCCATCGCAAAATCTCCGTCGAGCAGCTTGGCGGCCGACCAGCCGATCTCCTTGTCTGCCGCGACGTGCTGCGGTACGCCCCCAACGCCGTGGCGAGAACGGCGATCGTCCGGCTCGCCGGGAAATGCCGGGGCGTGTTGTACCTCCACGTCATCACCAGCGAAGACGAGGTGGATGAAGCGGCGAGCGACATGAGCGGGCATTTTCGCCCCGCGCGGTGGTACCTCAAGCAGCTCTCGGCCGCCGGCTTCCGAAATGCCGGCATGGGGTTGTTCGTTTCCGAGCGGTTCGACCGCTTCGACCCGTTCGCGCTCGAAGTGAAGTAGCCGCCTCCAGCCCCGGGCATTCCGGCCTGTCGCCATGAACTGGCACCATGTTTGATAGTGTACGGAATCGGAGGTAGGTGAACCCGATGCCGTACAGAACGTTCGCGGACGAGCAAGGCAAGAGCTGGGAGATCTGGGAAGTGCGTCCCGAGCGCGTTGAGCGCCGCGGCCAGGACCGTCGCAGGGACAATCCAACCGCTTGGCCCGGAACGGAGCGCCGCCGGGCGTCGGATAGAAGGCAGCGGCCCGACTCGCGCCTCGCTAGTTCTCATCCGCTGGCCCATGGATGGCTGGTGTTCAAGTCAGAGGACGAAAAACGCCGCCTCGCGCCGATACCGCCTGACTGGGACAGCTGTCATGGCCATGAGCTACACGATCTCTGGGCGAAGGCGCGGGTGATCGCGGCCCGGGGCGACGTGAAGACCGGCTAGGGCGGTCCTGCATAGGAATCCCGTGTGGAGTTCGAGTCGCACTTGCCCCTACGTCCGAAAGGCAGGGGCCCGTTTCAACCCCAAATTTGCCGCGTGGCGGGCGTATCGCGTAATATCGGGCCGTGAGCAAAGCTGATTTTTCCGGAAAAACCGTCGTTCTCACCGGGGTCGGACGTGCCGGCCAGGTCGGAGAGATCGTCGCCCGGGCATTTACCGAGGCTGGCTCGCGGCTCGCGCTCATCGACCGGGATGACCAGGTCAATGCCCGCGTGGACGACCTCGTCAGGCTCGGTGGCACCGCCACGGCGCACCTCTGCGACCTTACGAACCCCGATGAAGTCGCGGCCACCGCGGATCGCATCGGCGCTGGGGCGGAGGGATCCATCGCCGCGCTGGTCAATCTCGCGGGTGGCTTTGCCATGAGCGGAGCTGTGGCTGACAGCGATCCGGCCGTCCTGCACAAGCAGATCGCGATCAACCTCACAACGGCATATCTCGCCACCCGTGCTTTCCTGCCTTTCCTGCGCCAGGGGAAGGGCTCCGTCGTTTACTTCGCGTCGGCTTCGGTGCTCCCTGACGGCTCCTCGAAGAACATGAGCGGTTACGCCATCGCAAAGGCCGGCGTGCTCGCGCTCATGCGATCGGTTGCCGCGGAGGAGATCGGGACCGGAGTCCGGGCGAACGCGATCGCGCCGACGCAGATTCGGACGGCGCAAAACGTAGCGGGGATGGGCGATGACGCCGCGTACGTCGAGCGGGAAGCCGTCGCCGAGGCAGTGGTCTTTCTCTGCTCGGCAGGCAGCCGCCACATCACCGGCCAAACCATCAAACTCCAGTGAATCGCTCCATCTGGCTGATCGTATCGCTCATCGCGGGCCTCGCGCTCGGCGCACTGCTGCGCGCCTACAGCCCTGGGCTCGCCGGTTCGGCGATCGCGCTTGCCGACCCCGTCGGCACACTCTGGGTCAACGCGATCCGCATGACCGTCATTCCCCTGGTCGTCTCCACGGTGCTCGCGGCGCTGCTGGCGCCCGGCGCGCGCGAGCTGTTCGCGAAGCTCGGCTGGCGCGCAGCCGCGATTCTCGGCGTCATGGCGCTCACGATCTCGGCCGTCTCGGTCATGGTGTCGCAGTCGGCGTTCTCCTGGCTGTCGCTCGATGACGCTCGCGCGGCCGCGACCGGATTGACCGCGGGAGCGGCGACCGCGGCCGAGGTGCCCGGGATCGGCGAGTGGATCGTCAGCCTCGTCCCCGTGAACCCGGTCAAGGCAGCCGCGGACGGTGCAATGCTCCCGCTCCTCATCTTCACGATCGCCTTCGGTCTCGCGGCCGCGCGCCTTCACGACGCGCGACGCAACGTCATCCGTGATCTCACCGAGGCGGTATCGGAGGCGATGCTTTGCATCGTTCAGGTCGTCCTTTTCTTCGCGCCGCTCGGAGTTTTCGCGCTGTCGCTAGTGCTCGCCGCGCGGCTTGGAGCGGGCGCGATCGGCGCGCTCGGCGTGTTCGTCGCGGTCGTCGTCGTGCTCTGTGTCGTGGTTATCGCTGCGTTCTATCCGTTGGTTGCTATCGCATCTACCACCCGGGTCCGGGATTTCGCCGCGGCATCGGCGGCAGGGCAGACCGTTGCGTTCAGCGCGCGGTCCTCGCTCGCGGCGCTGCCGGCGATGCTCGAAGGGGCACTGGCGAGGCTTTCGATCAACCGGGAGCTGCCTGGATTTTTCCTGCCGATCTCGGCTTCGATATTTCGCCCGGGGAGCGCTGCGGCGATTCCCGCGGGCGCTGTGTTCGTTGCGCACCTGTACGGAGTGAATCTCGGAGCAGGGGAGCTCGTGACGATCGCGGTGACGTCCGCGTTGCTCACGTTCAGCGTTCCGTCCATACCTGGCGGGACGATCCTGATCATGGCACCGGTGCTCGCCGCTGTCGGCATCCCCGTGGCGGGGATCGGCGTGCTGCTCGCCCTCGACGCCATACCGGACATGTTTCGCACGACGACCAACGTCACCGGCCACATGGCTGCCGTGACGATACTCGACCGGTGGGCCGGGGACGACGTTCCGGCTCGTGCGCGCGACGACCATGAGTGATATAGCGGCGGCCGCGCCTGCCGAGCGGTTCACCATCGACAAGAAATCGCTCCGGCACGTGATCGCGGCGTCGTCCGCGGGGACGATGATCGAGTGGTACGACTTCTACATCTTCGGCGCCCTCGCCGCGGTGCTCTCGACGCACTTCTATCCCGAGGGAAGTCCGACTCTCAACTTCCTGAAGACGCTGGCGACGTTCGCCGTCGGCTTCGCGGTCCGGCCGTTTGGCGCGCTCGTGTTCGGCAGAATCGGCGATCTCGTGGGGCGGAAGTTCGCTTTCCTCGTCACGCTGCTGATAATGGGAGGCGCGACCGCCGCGATCGGCTTTCTCCCGACCTACTCGCAGATCGGAGTCGCGGCGCCGATCATTCTCGTCATTCTGCGCATGCTTCAGGGGCTGGCGCTTGGCGGCGAGTACGGTGGTGCCGCGATCTATGTGGCCGAGCACGCGCCCGACGGGAAGCGCGGCTTCTACACGAGCTTCATCCAGACCACCGCAACGCTCGGGCTGTTCCTCTCGCTCGGCGTGATCCTGATCGTCCGCGCGTCGATGAGCGAAGATGCGTTCAGGGAGTGGGGATGGAGAATTCCGTTCCTGCTCTCTATCGTGCTGGTGGTGGTGTCGTACTACGTGCGGAACAAGCTGCAGGAGTCGCCGCTGTACACCCGGCTCAAGCAGGCGGGGAAGACGTCGACCGCGCCGATCAAGGACTCGTTCGGAACCTGGCCGCGGTGGAAGTTCTTTTTGCTGGTTCTGTTCGGCGCGACGGCGGGGCAGGCGGTCGTCTGGTACACGGGACAGTTCTACGCGCTGTTCTTCATGCAGACCGTGTTGCAGGTGCCGCTTACTACGTCTTATCTCATCGTCGCCGCCGCGCTGATCCTGGGCACTCCGGGCTTCATCTTTTTTGGAGCGCTCTCTGACCGGGTCGGCCGCAAGCGTGTCATGATGACGGGCAATCTCCTCGCCGCGCTCTCGTATTATCCGATCTATGTGGGTATGAAGCATTTCGCGGATCCGCTGAATCCCGTCATGCTCACCGTGCTGGTCCTGACGCAGGTGATCTTCGTGACGATGGTGTACGGGCCTATCGCCGCTTTCCTGGTCGAGGCGTTTCCCGCGAAGATTCGATATACGTCGCTGTCGCTCCCGTACCATTTCGGCAACGGCTGGTTTGGGGGATTTCTCCCGCTGATCGCGACCGCGCTCGTCGCCCGCACCGGAAATATTTACGCCGGGCTGATCTTCCCTATTACAGTGGCCCTCACGACGTTTGTCGTTGGCTCTCTCTTTCTGCAGGAGCGTCACACGACTCGCATTTGGGATGAGGTCGAGGGAGACAATATCAGGTGATCCATTTCCTGCTGGTCGCGCAGATCGTTGCTGCGTCCGATTCTTCTCTCGCTGCGGCGATAGACAGGCGCGTGGCCGCGACCGACAGCGCGCAGGTAGCGGTAGCGTTCATGGACCTCGGGTCGGGCGCCAGCTTTTTTCGCAACGCGGACTCGATCTTCCATGCGGCGAGTACGATGAAGGTCCCGGTGCTGGTCGAGGCGTTCTACGCCGCGCGAGAGGGGCGCATCTCGCTGGAGCAGCAGTTGCTGGTGGTCAATCAGTTCGCATCCATTGTCGACGGCACCCAGTACGGCCTCGATGCGGGCGTCGACGGAGATTCGGCGCTGTACGGAATGATCGGGCAGCGCGTTCCCATCCGCGATCTGGCGCGGCGGATGATCACGCGCTCCAGCAATCTCGCCACGAATATCATGGTCGCGGTGCTCGGCGCGGAGCAGATCAACGCCACCGCGCGCAAGCTCGGCGTGACGCGTTCGCTCGTGCTGCGCGGCGTCGAGGACCAGAAGGCATTCGACCGCGGGATGAGCAACACCATGACCGCGCGCGATCTCGCCACCCTGTTCGCCGCGCTCGAGCGGGGCCATGTGGCCGGTGAGGCCGACACGCGCGACATGCTCGACATCCTGCTGGCGCAGGAATTCAACGAGAAGATTCCCGCCGGCCTGCCACCGGGAACCCGCGTCGCGCACAAGACGGGCGAGATAACCGCGGTTTCTCATGACGGCGGGATCGTCTATCTGCCGGGGCGGTCACCGTACGTTCTCGTCGTGCTGACGCGCGGCGTGCGCGACGGAAAGGCCTCCGCCGCTCTTATCGCCGACATCTCACGAATCGTGTACGATTACGCCCGACCCGAACCCTCCGACTCACCATGACGACTCCCACGAGAGATGCCGGCTCCACCACCGAGCCGAAGCGCGCGCTGTCGCTCCGCTTCTTCGACGGCGTCGAGCGCGTCGGCAACAAGCTCCCCGATCCGATCACGCTGTTCGCGCTGTTCGCGCTGCTCGTGATTCTGGCGTCGTGGATCGCGTCGCTCGCAGGCGTGGCCGCGACGCACCCCGGCACCGGGAACACGGTCGAAGTGGTGAACCTGATGTCGTTCGAGGGGCTCCGGCGAATGCTGACGGAAGCGGTCAGGAACTTCGCCGCCTTCCCGCCGCTGGCGCTGGTCATCGTGGTGATCATCGGCGTGGGCGTCATGGAGCGCAGCGGACTCATCGGCGTGAGCCTCAAGCGGCTCGTCGGCGCGGTGCCGGCGTCGCTGCTGACCGCGACCGTCGTGTTCGCCGGAATCATGAGCAGCATGGCGGTGGACGCCGGTTATGTGGTACTCGTTCCGCTTGGTGCCATGGTGTTTGCCGCCATCGGGCGGCACCCGCTGGTGGGACTGGCCGCCGGCTTCGCGGGCGTCTCGGCCGGCTTCAGCGCGAATCTGCTCATCACCTCGCTGGATCCGCTCCTCGCCGGGCTGTCCACCGAAGCCGCGCGGCTGCTCGATCCCGCCTACGAAGTCCAGCCGACCGCGAACTACTACTTCATGGTCGTGTCGGTGTTCTTCCTCACGGCGCTGGGCACCTTCGTGACTCATCGGTTCGTGGAGCCACGAATGGGGAAGTGGGAGCCCGACTATGCGACCGATCCGGGAACGCTCGAGGAGGGAGATGTCACTCCCGCGCAGCGGAAGGGAATGCGCTGGGCCGGGATCACCTTCGTCGCGATGCTCGCGCTGTTCGCGCTGCTGGTGATTCCTGAGGGCGCCCCGCTGCGCAATCCGGAGGCGGCCGGCGAGACGACGCTCGTGCAGATCCGGCCGTTCTTCGAGAGCATCGTCATGCTGCTGATGCTGCTCTTTCTGGTAATGGGCATCGTGTACGGCGTCGTGGCCGGGACGATCAAGTCCGACCGCGACGTAGCGCGCATGTCGTCCGAGGGCGTGGCGGTGCTCGGCTCCTACATCGTGCTGGCGTTCGCCGCGGCACAGTTCATCGCGTACTTCAACTGGTCGAACCTCGGGCTCATCCTCGCCATCAACGGCGCGGACACCCTCAAGGCCATCGGGTTTACGGGGATTCCGCTGCTGCTCTCGTTCGTGGTCGTCAGCGCGTTCATCAATCTGTTCATCGGCAGCGCGTCGGCGAAGTGGGCGATCATGGCACCCGTGTTCGTGCCGATGCTGATGCTCACCGGCTATTCGCCGGAGGTCGTGCAGGTCGCATATCGTGTCGGCGATTCCACCACCAACATCATCACGCCGCTCATGCAGTATTTCCCGGTGATCATCGCCTTCGCGTACCGGTACGACCGGCGGGCGGGGATCGGGACGCTCATCTCCATGATGCTCCCGTACTCGATCGTGTTCTTCATAGGCTGGGTCGTCATGCTCGGAGTGTGGCTGCTGCTCGGGTTGCCGCTCGGCCCCGGCGCGCCGGTGGAGTACATCCCGGGCGGCATGCTGGGGCCGTCTCCCGCGCCTTAGAGATTGCGGCCTCAGGACTAACGGCCCCTGAGGATCGGCGATTAAGTGAGGACCGCGGAGAAATGCCTCCCTAGTCCCCACTCAATCGCCGATCCGCAATGGTGGTGAGTCCTGAGGCCGCAAAGTCCTTGATCCTCGATCCGAAGTCGCAACAACACGACCGAACTGACCACGACTGAGGCTCGCGGGTAGAACGTCCGCGCTCGGCGATTAGATTTGACCGCCGATGCCCTCTCGCAACTCGACCCTCCTTGATGCCCGCGCAGTCGAGCGAACGCTGAAGCGGATGGCCGACGAGATTCTCGAGCTGACGGGCGGCACGGACGACCTCGTGCTCGTCGGCATCCAGAGGCGCGGTGTCCAGCTCGCCGACCGCCTCGTGGACCTCATCTCCGCCAGCGAGACGGTTCGCGTCCCGCGCGGCGCCCTCGACATCACGCTTTACCGCGACGACCTCCAGACCGTCGGTCCCCGTCCCGTCGTCGGGCGCACCGACCTCCCGTGGGAGCTGGATGGCCGCAAGGTCGTGATCGTGGACGACGTGCTGTACACCGGGCGCACCGTCCGGGCGGCGCTCGACGAGCTCGCCGATTTCGGCCGCCCCGCGCGCATCGCCCTCGCCGTGCTCGTGGACCGCGGCGGCCGCGAGCTTCCCATCCACGCCGACATCGTCGGGAAAGAGGTGCAGGTCGAGGACGGCGATCGCGTGGACGTCCTGCTCGAGGAGGTGGACGGGAAGACGTCCGTGGTCCTGTCGCGGGCGGACAGCGCGTGATCAGCGCGCTGGGTAAAGACCTGCTCGGGCTCGAGCCGCTCTCCAGCGAGCAGATCAAACTCATTCTCGACACCGCTGAGCCATTCAAGGAGATCAGCGAGCGCGCGATCAAGAAGGTGCCGACGCTGCGCGGTTCGACGATCGTGAACCTGTTCTTCGAGAACTCCACCCGCACCCGCATCTCGTTCGAGTTCGCGGAGAAGCGCCTCTCGGCCGATCCGGTGAATGTCTCGTCGGCCGGGTCGAGCGTGTCCAAGGGGGAGACGCTCGTGGATACCGCGCGAAATCTCGAGGCGATGCGAATCGACATGGTCGTCATCCGGCACGGCTCGTCGGGCGCCGCGCAGTTTCTCGCCGACCGGATCAAGTCGAACGTGATCAACGCCGGCGATGGCATGCATGAGCACCCAACGCAGGGGCTGCTCGATCTCCTCACGCTACGCGATCACTTCGGCGATCTCGCCGGCAAGCGCGTCTGCATCTGCGGGGACGTGCTGCACTCCCGGGTCGCGCGCTCCAACATCTGGGGGCTGCGAAAGATGGGAGTGGAGGTCGCTGTGTGCGGGCCTCGATCGCTCATGCCGAACGCGATCGAAGAGTTCGGCGTCACCGTTTTCGATCACATAGAGGACGCGATCGAGTGGGCCGACGCGCTCAACATTCTTCGGCTTCAGATCGAGCGGATGACGGGCGGCTACATCCCGTCGCTTCGCGAGTACAACCGCGTATTCGGTGTCACGCGCGAGCGGCTCTCCCGCGCTCCGCGCGACGTGCTCATCCTTCACCCCGGTCCGATGAACCGTGGCGTCGAGATCGACTCCGACGTCGCCGACGGCGAGCACTCGGTCATCCTCGACCAGGTCACCAACGGAATAGCGGTGCGCATGGCCGTGCTGTACCTGCTTTCCGGTGGAAACCCCGCACTGGCCGAGTCGGCCAAGGCGGCCGGGCGATGAGCCGGCCGACGAGCCGGCCGATACTGCTCCGAGGGGGACGGGTCATCGATCCTTCGCAGAGCATCGACGGCCAGCAGGATGTCCTTCTGGCGGATGGATCGGTCGAAGCGTGCGGGCCTGGCCTGGGCGCGCCCGACGGAGCGGAAATTCTCGACTGCGCCGGCATGATCGTCTCGCCGGGATTCATCGATGTGCACTGCCATCTGCGCGAGCCGGGCAGGGAAGACGTCGAAACCGTTGCGACGGGGGCGCGCGCGGCCGCTGCCGGCGGCTTTACCGCCTTGTGCGCCATGCCGAACACGGATCCGGTGACCGACAACCAGGCGGCCGTCGGCTTCATCATCCGCCAGGCGCAGCGCGCAAAGGCAGCCCGCGTGCATCCGATCGGCGCCATCTCACTCGGCCAGCGCGGCGAGGCGCTTGCCGAGTTCGGGGAAATGATCGGCGCCGGGGCGGTCGCGGTGAGCGACGACGGGCGGCCCGTGGTTAGCGCCCAGCTCATGCGCACGGCGCTCGAATACGCGCGCACATTCAACATCCCGGTCATTGACCACTGCGAAGAGCCCACGCTCTCGCACGGCGGGACGATGAACGAGGGGATCGTCAGCGCGCGGCTTGGCCTCAAGGGAATTCCCTCTGAAGCCGAGGAGATCATGGTCATCCGCGACATACTTCTCGCCAGGCGCACGAAGGGCCACGTCCATCTCGCGCACATGAGCACCGCGGGATCCGTCGACCTGATCCGCTGGGGAAAGGAGCGCGGCATTAACGTCACCGCCGAAGTGTGCCCGCACCACCTGACGCTCACTGAAGATCGCGTGGGCGCGTACGACACCAACGCCAAGATGAATCCGCCCCTTCGCACCGCAGCGGACGTCGCGGCGTTGCGCGACGCAGTGGCCGATGGGACGATAGACCTGATCGCGACCGACCACGCGCCGCACCACTACGACGAGAAGGAACAGGAGTTCGCAAACGCGCCGAACGGAATAGTCGGCCTCGAGACGGCTCTGGCGTTGGTCCACACCAGTCTCGTCGCTGGCGGCGTCATGGACTACGCGCGGATGGTGGAGTGCATGTCGTGCGCGCCGGCTCGCGTGTTCCACATTACCGGGGGAACTCTCAGTCGCGGGGCAGTCGCCGACGTCACGGTATTCGACCCCAGGGCCGAGTGGATCGTGGACCCCGCGACGTTCCTGTCGAAAGGGCGCAACACCCCGTACGCGGGCGAGAGGGTTCGCGGCCGCGCGATTTTTACTATCGTTGATGGCGAGATCGTTCACACGATGGCGAACACGACGAGGTGACGGTGGCCAAGCCAAGCCGTTCTCACGATGACCTGCAGCAGCTTCTGGACGAGCGCAATCGGTACGAGCAGTGGATGACCACGCTCGAATCGAGGCGCGAGTCCACGCCCGAGCATGTCTATAAGCGCGTACATGGGGACTACGAGCAGCGGCTCGCGACGGTACGCGGACAGCTTGCGGAGCGTGCCGGCGAAATCCGGACGGCGATAGCCGGCTTCAAGGACCGCCTCAGGCAGGCGGTGGAGCAGGAGACCGCGCGGGTGGACGAGCTTCACGAAGCCGAGCTGCGCGCGGCCGTTGGGGAGTTCACCTCCGAGCAATGGGAGCTGCGCAAGCGCGAGGTCGAAGTGGAGCTTGGGCGGTTCGTGGACGAGAAGAAAAAGATCTCGGAGGAGCTGAATCAGCTCCTTCTGATAATGGAGCAGACGGCCGACCCCGAAACTCCCGCGGAGCAGCCGGCGCCGTCCGTACCACCAGAGCCGCCACCAGAGCCGCCACCAGAGCCGCCACGAGAGCTGCCACCAGAGCCTCAGCCTCCGCCGCCCCTAACCGCGCCGGCACAGCCGGACGCGACCAGGGTCAGGTCAAAGACGCCGTCGAGGGCACGAGCTGCGATCCCGAACGGTCCGCCAAAGTCTGCGGAGGCAACGCCGGCTGAGGAAAAGCCAACGGAAGAAAAGCAGGCGCGAGACAAGCCCGCAGCCGCGGCGCCGACGCCCGCAGACACCCGCCGCGAGAACGAGAAGACGCTCAAGTGCGGGGAGTGCGGGACCGTCAATTATCCTACGGAGTGGTATTGCGAGAGCTGCGGCGCCGAGCTCTCGGCCCTGTGAGGCAGTGACTAATCGCTAATCGCTAGTCACTTCCTCAGTCACTTCTTCTTCGCGAGCCTGCTCTTATGTCGGGCAGCCGCATTCTTGTGAATGAGGCCTTTGCGAGCGGCGCGATCGACGAGCTGCACGGCGGACGCGCGATCTTCGGCGGACCCGTCGGTCGACTTGGCCTTCTTGAGTGCGGTGCGAAGCGTCGAGCGCTGTGCGCGGTTGCGCGCTTCGGCGGCTCTCGACTTTCGCATGTTCTTTTTGGCGGACGCGATATTCGGCACTTACTGAATCTCCATTACTAGGGCTAAGTTGTTGAAACTACCGCCTTTCGGCGCTTCCCGCAAACCCGCGATTGGATAAAACCCAGACTTTTCTGCTCGTAGCGCCCGTCCTGCTATTTTCGGTGGTCGCGCACGAGTACGCTCACGGCTACGCTGCCCTCCGGCAGGGTGACTCCACGGCCTACCAGCTCGGCCGGCTCACCTGGAACCCGCTGAAGCACATCGATCCGTTCATGACACTCATTTTGCCGATCCTGACCTTCATTACGGCCGGGGTCATGTTCGGCGGTGCCAAGCCCGTGCCCGTGAATCCGCGCAACTTCCGCAACTACAAGCGCGGCGACATCATCGTCTCGCTGGCCGGGATCGCGACCAACCTCGTGCTTGCGGTCGTTGCCGGCGTCGCGGTCGCCCTGGTCGGGCTGCTGGGCAGGGCGATCCCCGCGATCGCGCCTTGGGCGTCGATTCTCCAACTGATGTTGATCTACGGAATCCTGATCAACCTGATCCTCGCCTTCTTCAACCTCATTCCGATCCCGCCGCTCGATGGCTCGCACGTCGCGAAATACCTCCTCCCGCCCGCGTGGGCTCTCCGATACGAGCAGTTCGGGCGATACGGACTCATCGCGCTGATGATGCTGGTGATGGTCGGCGGCGGATTCCTGCGCGCATTCTTCGCGCCGATCATCGCGATGCACGGGGTGGCCGTCCGTCTGTTGATCCCCTTTATTTTGCCGGGCCCGTGGACCACCTAGGCGACTCCGCGTTCGTCGTTCAGGTCGGCGAGTTCAACGGCCCGCTCGACCTCTTGCTCACGCTTATCCGCGACGAGCAGGTCGACATCAACGACATTCCCGTCGCGAGGATCGCCGAGCAGTTTCTCGTTCGGATCAAGACGCTCGGGCTCGACGACGCGGCGGATTACCTCGAGATGGCGGCGCGGCTGATCCGCATCAAGGCGCAGCTGCTCTTGCCGCGGCGGGAAGGCGAAGAAGGATGGGAAGACCCGCGCGCCGAGCTGGTTCGCCGGCTTCTCGAGTATCAGCAGGTTCGCGAAGTGGTGGACGTTCTCGACCGGCTCTCGGAAGTGCGCCGCGCGAAGTTTGCCCGCGGCTACACTCCGCAGCAGTTCTCGGCGCCGGCGCCGGCTGCCGCGCGGCTGTCACTCTCTTTGCCCGAGCTGTTCGCAGCCGTGGACCGGGTGCTCCGGCTCGCGCGAAAGCCGACGCTGCACGACGTGGTGCCGCGCGCGCTCGATGTGGAAGGCGCCATCGCGGTAGTCCGTGACATCCTCGCGCTCCGCCAGCGCTGCCGCTGGGGTGATCTCGTGAACCAGGGGTCCGAGCCCTGGGAGATTCTTTCGGTCCTGCTCGCCCTGCTGGAGATGGCCAAGCGCGGCGAAGTGAAGCTGCGCCAGGACCGGGCCTTTACGGATGTGGAGATAAACGGTGAGCCCGCTAGCGAAGCTGCTTGAGGCCGCGCTCTTCGCGAGCTCGGCGCCGATCTCCCGCGAGAACCTCGCGGAGCTCGACTCGGATGCAACCGACGACGAAGTCTCGGGCGCGCTGACCGAGCTTCTGACGCATTACAACGAGGCGGGGCACGGCGTCGAGCTGGTCGAGACCGGTGGGGGCTGGCAGATACTGACCCGCGCCGAGTACACGGATGCGATCGAGCGCGCGCAGCTCGCGAGCCGCCCCGCGCGCCTCTCGGCCGCGGCGCTCGAGACGCTCGCCATCATCGCGTACCGCCAGCCCATCGGCCGCGCCGAGGTGGAAGAGATCCGCGGCGTGAACTGCGGGGCGATCCTCAAGTCGCTGCACGAGCGGGCTCTTATCGAGGTGACCGGCAGGGCCGAGGGGATGGGGCGGCCGCTCATGTATGGGACGACGCCGGCGTTTCTCGAGCAGCTCGCGATCCGGCATCTCGACGAGCTCCCGCGCGCGGATGAGCTGGCTGTGGCGTTGAGGCCCGCGGTGCACGAATAGCCGATAGCCTTGCCATGCGAATCAATCGTGCGCTCGCCCGCTCTGGCGTTGCCTCCCGCAGAGGCGCCGACGAGCTGATCGCATCCGGCCGCGTGCTCGTGAACGGCGCGCTCCCGTCGGTCGGGCAGAACGTAGAGCTCGGGCGCGACGTGATCACCGTGGACGGGAAGCCGATCGGCGCGCCGGTCGAGAACAAGTGGGTCGTCCTCAACAAGCCCGCAGGCGTGATGACCACCCGGAGCGATCCCGAGGGCAGGGAAACCGTATTCGATCTCATCAAGGACGTGCCCGGACTCACATACGTCGGGCGGCTCGATTACATGACCGAGGGCGTGTTGCTCCTCACCACCGACGGGGAGGCCGCGAACGCTCTCACGCATCCGAGCAACGAAATCGAGCGGACGTACGTCGCGACCGTTCGCGGAAACGCTTCGGAGGCCCTGCGGGCTGCGCGGCACGGCATCGAGCTCGAGGATGGCTTCGTGAAGCCGATCGAAGTCGCCGCGCACCCGCTCGGGAACCGGATGTGGGACTTCGAGGTCACCATCGCCGAAGGCCGCACGCGCGAGGTGCGCCGGCTCTGCGCCGCGCTTGAGCTGACCGTGGAGCGCCTGGTGCGCACCAGGTTCGGCCCCGTGAAACTCGGTCGCCTCCCCCTGGGTAAGACGCGGGACCTGAGCTCGAAGGAGCGCGACATCATCGCCGCGCTGTGCAAGTAACGGCGTCAATCCTGCACAGCGTCGGGGTGTAATAACTCGTTCACCAGAGGAAACACGTGAGCAATAACGCACCTCCGGCAGGGGCGCCGCCCCAGGATGCCGGACCGCCGGCCGGCGACACGGCGATGATCCAGAGGGTGATCGCCGAGGTGGGCAAGCGCGTCGTCGGCCAGAGCTACATGGTCGAGCGGCTCATGATCAGTCTCCTGACAGGCGGGCACGTCCTGCTCGAAGGGGTGCCGGGACTCGCCAAGACGCTTACGGTCCGGACGCTGGCTGAAACGATCAACACCGGCTTCCAGCGGATTCAGTTTACCCCCGACCTGCTCCCCGCCGACGTGATCGGAACGCAGGTGTACGACCAGTCCAACGGCCAGTTCTCCGTGAAGAAAGGCCCGATCTTCTCGAACATCATTCTCGCGGACGAGATCAACCGCGCTCCGGCCAAGGTGCAGGCGGCGCTGCTTGAAGCGATGCAGGAGAAGCAGGTCACGATCGGCGGCACTACGTACACGCTGGAGGAGCCGTTCCTCGTGCTTGCCACGCAGAACCCGATCGAGCAGGAGGGGACGTATCCGCTCCCTGAAGCGCAGGTCGACCGTTTCATGCTCAAGCTGCACGTGGGCTACCCGTCGCGGGAGGAGGAGAAGCTCGTGCTGCGCAGGATGGCCGGCGGCGAGCCGATCCCGGTCGAGCACGTAGCATCGCCGCAGCAGATACTGGCAGCGCGCAAGCGGATCGCCGAGCTGTACATGGACGCGCGCATCGTGGACTATATCGTCGAGATCGTGCACGCCACGCGGTATCCCGCCGAGGCCGGCCTGGCCCAGCTTGCGCCGTTGATCGAGTTTGGCGCCAGCCCGCGTGCGACCCTGTCGCTCGCGCAGGCGTCACGCGCGCACGCGTTCCTACACGGCCGCTCGTTCGTCACGCCTGACGACGTGAAGGCGATCGCTCCTGATGTATTGCGACACCGCGTACTCACGACCTATGAGGCCGAAGCCGAAGAAGTCACGAGCGACGCGATCGTCGCCCGCGTTCTCGAGGCGATCAGGGCGCCGTGATCGAGACAGCGCCGAAAGCCGGCGCTCCGTCGAAGGAGATACTCAGGCAGGTCAAGCTGCTCGAGCTGCGCACACGGGGGCTCGTGAACTCGCTGTTCGTGGGCGAGTACCGCTCGGTGTTCAAGGGGCAGGGGATGGAGTTCTCCGAGGTGCGCGAGTACCAGCCCGGAGATGAAGTGCGCTCCATCGACTGGAACGTCACCGCGCGGATGGGCCACCCCTACGTGAAGCGGTACATCGAGGAGCGCGAGCTCACGGTGATGCTGGCCGTCGATCTTTCGGGATCGGAGCAGTTCGGCACAGTCCGCCGGTTCAAGAGCGAAGCGGCCAGCGAGCTGGCAGCGGTGCTCGCGATGTCTGCGGTGCGCAACAACGACAGGGTCGGCATCGTCCTGTTCACTGACCGCATCGAGCACGTCGTTCCGCCCCGAAAAGGCCGTCGCCACGTGCTGCGAATTATCCGCGACCTGCTGGCATTCGAGCCGCAGGGAACGGGCACCGACATCTCGGGCACGCTCGAATACATATCGAGAATGCTTTCGCAGAAGTCCATCATCTTCGTCGTCTCCGACTTTCTCGCGCCGGGAATCGAGCGTCCCCTCAAGCTTCTGGCGCAGAGGCACGACGTCGTCGCAGTCACCATCGAAGACCCGGGCGAGCGCGACCTCCCCGACGTGGGACTCGCGCGATTCATGGATCCCGAGACCGGCGAGACTCTCAGCATCGACACCAGCGCAAGCGGCGTGAGAGCCGCGTACGCGACTGCGGTCACGACCGAGCGTGAAGAGAGGAAGCACCTGCTGCGCCGGCTCTCGATCGACGAGATCGCCGTCGCGACGCCCGACAACGTCGTGCACCCGCTGATCAAGTTCTTCCGCACCCGCGAAACGAGGGCGCGGCGCCGGTGATCCTGATCGGGGCGCTCCTTCTGGTGCAGGCAGGGGCTGTGCAGCCCGCGCCTCCGGCCGCGCAGCGGCCCGCCGCGCCGGTCACGGTGCCCGTACGCATCGGCGTGCACATCAGTCCCGACACGGTCACCGTCGGCGATCAGTTCACCGTCATCGTTCGCGTTCGCGCGCCCGCGGGCTCCACGATTCAGTTCCCGGCAACGACCGATTCTGCGGTCAAAGTCGATCTCGCGGCCGATCCCGCGATCGCGGAGCCCAGGGTAGTGCCGGTGGCCGCTGGCGCCCCAGCCGAGATGGAGCAGATCGCGGGCTACCGCATGGCTGCGTGGGACGTCGACTCCCAGCCGCTCGGCCTGGGCGACATCATCGTCCGGTCGGGGATCGCCGAGCGGAGGATACCGCTCTCGTCCTATGCGGTGTTGGTGAGGAGTGTGCTCCCGGCCGACACGACGCTGCACGTGCCCAGGCCGCCGCGAGGCGTCCTCGCTTTCGCGTATCCATGGTGGCTCAAGTGGCTGCTGGTCGCGCTCGGATTGCTCCTCGCCGCATTGCTCGCGTGGTGGCTCTGGCGTGCGTACAAGCGATGGAAGAACAGGCCGGTGCATCCCGCCGCGCACGCGCAAAAAGAGTTTCACCGGATCGAGCAGCTCGGCCTCCCCGAAAAGGACCAGGGCGCGCTGCACGTCGCGCTCATGACGGATGTCGCGCGCGCGTATCTCGCGGTGAGGGCGGAAGGCGTTCGCGAATCACAAACGAGCACCGAGCTCGTCACGGCCACGCGCGCGAGCGGATTGCTCGATCCCGATGCAAGCGCGCGGCTGGGCGAACTCTTGCACCAGACCGATCTCGCGAAGTTTGCGGCGTGGCGCATCGACGGCGCGAAGGCGCGCGACCTAGGCTCTGACGCGCGCGCGGTCGTCGACCGTGTGGAGAGTCGCTTCGCTGAGCAGGTGAAGAAGGCTGCGGCATGACGATCGACTCGCTGCAGTTCTACACGCCATGGGCGCTGGCGCTGCTGCTGCTTCTCCCGCTCTGGTGGGCGCTGCGTCGCCGGAATCGTCCATCCGCGATCGCGTTCTCCCGGACGGGCGTGCTCGCGAAAGGGCCGCGCACAGGGGAGCGGATTACCAGGACCATGTTTATCCTGCGCAACGTCGCTCTGGCGGCACTCGTCCTCGCGCTCGCGCGGCCGCGGTCCACCGCGCAGGTCGAGAACATCACCAGCGAGGGAATCAACATCGCGCTCGCCATCGATCTTTCCAGCTCGATGCTCGCTGAGGATTTCCGGCCACAGAACCGGCTCGCGGTCGCGAAGGCGCGGCTGAAAGAGTTTATCGCCGCCCGCGAATCGGATCGCATAGCGCTTGTCGCGTTCGCAGGCGAAGCGCTTACGCAGGTTCCGCTGACGACTGATTATCCAATTTTGATGCAGGCAGTGGACAACCTGCAGGCCGGGCAGCTCGAGGACGGCACGGCGATCGGTCTCGGCATCGCGACCGCGGCCAACCGGCTGCGCGACGCCCCGGGACGCTCGCGCGTGATAATCCTCATGACGGACGGCGTCAACAATCGCGGCAGCGTGGACCCGCGAAGCGCCGCGCGAGCCGCGAGCGTGTACGGCATCAGGATCTATACGATCGGCGTCGGCACTGTCGGGATGGCGCCGGTTCCGGTGGGTCGCGGTCCCGCCGGGCTGATATACGAGCTGCAGCCGGTTCGGATCGACGAAGCCCTGCTGAGCGAAGTCGCGCGGATGACCGGAGGACGGTACTTCCGCGCGCGGGACGCGGTCGCGCTCCGTCGCGTTTACGAGCAGATCGACCTTCTCGAGCGAACCACGGTGCAATCCCGGTCGTACGTACGATACAGCGAGCTTTTCCGGATGCCGCTCGGACTCGGGCTGCTCGCGCTGCTGGGCGAGCTGGCGCTGCTGGCTCGGAGAGCGCCGATACCATGAACACGACCATGTTTCAGTGGCCGTGGGCGCTGGCTGTTGCCGCGGCTTTGGCCGGCGTGACCGCATGGCTCATGTTCTACGCGCGCCGGCGCCGCGAGGTACGGCTCGCGCGTCTTGGCACGCCCGAGATGATCGCGCGACTCGCGCCCGGCGCGCTGTTGCGCCAGTCGCGGCTGCGGATCGTGGTGTGCACGCTCTCCGTCCTGCTCGCCGGACTCGCCTTTGCCGGGCCGCGATGGGGCTTCGAGCGATCGGTCGTCCGCCAGAGCGGGATCGACCTCGTGCTGGCGCTCGACGCGTCCGCTTCAATGCTTGCCACCGACGAGGCGCCGAGCCGGCTCGAAGCCATGAAGAGCGAAGTCAGAAGGCTGAGGGCCAGCGGACGAGGGAATCGCGTGGCGCTGATCGCATTCGCGGGCCGGAGCTACGTGCTCACCCCGCTCACCATCGACGACGGCGGGTTGGACCTGTTTCTGGATAATCTCGAGCCGACCACCGTCGGCCAGGCGGGTAGCTCGCTGGCGCCGCCATTACGGCAGGCTACTGCGCTGCTGGCGCTCAGCAGGTCCCCGGCCGACAAGGCCGTTGTGCTGATGAGCGACGGCGAAGGATTCGAGGATGCCGCCGCGGTGGTGGACGCCGCGAAGAAAGCTCGCGATGCCGGGATAGCGGTCATCACTGTTGGCTTTGGCACTCGCGAGGGATCGACGATTCCGATCCGCGAAGATGGGCGCACTGTGCTCAAGCGTGACGAGGCGGGCGCGGTCGTCACCACCCGCTACGAGCCCGCTCTGCTGGAGCAGGCAGCCGCCGCGGCGCGCGGCACTTTCGTTCCCCCGGACGCGGGCGACAGGGTCGCGTCCATTGTGCAGGCGCTGGCACAGTTGAAAGCTGAGCAGCGGTCCGTCGAGAATCGGGAGAACCTCGCGCACCGGTATCAGCTATTCCTGCTCCCCGCGTTCCTGCTTCTGTTGCTCGATGCCTTGGCGCCGACCCTCGTCCGCGGCCGGCGCCGGCGGCTGCGTACCTTCGTATCGACGCTGCCTGATCGCGTTCGCCTGCGCGGATCGGGGGCGTCACGCGCGAGGGCGCGGGCGGCCGGAGCCGCGGCCGTCGCCACCGCCGTGCTACTGATGGTGTCCGGATGCCGGCAGCTCTTCCCCGACCCAACGTTGGACAATTACAACGCGGGTACGAGAGAGCTCGAGCGCGACTCGCTGATGAGGGCGGAGCCCTTGCTGAGGACGATTCTCGACAGCCAGCGCGAGGAGATCGCCTGGCGCGGCGAGTTCAACATGGGGTTGGTGCACCTCCGTAGAGGGCTTGCTCTCGAGGGCGACTCCGCTGGTCCGCCGCTCGACAGCGCGCTGGTTCATTACAAGGTCGCGCTCAAACGCCGACCCGGCGTGTTCGACGCCAAGTGGAATTACGAGCTCGCGCTGCGCAAGCAGCAGGACGGCGGGGGCGGGGGCGGTGGGGGAGGCGGCGGGGGTGGCGGCGGTGGCGGAGCCGACCCTCAACCAGACCCATCGCAAGGCGAGCCGAGCATCGCGCCGCGTCCGCGCAACGGGTTGAACGTGGACCAGGCGAGCGGGATCCTCGACGCGGCCGCTGAGGAGGAGCAGGACGTACAGGGGAACAAGACGCGGCGGAGCGTGCCGCAGAACCCGAGGGGCAAGGATTGGTAGCCGATAGCTGATAGCCGGGAGACTACAGCGTAACTTTCAGCGTGCCCACGATCTCCATCCTCCCCAGCGCCGTCGCGGACCAGATTGCGGCGGGCGAAGTAGTCGAGCGGCCGGCGTCGGTGGTCAAGGAGCTGGTGGAGAACGCCCTGGATGCGGGCGCGACGACAGTAGATGTAACTGTCCAGGATGGCGGCCGCACCCTTATCTCTGTGGCCGACGACGGAAGCGGGATGGACCGCGACGACGTGCTGCTCGCGCTCGAGCGACACGGCACTTCCAAAATCACTACCGCCGCCGATCTCGTCGGCGTCGCGACCTTCGGGTTCCGGGGCGAGGCGCTTCCGGCAATCAGCTCGGTGTCGGAGCTGCAGCTCGGGAGCTGCACCCGCGGCGGGGAAGGGCTCGAAGTCCGGAGCGCGGCCGGAAAGGTGCTCGCCGTGACCGATGCTGCCCGTCGCCCCGGCACTACAGTCACCGTTTCGCGGCTGTTCTACAACGTACCGGCCCGCCAAAAATTCCTGCGCGGCTCGCGCTCTGAATGGCGCGCGATCGTCGAGACCATGAGCAGCATCGCGCTCGCGCGCCGGGACGTGCGCTTCACTGTGACGCACGACGGCAAGCCGTTCATGAGCGTTCCACCGGCTACTGATCTTCGGGAGCGACTCGGCGCGCTCTGGGGCGCCGACTACGGAGCGTCACTGGTTCAAGTCGAGGATCTTTCTGGCGCCATCCACACCAGCGGGCTTGCGGAAAGGCCCGCTGACGTCGGAACAAGAACGCGACGGATACTCACCACGATCAACGGGCGTGTCATTCGTGACCATGGCCTCGTCCGCGCCGCCGAGGCTGCGTATCGCAACACCATTCCGTCCGGAGTAAGGCCGTCACTGTTTCTCGACATCGTCCTGCCAGCCGATCTTGTCGACGTGAACGTTCATCCCGCGAAAGCGGAGGTGCGCTTTCGCGACAGGTGGCCGGTCGAGCGCGCGGTCGAAGCCGCGGTCAGGCGCGCGCTCGGCAACTGGGACAGCTCCGCTTCGCTTGGCCCGCGGGCTTACAACCCCGGCTGGAACTCCTTTCAGGCGAATGCGCAGGCCGATGCCGCGCTGAACGAATCGGGAGGGCTGTCGCTCGAGTTTACCGCGTCGCCCGCGTTCGCAGGCAACGGCACGCCGGCATTTGAAGTCCCCGGGGAGGCCGTCAATCCGGAGGCCGTAGCTCCCGCCGATGACTATGTTCCGCCGCTCTTCCAGCTCCACCGCACCTACGTGACATTCGAGCACGACGGCAGCGGACTCGTCCTCATCGACCAGCACTCGGCGCACGAGCGAATCCTGTACGAGCGATTCATGACCGCGCTGGAGGCCGGCAATTCCCCTTCGCAACGACTGCTGTTCCCGATCACGCTGCACGTCGGGGGGCCTGAGATCGAGGCGTTCGAGGAGAACCGCGAGTACCTGGAGCGCATCGGTTACGAGGTGGAGCCGTTCGGTGGCAACACGCTGCTCATCCACAGCGTCCCCGCGCCGCATCCGCGGTTCGACGCCGAGCGGTGCCTGCGCGAGACGCTCACCGCCCTCACGGGTGATCGGGCGCCCGGGAACATCGCGCGGCACGAGCGACTGCTCGCCACTGTCGCGTGCAAGGCGGCTGTCAAAGGGGGCGACTTCCTCGCGCCGGAAGAGATGCGCGCGTTGTTCCTCGCGCTTCGCGACACGAAGCTTCCTGCTCACGACGTGCACGGACGCGCCACGATCGTCCGGATTGCGTGGGATGAGCTGGAGCGACGCTTTGGCAGGCGATAGCCTCCGCATCATCTGCGGCCCGACAGCCGCGGGAAAATCTTCGATCGCGCTCGACCTCGCGGAGAGGCACGGCGCCGACATCATCTCGGCCGACTCGCGGCAGATATACCAGCGATTCGACATCGGTACGGCCAAGCCCACGGCGGCGGAGCGCTCGAAGGTTCAGCATTTCGGCGTCGACATCATCGATCCCGCGGAGCGTTACTCGGCGGCTCGCTGGGCGCGTGATGCCGACGAGTGGATATCCGAGTGCGAATCGGCGGGGCGGGTCCCGCTCGTCGTGGGCGGGACCGGGTTCTACATCCGCGCGCTGGTCGAGCCTCTGGCGGACTCGCCCGTTTTCGACACCGCACAGAGACTCACGATCGGCTCCGAGCTGGAGCAGCTCAGCACCGATGATCTCCGGCGGTGGTGCGTACTGCTCGATCCTGAGCGCGCGCAGCTCGGCCGCACGCAGCTGCTCCGCGCCATCGAAACCGCGCTGCTATCGGGCAAGCGGCTCAGCGACTTTCACGCCGCCGCCCCGCGACTGCAGCCGCGGCGCGCAAAGTTCCTGATTGTCGACCGCGGAGCCGCGCTGCAAGAGCGTATAGGCCGGCGGATCGACGAGATGTTCGCCGCGGGCTGGGTCGACGAAGTCAGGAAGCTCTCCGACGACGTCCCGTCGTCGGCTCCCGCATGGATGTCGTCCGGGTACGCGACCGTGCGCGCGCTGGCGCGCGGTGAGATAGACTTCGACGCCGCACGGGAGAAGATCCTTATCGAGACCCGGCAGTACGCCAAGCGCCAGAGAACCTGGTTCAGGCATCAGATCGGCGGCACGACGGTAACCCACGTGGACGCCTCGTCGCCCGACGCGCCGCGGATAATCGAAGAGTGGTGGACCAACAGCGCATGAAGATCGGCATCACCTGTTATCCCACTTACGGCGGCTCGGGCGCTGTCGCGACCGAGCTTGGCATCGCGCTCGCGGAGCGCGGGCACGAAGTGCACTTCATCACTTACCGGCAGCCGTTCCGCCTGCCGTCATTCCTGCCGCGCGTGTTTTTCCACGAAGTCGATGTCGGCCGTTACCCGCTGTTCGAGTTCCCGCCGTACGACCTTGCGCTGGCTGCGCGAATGCACGAAGTGGTTCGCGCGCACGATCTGGCGCTCCTGCACTGCCATTACGCCATTCCACACGCGACGAGCGCGTGGATCGCGCAGGAGATGCTTCGCCAGACCGGTCGCGACATCAAGCTCGTCACCACGCTTCACGGGACGGACATCACTGTCGTGGGCCAGGATCCGTCGTTTCAGTCCATAACGCGCTTCTCGATCGAGAAATCGGATCGGATCACGGCTGTTTCCGAGTTTCTCAAGGGCGAAACGTTTCATGCGTTCGGCTGCACGGGGTGCGACGTCCAGGTGATTCACAACTTCGTGGATCCAACCGTGTACGACCGGAGCCGCTACGCCCCGCTGCTGCGCGAGCAGTTCGGCGCGAAGCAGTGCGTGGTGATGCACGTCTCCAATTTCCGCCCCGTGAAACGGGTGCGCGACGTCGTTCGCGTATTCGCGAGAATCCGCGAGACTATCCCGGCCGTGCTCGTGATGGTCGGCGACGGCCCCGACCGCGCGCTGGCGGAGGAAGAGGCGCGCACCCTGGGCGTGCACGCCGCGGTTCATTTCCTGGGCAAGCTCGACGTCGTCGCGCCGCTGCTCGCCGGAGCCGACCTGTTCCTCCTCCCGAGCCAGAGCGAATCGTTCGGATTGAGCGCGCTCGAAGCGCTGGCGTCCGGCGTCCCGGTGGTCGCCTCGAAGGCGGGCGGACTCGTCGAGGTGGTGCGTGGAGGGGAGACCGGGTTTCTCTGCGAGGTTGGCGACATCGACGGAATGGCCCGCGCAGCGGTGTCCGTGCTGTCGGATTCCGCCGCGTGGAAGCGCATGAGCGCGGCCGGGCAGGCGGACGCACGCACCCGATTCTCCCGTGACGATGTCGTCACCCGATACGAACAGCTTTATGAGGACGCACTGGCACGATGACGATCCTTCAGGCATTAATCCTGGGAATCATCCAGGGATTCACCGAGCTGCTGCCCATCAGCAGCTCCGCCCACCTCGCGCTGACACCGTGGCTGCTCGGCTGGTCCGAAGCCGGACTTGCGTTCGACACGGCGCTGCACCTCGGGACGCTGATCGCCATTGTCGGGTATTTCCGCGACGAATGGAGACGATTGATTCTCGCCGCGATATCGCTTGCGAAGAAGCGGCGCGCAGAGACGCCCGAGGAGAGGCGGGTCGTGTTCCTCGTTATCGCGACGATCCCCGCGGGGATCGCCGGGCTGCTTCTGGATGAATACGCCGAGACCATTTTTCGCTCCCCGGCGATTATCGCCACGAACCTTGTTGTGATGGGGGTCCTGTTGTGGGCGATCGACAGATACATGTCGCGGGACCGCGGCATGGAGTCGATGAGTTGGAAGGACGCTATGATCGTGGGCCTGGCGCAGTGCCTCGCGCTCGTGCCGGGTGTCTCCCGCTCAGGCTCCACGATCACCGCCGGGCGCGCTCTCGGGCTGACGCGTGAATCGGCGGCCGTATTCAGCTTCCTGCTCAGCATGCCGATCACAGTGGCCGCGGTCGCGTTCAAGATGCCGGACGCGTTGCGCGAAGCGGAGAGCGTCGTGCCGCTCGCGGTCGGTGTGGTCGCGGCGGCCGTGAGCGCCTGGATAGCGATCGAGGTGCTGCTCCGGTACGTCGCCAGGCGCAGCTATGGAATATTCGCGGTTTATCGCGTCGCGTTCGGCGCTATGATCTTTTATCTGATCTATGCTCGTGGACTCTGAGAACAAGCTGGCAGCTACCAGCTGGCAGCTGCCAGCTGGCAGCTCGGCCGGTCGTTATTGCGGCCAGACTCAGAGCCAGATCGCTGCGCGCGCCGGAGTGCCGCGCGCTCTGCTGTTCGGGGACGTGAGCTTGACGATGGACGTGGCGCACGAGGCCGCCGCGGCGGGCGCATCTGCAGGGACGCTCGTGCTCGCCGAGCGCCAGCTCAGCGGCCGGGGCCGCGCGGGCCGGGTGTGGACGTCGCAGGCCGGGAGCGGTGTCTGGCTCACGCTCATCGAGCGGCCGTGGG
>JBPCJJ010000069.1:0-50350 GCA_051005405.1 Gemmatimonadaceae bacterium | reverse complement strand
TTTCCGAGATTGATAAAAACCTCGAACGGCTGGCCGCGATCGTCCTCGGTGATGTGGACGAACATCGTGCCGAGCGGCGTCTCTTTTCTGATCGACGTGCCGCGGAGCTTGTCGGGACGCGACCGCTTCGTGCGACGCTGCAGGTTCTCCGCCTCCGACTCGAACAGCGCGGCCTTGAGGCGCTCGAGCTCCGCGCTCTGCTCCGCGATGGTGCCGTGCAGATCGCCCGTGGCCGCGCGATCCGACTTGCCCGACTCCCGCTCGGCCTTCGCCTTGTCCGTCGCGCCGGTCGAGAGCACCTGATTGTCGCGCGAGCCGTCGCGGTAAACCGTGACGCCCTTGCACTTGAGCTCGTACGCCAGCTCGTAGATGGCTCGCACATCCGAACGCGTCGCGATATGCGGAAAGTTCGTGGTCTTGGATATCGCCGAATCGCAGTGCTCCTGAAACGCAGCCTGCATTCTCACGTGCCATTCGGGAGTGATGTCGTGCGCCGTGACGAACACCCGCTGCCACTTCTCCGGAACTTCATCGAAGTGGATGTGCCCTTCCCTGGCGATCTTCTCCATCAACGCCTCGGAATACCAACCCTCCTTCTTGGCGATCGCGAGGAAATCCTCGTTCACGTCGGGCATCATCGCCCCTGCCTGGTTGCGCATGAACGCAACGGCGAAGAGCGGCTCGATCCCTGACGAGCATCCTGCGATGATCGAGATCGTCCCGGTCGGAGCGATCGTGTTGACGTTGCAGTTGCGGAGCGTCTGCATCGGGCGAATCCGGGCGCCGCGCTCGTCGCGAGCGCAGGTCTCGTCCGGCCCCCATATCGATCTCGCCCACTCGGGGAACGGCCCGCGGTCGCTCGCCAGCCGCTCGCTCTCGCGCTTGGACTCCACGTCCACGAACTGCTGCAGCTTGCGGCCGAACTCGATTCCTTCGTCGGTGCTGTAGGCGACGCCGAGGCGAACGAGCGCGTCCGCGAAGCCCATCACCCCGAACCCGATCCGCCGGATCCGCTTCGACAGCGCGTCGATCTCGGGGAGCGGGTACTTGTTCACGTCGATGATGTTGTCGAGGAAATGCACCGACAGGTGGATGTCGCTGCGCAGCGAGTCCCAATCCATCTTCCCGTCGCGCACGTAGTAACCGACGTTGATCGAGCCCAGGTTGCAGACGTCGTACGGCAGCAGCGGCTGCTCGCCGCATGGATTCGTCGCCTCGTACGGCCCAACATGCGGAACCGGGTTGTACCGGTTCGCTTCGTCGATGAAGAAGCACCCGGGCTCGCCCGTTCTCCACGCCCCATCGATCATCTTGTCCCACACCGTACGCGCGTCCTGCTTGCCGACGATATCGCCGCTGGACGGATCCACGAGATCGTACTCCGAGCCGTTCCTGACCGCTTCCATGAAGCGGTCTGTGACCGCGACGGAGATGTTGAAGTTGGTGATCTGCGTCAGATCTTCCTTGCAATCGATGAAGTGCAGGATGTCGGGATGATCGACGCGGAGGATTCCCATGTTCGCGCCGCGACGCGTGCCGCCCTGCTTCACGGCATCGGTCGACGCGTCGTACAGCTTCATGAACGAAACGGGCCCGGACGCGACGCCCGTCGTCGAGCGAACCATGGAGCCGCTGCCGCGCAGCTTCGAGAAAGAGAAGCCGGTGCCGCCGCCCGACTGATGGATCAGGGCCATCGAGCGGAGCGTGTCGTAGATCCCGTTCTGCCCGTTGGACAGCGCATCCTCTACCGGAAGCACGAAGCACGCGGAGAGCTGGCCGAGGGGACGGCCGGCGTTCATGAGCGTGGGCGAGTTCGGGACGAACCGTCTGCGGGTCATGAGGCCGTAGAACTCCTCGGCCAACGCGCTCACCGCCCCTTCGCTCGCCCCGTATCGCCTGTCAGCGTCGGCGACCACGGTCGCAACGCGCCAGAACATGTCCTCGGGAGTCTCGGTGGGCTTACCCGAGCTGCCCTTGATGAGGTAGCGCTTTTCGATGACGGTGCGCGCGTTCTGATTCAGCTCGGCGGGCGCCGCTGGAGGGGTGGGTGCGATGGCCATCTTCATGAATCTCCGCTCTCGGTAAGCTTACAACGCACCTTGCTTGGACGCTCGGTACGAAAAGGGCTAAAGTCCTGGTTCTGCAATCTTTTCGCGCCCGAAATCGACCACTTTTGCGCGGGGGGTGAACGTATCGGAGTACGTGTATCCGCGCCAGTTCAATTTAACTCATTATGTGGCAAACGGTTAGCGGCCGGGCATCACGAATGTCCGCACGGGGTGGGGTTTTCAACGGCGCCGGGCCAACTCTCCACATTCCCGTTAATAGATGCGAGCTTGCCGTTCAGGTCGCCGTCCTTAACGCTATGGCAGACAACGTCTTATGGCCCTCGAACATCTCATCGGCGCCGCCCGCCCTTCCCGACCGCGCCGGCGCAGGAGCGAGCTGACGCTTGCCTGGAACCACAGTGCCTACTGAGACCCTCCGACTTCACGGAAGAACTGCTCGAGCCCTTCGACGATGCTTCGCGCGTACGCGTCCTGATATTCCGGTGTCTTGAGCGCGTGCTCCTGGTCCGGCATCATCATGAACGCGCCCTCCGTGAGAATGGCGGGAAACCACGTCGGACGCACGACCGCGAAGTTCGCGCGGCGCGCGCCCAGGTCGCGAAGGTGCATGTTGCGAAGCATCGCTGCCTGCGTGAGCTCGGAGAGGCGACCCGAGTGCCGGTGGAAGGAGTATGTGCTGGTCCCGTTGTTCAGAAACGGATTCACGCCGTCGGGCAGCGCGTTGTAATGGATGGACACGAGAGCGTGCGCGTTGGCGCGACGCGCCATCGTCGGGCGAAGGTTGAGATCCAGCGGCTCCGAAGTCGTCTTCGTCATAAACACGTTCGCGCCACGCTCCTGCAGCAGCGCTCTTACACGCAATCCAACCGGGATCACCGCTTCACGCTCGAGCGTGGAGGTGGGCCCGGTCGCGCCCGGAGCCTGCCCGGCCAACCCAGGGTGCCCCGGATCGATAGCGATGGTGAGCCCGCGAAGCGGGGCCGCCGCGTCGATCGCCGGCGGACGCCTGACCTTCAGGATGAAGCTGCCGTTCTCGTATAGCGGCTGGTACGCGAACACCGGCCGCGCGAGATCGAGGATGTACTCGGTCCGCACGGGACCGTGCGCGATGCTGATGCTCTTCAGCAGCGCGTCTCCGACCACCCGGCTTCCTTCGGTGCGCGGCGCGAACGGCGTGGCTCCGAACAGCGTGACGGTCAGGCGGGAGCCGTCGACCGCGACGTAGTAGGCTGGCGGTCCCGTTGAGGGCACGACAAGGTCCACCGATTCCGAGTGAGAGATGATCGTGTCCCGGCCGATCGACAGGAGCGGCGGCGCGAACCCCGCTGGCTGTGCCTCGATCTGGTTGTTGGCCACCCGGAAGCGCACCGATGGCTCGAGCTCGACTACAGTCTCTCCTTCCGCGAGCCCTGCCGTGCGAACGACCGTGCCTGGAAACAGGAAATACCTCACGATGTTCGGATCGGGCGAAGGCTGTCCGGTAATGACGCGGTCCGTGTCGTTCGCTACAGTCGTTGGGCCCACCAGAATCCCGTAACGCGGGGCGGTGCCTATGGCCTGCGGCGGCGCCACCGGCGGAGCGACGACTCGCGTACCCGTATCGGGCGCGGGGAGCCGGACGGCGTGCTCCAAGCGCGTAGTGTCACGCCCCAGCACCGCGACCAGCTCGTACCGAGCGAGCTCTCGCGACGGGACGGGGAGGAATCCCATAAACGCGCCGTTGGGCCACACCGGCACGGGCGCTCCATTGATGAACAGCGCCGCGTTCCCGTTCGCGATCGACCCGAAGATGAAATTCGAATCCCGCGATTCCACCAGCGAATTGGCGGTCGGGTACACCACGTTGATCGCGACCGGTCCGGTCGCCAGCGGAATCGCGGGCAGAGCGGAATTGGTGGGGGCCGCGGGGCGTCCCGGCATCGGGGCCATCGGGCCCGTCGGGCTGGGAGCCGCGACGCGGGACGCGGGAGCGCACGCGGACACTATTGCGAGCAGCGAGAGCAGTCTGAGATTACGCATTGCTGGCCTTTGGAACTGAATGGTCGGATTGGTTTAGCTCAAGCAGGGTTGAGCAAGTATTCGGCCTCTGGAGGGGTCACATGCAGCACGCCATATTCGTGCGGATGAATCGACTTCTAATAACCGCCGCCGCCGTCGCGCTCGGGGGCTGCACGGGATCAGGAAGCCCGCAGGCCGAGCTCCCTGACTCGGCCCTGACCCAAGTGCTGGCAGACCCCGTGGCGGCCCCACAGCCAGCCCCGGCGGACACCGTGACCCCGGCGCCGGCGCAAGCTCCGGCTCAGGGCACGCCTGCCCGGCCTTCGCAGGCGGAGCCTGTATTGCGGCAGCCCCCGCCACCCCGAGACACGAGGCCGTCCATCCCCTGGCCACCCGACACGCTGTAAGAAGCGGCGTACCACGGGCTACGCGCTGCTCGACCTCGCGACCGACGTAGCGCCGACCCGCCTCAGCCAGAGCAGCCCGGCCACCGTCATCACGAGCATCCCCACCAGCGTGCCCCAGCGATACAGCAGCACCGAGCCCGTGGCGAACATCAGGCCGAAGAGAATCAGCACGCCCGCGCAAACGCGCTGGATGTCGGCGCGAAGATTCTGCGCCGCCGGCACGCCGGTGCGCTCACGCTGCCGCGCCCATCCCGGCCCCCCTGGACGCACCCTGCGGTAAAACGCGTCCAGCTTTTCGTCGCTCTCCGGCTTGGTTGCGAGCATGATCGGCACCCACACCATCAGCGTCACGCCCGCGGTGATGAACAGGCGCATCCCGAAGTCCGCGATCTTCAGCGAGTAGATCGGGTTGTCCACCGACGTGAGGAAGCCGACGACGAAGCCGGCGAGCATCGCGGACAGCTCTGCCCACGCGTTGATCCGCCACCAGTACCAGCGCAGGATGAGCACCAGCCCCGGGCCCGTACCCACGGCGAGTATCAGGCGATAGACTGTGGCGATGCTGTCGGCCTGGAACGCGGCGAACGCGGCTATCGCCGTGACGATCGCCGACGAAACTCGCGCGGCGAACACCAGCTCCTTCTGGGTCGCCTTCGGGCGCATGAACCGTCCGTACAGATCGTTCGTCATGTACGACGCGCTCCAGTTGATCAGCGTCGACATGGTACTCATGAACGCGGCCAGCAGCGAAGCAACCACGAGTCCCAGCAGTCCCGCAGGGAGGAAATCGAGCATCAGCCGCGGGTAGCCGAGCTCCTTGTCTTCCAGGTCCGGGTACACGACCAGCGCGACGAGCGCGACGATGATCCACGGCCACGTCCGCACCACGTAGTGCATGATGTTGAAGAACCAAGCCGCCTTCTCGGCGTCGTGCTCGTTCGGCACGGACGACAGCCGCTGGATGAACTCGCCGCCGCCATCCGACCGGCGGAACGCCCACCACAACACCGTGACGTAGGCGAAGAACGTGCTCGCGGTGATCCCCGCGGTTTTCGAGAAACTGACGAGCCCGTCGCGGCTGAAGTCGAGCGGCGTAAAGGCGAGCGCGTCGAACTCGGTGATCCGCTGCGCCTCCGAGACCATCTCGCCGAGCCCGCCGACGTGATTCACCGCGGCCACCGCGACAATTATCGCCCCGATGAGCGCAAGGAAGAACTGGAAGAAATCGGTGGCTATGACGCCCCACAGCCCCGCGGCGCTGGCGTAGAATAGGACCACGACGCTGATCCCGATGATCGCCCACAGCTTGCCGGACTCGCCCACGTCGATTCCGAGGCCGGGGAAGATCTGCAGCGCGTCCACCACCTTCACCATCGCCAGCATCGCGTAGCCCGCGCCGATCGACCCTATGACGACCGCGAAGAGAAATCCCTTCACCGCGCGCAGCGTCGCGGCCGGCCGGCCGCCGTATCGCAGCTCGGTCAGCTCGTTGTCGGTCACGATCTCGGCGCGCCGCCAGAGCCGCGCGAACATGTAGATCATGATCACGTGCGCCAGCCCGTACGACCACCACTCCCAGTTCCCGGCGATGCCGCGCGTGCCGACCACGCCGGCCACGTACAGCGGCGTGTCGATGGAGAAGGTCGTGGCGGCCATCGACGTCCCGGCGAGCCACCACTTCACGTTCCGCCCGCCGACGAAGAAGTCCGCCATGCTGCCGGACGCCTTGCGCGCGAGGAACACGCCGAGGGCGAGCGTGAGCACCATGTAGACGATCACCACCATCCAGTCGACGCCGCGCATAATCGATCTCCGTTATTCGCCGCGACGCCGGCCGGAGCGCTCGGCCGCCGCGCGTGCGGGGTTTTTCATTCGGGGCCTTTCGTGAGCCAGCGCGCCGCTGCCTGCTGCATGGCGGACTCTCCTCCCCATGCGCAGACGATGGGCGCGTCCGCCTCGATGGACGCTGCAAGTCTGGGATGACTGAACTGCACGATCACCGTTGCCTGCTTGCGCTCGCGCGCCTTCGCGGCCGCGGCGCGGACCGATTCGAGCGATGCCGCCGAGTAGCCGGGCCGCCCCTTCCACGAGCGGATGTCCCCGAACAGCGCGATGACCGCGGTGGCCTCTTCCCCCTTCTTGTCCTCCTCCTGCAGGCACGCGCCGCACGCCTGAAGCTCGGCAACGAACGGCTCGCGCGACGGCGGCGGGTACGGCCCGCCGATGTCGTCGTCCACTACCGTGAGCTCGACGGCGGTGAGCGGAGCCCGCACATTGCCGCGCACTTCGTGAATCACGCGCAGCGCCAACTCCTCTGCCCACGCGCGGTCCTCGCCCAGCGACGGGAGGTCAGGCTTCCCTTGCCACGCTCCCCGGGCGTGCGCGGTGCGACGCTCCGCCGACGCGCGTATGCGCGCCGCGTCCAGCTCCCCGCTGTCGAGCGCCGCCTGCACTGCCTCGGCCACGGCTCCGAGATCGGTGGGATAAAGAAGCAGATCGCAACCGGCCCGCAGCGCGCTTACCGCCGCGCGCGCCTCGCCTTCGCCGAGAACTCCTTCCATGATCATCGCGTCAGTGACGACCAGCCCCTTGAAGCCGAGCTCCCCCCGCAGGATGTCGCCAAGAATGCGCGGGGACAGTGTGGCCGGGTGGCCCAATGGATCCAGCGCAGGGAAGGCGATGTGGGCCGACATCACGCTCGCCACGTCCGCGGCGATCGCCGAGCGGAACGGCGCCATGTCGGTCGCCCGAAGCTGCTCCGCGTCGAGCGCAACTGTCGGAAGCGTCGCGTGAGAGTCGGAGGTCGTCCGCCCGTGTCCCGGAAAGTGCTTGGCGCACGCGAGCACCCCTTCGCTCTGGCACGCCTCGATCCACGCGGCCACGTCGCGCCCGACTCTCGCAACGTCTCCTCCGAACGCGCGCGTCCCGATGATCGGATTGTCCGGCTCGAGATCTACATCGGCCACCGGGGCGTAGATCCAGTTCACTCCCACCGCGCGGGCTTCCCGCGCGCTGATCCGCGCAGCGCGCCGGATCGCATCGACGTCGTTCAGAAATCCGATCGCGGCCAGCGGGGGGAGGCCGGTCGCGCCCAGGAACTGCTGGCCCGCCCCGCGCTCCAGATCCGACCCGATCAGGAGCGGAATCCTGGACCGCTCGCGCAACTCGCTGGTCAGCTTGGCTACCGCCTCCACCTCTCCGCCGAAAAGGGCGAAGCCGCCGACGCCCAGCTTGAGCGCCTGCTCGATTAGCGGTCGTTCCTTCTCATACCCTGTCGCCTGATCCCACCGCAGCGCCGGAAGCAGCAGCTCGCGGATGTCGCTCACGCGGGGGTGAGCTTGCCCAGGACGCGCCTGCCTCGGGCTCCTGTGGATGTCGGTACGTTCGCGGGGATGCGCATCAGGTAGAGATAACCAAGCAACGCGAATGCCACAGCCTCCTTGGCCTCCCCGTCAAAGTACTCTTTCCCGAAATCGGTGACCCTCATCGGCGCCACCGCGGCCCTGATCGCGGCCATCAGCGCCGGGTTCCTGCCCCCACCCCCGGATACCAGAACTTCGTCCACTGGCTCGGGCATGAACCGGAGATACGAGTCGGCCACGCTTCGCGCAGTCAGCGAAACCGCCGTCGCGACAGCATCCTCGTCGCTCGCGCCAGCGGCGCGGCAATCGGCGACGAGCTTGTCGATATATGAGATGCTGAACAGCTCGCGACCGGTGGACTTGGGCGGGGGCGCGGTGAAATAGGGGTCCCGGAGCAGAGCGTCCACGATCGGCTCCACCGGATTCCCCTTCGCGGCGATCGCGCCGTCGCGATCGAACGGCATGTCCGGGAACAGCTTGCGCACCACTCCGTCGATGACCGCGCATCCGGGGCCCGTATCGAACGCGCGGACTCCGGTGAGCTCGCCGCCTGGAGGAACTACCGTGACGTTCCCGATTCCGCCGAGGTTTTGCAGAGCGCGCCAGGAGCCATCCGACGAGAACAGCAGCGCGTCGGCGACCGGAACGAGCGGGGCGCCCTGCCCTCCCGCCGCGACGTCGCGGACGCGAAAATCGCTTATCACGTCGAGCCCGGTTCGCTCGGCGATCACGGCCGATTCGCCGAACTGCCATGTGGAATGACCCGCCTCGTGCCACACGGTCTGCCCGTGCGACGCGATGCCCGCGATGTCCGACCGCGCGATCCCGGCCTCCGCGATGGCCGATACCGCGGCCGCAGCGAGCCATTCGCCAAGCTCGAAGTTGAGGCGGCAATATTCAGCGGGATCGGTGCCGTGCAGCGCTGCGCCCAGCCTGGCCCGCTGCTCAGGCGAATACCCGGTCGCCGTAAACGCGAGCAGCTCGAAGCCGATGCGCGTGCCGGGGCGCTCGCTGAATCTCACGACGGCTGCCGAGATCCCGTCGAGCGAGGTGCCGGACATCAGCCCTACAAGCACCATCGGTCGATTCTCCGGCGTCATGCGACGGGCGGCGCCGGGGCGCTCAGCACCTTCCTGACGACTCCGCCCGCACCTTCCAGCGCCCGCTCTGCGGCGTCACGCGACACGCCCAGCTCGTGCATTACGATTCCGAGCTTCACGCTCCCGCCGGCAGCGGCAATGATCTCCCGCGCCGCCTCGCGCGGGACCCCGCACACTTCGACGACGATCCGCTCGCTCCGGTCGCGCAGCTTTTCGTTCGTGGCGCGGAGATCCACCATCAGATTCCCGAACGTCTTGCCCAGACGAATCATCGCGCCCGTCGTGATCGTGTTCAACACGAGCTTGGTGGCGGTCCCGGCCTTCATGCGCGTCGATCCCGTCACGACTTCCGGGCCAGTGATGGGGAGGATCGCGACATCCACCGACGCGGTGAACTCCGCGGGAATGTTCGAGCAGGAAAGAATACCCGTTCTCGCTCCGCGCTCGCGAGCGCGCGCGAGCGCCGCCTTCACGTAAGGGGTAGTACCCGACGCGGCGATTCCGATCACGAAATCGTTCGGCCCCACGTCCCGCGCGTCGATCTCCAGCGCGCCGTTCTCCACGACGTCTTCGGCGCCCTCCTGGGATCGCGTGAGCGCCGCAGGACCGCCCGCGATGATTCCCTGAACGAGCTCGGGAGGCGCTCCGAAGGTGGGCGGAATCTCGCTCGCGTCGAGCACGCCGAGTCGCCCTGAAGTCCCCGCTCCCACGTAGAACAGCCGACCTCCGGCGCGGAACGACGCCTCCGCCAGCTCGATGGCGAGCGCGATCGCCGCTCGCTGCCCCGCGACGACCTCGGGAACTGAACGGTCTTCGGCGTTTATTAGATCGACGATCTCCAGCGGACTGGCGCGATCGATTTCCGCGGTACGCGGATTGCGCCGCTCGGTTTCGCGCGGATCAAGGCTCACAAGGTTGTGAGCGTCAGCCGGCGCGCAGTGATGATATGCGCTGCACGGGAGTAACTTATCGGGCGCGATTCCACGCCTGCAAGAATAACCGGAGTGTTCTGGACATGAACAGGGTCATCGCACTTGGTCTGATTGCCGTCGTAGCCTTCGCCAGCGACGTGGATGCGCAAATCCGTCGCCAGGCGGCCACACAAGGCCCGCCCGCCTACTGGGGCTCGGTCGGCATCGGAGCGTTCTCCGCGAACAGCGTGAGCGACGGCGAATCGATGTCCACGTGGGATTTCGGCAACGCTACGTCGCCGCAGTACCGCGCGTCGCTGGAGAAAGCGTTCTCCAACGGCATCGCGCTGGGCCTCGCCGGCACGTACGTCAAGGCGCCGCTTCGGCACTCGAATTTCGGGAGCGGGCCGGGCGGAACAGGCGCGACCTGCTTCAGCCCCTGCGACGCCGAGGCTGACGTGTATTCGCTCGGGATCAATTTCGAGGCGGGCGGCGGCCAGGGATTCCATCAGGTGTATGGCGCGAGCGCGGGGATGACCCGATACGCCAACTTCGAACGGAAGAGCGACGGCGAACAGCTCGCCCCCACGTCGGCAGTGAACGAGCTCTCGGGCTCGTTCAGCTACGGCTTCGGCTACCGGCTGTCGCCGCGGACGGTGATCGTCGGCGTGTACGACATCGGCCTGGTCTACCACGGCCGCGACGGGCTCAGCAGCGACCAGCGCAACACGCTGGTGCCGCGGACCATTCGCGTCAGCCTGCGCCAGGGCTTCGGCAATCAGGCACCGGTGAGGCGGCGCCGCTAGCCCGGCGGATGCGCTTCCGGAGGATGGCTTGAGCCGGGTGATCCATAGGACCATGCGCGGGGCGCGGCGGACGTTCGTCGCGCCCTGCGTTTTTCTTGCCTTGGCGTGTCGGGGCATGGCTCCCGGGAGCGGGGACGCCGCACGGTTTGGCCCCAACTGGGACCTCGGATCGACGGCGGTCGCGGCGTACGGCGAGCATGGCATGGTCGCGAGCAACGACTCGCTCGCGACCGCGGCGGGGGTGAACATCCTGCGGAACGGCGGCAATGCGGTGGACGCGGCCGTCGCCGTCGCCTTTGCTCTGGCGGTGACGCATCCCGAGGCTGGGAACATCGGCGGCGGCGGTTTCATGCTCGCGCGAATGGCCGACGGTACGACTGCGGCACTGGATTTCCGCGAACGGGCGCCGGCCGCGGCGACTCGCGACATGTTCTCGCGGCCGGATGCGCCGCCGAACGCCAGCACCCGCACGCATCTCGCCGCCGGGGTACCAGGCTCGGTCGCCGGGCTGATCGCGGCGCTCGAACGATTCGGCACCGTGACGCGGCAGGTGGCGATCGCCCCCTCCATTGCGCTGGCGCGCGACGGGTTCATCGCGGACGAGGCGTTCAGCAGCGGGATAACGGGCCAGCGCTCACGCATCGCGCCGCATGCGGGCGCGGCGATCTTCCTCCCCGGCGGCGAGCCGGTGCCGCCGGGCACGCTGTTCCGGCAGCCGGAGCTGGCCCGCTCGCTCGGGCTCATCTCGCGCGACGGCGCGGCCGCGTTCTACACCGGGCCCATCGCGGAGCTAATCGTGGCGGAGATGCGCCGTGGCGGCGGTCTGATCACGGTGCAGGATCTCGCCTCGTACCGGGTAACGTGGCGAACGCCGATCCGGACCACGTATCGCGGGCACACCGTGATCGGGATGCCCCCACCGGCCTCGAGCGGAATCGCGGTCGCGCAGACGCTCAACATCCTGGAGACGCTCGGCCCGCTGCCGCCCTTCGGCACGGCGAGGAACCTCCACCTGCTCGCGGCGGCGCAGCAGCGCGCGTTCATTGATCGCGGCGAGGTGATCGGCGACCCGGACGCGTCCGACACTCCCGTCGAGCTGCTCACCGGCAAGGCGTACGCGGGCCGGCTTGCCCGCACAATCGATCCGGCCCGCGCCAGCACCACGCGCGCGGCGCGGGCCGCGGTGCGGGAAGGCAACGAGACAACGCACATCTCGGTCGCCGACCGCTTCGGGAACGTCGTCTCCCTCACGACGACGATCAACGACATCTACGGCTCGGGGGTGTTCGTGGAAGGAGCCGGCTTCTTCCTCAACGATGAAATGGACGATTTCGCGGCGAGACCGGGTGTCCCCAACGCCGACGGGATCGTTCCGGGGGAGGCGAACGCGATCGCCGGCGGGAAGGTGATGATGAGCTCGATGGCACCCTCGATCGTCCTCGACGCGCACAACCGCGTGCTTCTGGTCGTGGGATCACGCGGCGGGCCGCGCATCATCAGCAGCGTGGTGCAGCTAATCGTGAACGTGATCGACCACCGGATGACGCTGCTGGACGCCGTGCGCGCCCCACGCATTCATCACGTCGTGAGCCCGGACGAGCTCTGGCACGAGCCGCGGGGCTTCGCGCCGGCGGTGCTCGATTCCCTGCAGGCGATGGGCTATTCGCTGCGACCGATCCTCACCGACAGGCTGCCGTACATCGGCCGCGTGATCGCGGTCGGGCGTCGGGGTAGCGGCTGGGAGGGCGTCGCCGATCCGCGCTATGCGGGGAGCGCGGCGGGACACTGAGAATTGTGACTAGTGACTAGTGATTAGTAACTGCCAACGCTTTTCCGCAGTCACTAATCACTAGTCACTTTCCTCAGGTGTGCACCTGGACCGAGTTGCTGAGCGAAACCGAGATCGCCCCGCCCGTCGGAATGCACCCCTCGTAATTCCCCGTCGCAACGGCGGCGCCAGCACCGACTGCCGCGCCCGCGGCGGCTCCCGTAACCGTCCCCTTGGTATCGCGGCCGAGAATCTGGCCGGCGATCGCGCCGATTGCGGCGCCCGTAGCGACCTTCTTCACATCGTCGCGCGTCGTGCTGCTTCGCACGCGATCGACCTGCGCCGAGTTCGTTGCTCCGCTGACTGCGTAGGTGCGTCCGCCAAAGCTGATCGACCGGATGGCAACTCCGACAACGATCGGATCGTTGGCGTTGTTGCTGCGGCGCAGCGACGTCACTTCGACCGTCGCCGTGGCGCCGGCAGGGATGACCGCGCCGTTGCTACCCGTGACGCTCTGGCGCACCGTCGCGGTGAACCGGTCGCCGACCTTGTGCGTGTTCGTGCAAACGCGAGTGCTCGAGCTCAGGCTCACAGTTGAGCCCGAAGCGATGGTTCCCGTCTCGCGCTCGGCCGTGCCCGATCCCGGCGTAGACGTGTTACCGCTCGGCGTTGTGCGGGACTCCGTGGCTGGGGCGGTCGGGCGTGACGCCGGAGTGGCGGGCGTCCGCGGAGCGGTGCGCACGGGCGTCCGCGGAGCGGCGCGCACCGGCGCAGCGGCTCGCGGTGCAGGCGGCGGCGCGGCAGCCACCAGCGCGGGCTCCTCGGTCGCGGGCACGTCCGTGAGCGACGGCTGCGCCCCGGTGTCCACGTTCGCGAGCTCGAGATCACGGTTGAGCGTCGTGTCGGTGGCGAGCGCGTCACCTCTGTTTTCGCCGCACGCAGCGGTGACGACGAGAGCAACGAAAAGTGCCGCGAACGGGCGCGTATATTTCAGCATCTGTCTCCTCCCGGGACTGGAATTTCCGTCAGGATCGACTGGGTGTTTTCAACGTGATCGCGGCAAGTCATGTGCCGTATCCGAAGCACCTTGGACGGCTAGTTCCTTACTACCACCCCTACCGCAAGGAAGTTCTCTGGGGGCACGAAGGAACATCTGGCAACTTCCACAACCAGCCGTACTATTGACTCACCATGAATTGGACACGATGAACGTCGATCAGGTGGAGAAGGACTCCCCCTGGGACCTGCAGCTTACCGCGCTCGAGAACCAGAGCCTCGAGGCGATGCGCCTTATCAACGAGCTTCGCGTCCGCGACTCGCTCAAGACGCAGTTTCTGTCGAACATTTCTCATGACCTGCGCACGCCCCTGACCGCCATCGTCACGCACGCGGAGATCCTCCGCGACGGAATGCTCGGCGACGTAAACGAAGGTCAGAGAAAGAGCATAGACGGGATCATCGCGGGCGGACAGCAGGTGCTGACCATGGTGAACGAGATACTTACGTACGCCAAGGGAGCGGCCAACCAGCTCGACCTCGTCATCAGCGAGCTCTCGCTGGACGACCTGATCGAGCAGCTTCGCATCCTCAATACGTCGCTGCTTGCGCGCAACAACCTGGAATTCAGCACCAGGCTCGACAGCTGCATCCCGCTGCTGCGCGCTGACAGAGAGAAGATTTCCCACATTCTGGGGAACCTGCTTGGCAACGCAATCGCGTTCACGCCGCCCGGCGGGAAGATCTGGGTGAATGCGCGGATGGCTTTGCGCGATGACGCGGCCGAGCTGGTAATCGAGGTCGGCGATTCGGGGATCGGGATCGCTCCTGAGGATCACGAGCTCATTTTCCGCGAGTTCGCGCAGGTGGACGCGTCCCCCGCCCGGACTCACCACGGCACCGGCCTGGGGCTGACGATCGCGCGTCAGCTGGTCGCGGTTCACGGCGGACGCATCTGGCTGGAAAGCGAGCTCGGCGAGGGCAGCCGGTTCTACTTCTCTCTTCCGAGCGCATATCTCGCTGTCTGACGGCGGCGAAGCACCCCGCGCGCATCTGTTGCTCGTCGAAGACAGCCCCGACGTCACCGACGCGCTGCGCATCCTGTTCGACCACAACGGCTACAGGGTGAGCTGCGCCGCCACCGTTGCTGACGCCGTGCAGGTGGGAATCGACGACCCGCCGCAGATCGTGCTGCTCGACATCTCGCTCGCCGATGGCGAAGACGGCCTCGATATCCTCGACCAGTGGCGCGACCAAAGGGTGAAGCTGCCTCGCGTGATTGCTTTGACGGGCCACGGTGACGACGCCACCCGCGAGCGGTGCTTCGCGGCCGGCTGTGAAGCAGTGTTGCTGAAGCCCGTGCCGTCCAGCCAGCTACTGGCGCGCGTGAAGGCGGTCGGCGGCTAAGCCGCGGAACCGCTCGCCGGATCGCCCAGGATGGTCCGGAAAGCGCTCGCCGAGATGCGCTCGGGCTCGAAAGATTCTCCGGCGCGGCGCATGACGCCGTCCACGACCGCGTCAACCGTCGGGAGCGGCGCGTCTGCATCGGCGCGGATCTCGAATTCCCATTTCCCCCGATCGACACCCTTGAGAGCCAGGCGATAGCGCGCCGTATAAACCGTGTGCCGGTCAGGAGTGATTTCGGCGTTGGCGTCCGGATGCGCGGCCACGACCGCCACCCCGGTCTCGACCAGCCCCTGGCGGATCGCTGGAAAGAGGCGGACCTCCGAAACCGTTTCCACCGGGACCGTCTCGGCGATCTCGCGCATGAACCGCTCGGTTATGTCGTTCAGGCAATCACTCGATGTGAGAGGCGCCGGTGGCCGTTGGGATATGCCGCCGGGCGTAACTGAATAATACGCTGCATCACCTGCGCGCTCACAGCAGCGAAACCGGATCGCGATCGATCGTGATCCTTCGCTGCGCGGTCGCCATCGCAGGATCGTACCTCTCCGCGAAGAACCTGAGCGCGCGGGTCAGCGTCCCCGGCTGGGACGACTTCAGCAGAAGGTGCCACCGGAACCGGTTCTTTATTCGCTCGATAGGGCATGGTGCCGGGCCGACCAGGGTTATTCCCTCGACCTGTCCCGCCACGAGCAGCTGCGACATCCATTCGCCCGCGGATACCGCCAGCTCCATCGCGGCGTTCTCCTCGACCGCGCTGAACACGATGTTCGCGAGCCGGACGAACGGCGGGTAGGCGGGCTGCCGCCGCCCTTCGATCTCCGCGACAACGAACGCTTCGTAGTCGTGCGTCAGAGCGTGCACGACCGCGTGGTGCTCCGGCACTCTCGTCTGGATGATCACGCTCCCGCCTTTGGGGCCGCGCCCCGCGCGCCCCGCGACCTGGCTGAGTAGCTGAAAGCAGCGCTCCGACGCGCGAAAATCCGGCAGGTTGATGCCCACATCGGCATCGACGACCCCGACGAGCGTCACGTTAGCGAAGTCGAGCCCCTTCGCGATCATCTGCGTTCCGAGCAGGATGTCGACTTCGCCGGACGCGACGCGGTCGAGAATCTCGACGTGGGCCCACTTGCCACTCGTGGTATCAACGTCCATCCGCGCAATGCCGGCCCCGGGAAACCTCTCGCCCAGCAGGCGCTCGACGCGCTGAGTTCCGACCCCGCGCTGGCGAAGCGTGGTTCCACCGCACCTCCCACACTTGCTGGCGGGTTCCTCATGGTGCAGGCAGTAGTGGCAGATCAGGCGCTCAGGAGTGCGATGATGAGTGAGCGTAATGGAGCAGTTCGGGCACGACTCCACGTAACCGCATTCGTCGCACTGGATGAACGATGCGTAGCCGCGCCGGTTGAGCAGCAGAATACTCTGCTCCTTTCGCGCGAGACGGGCGTGCAGCGCTTCGTCCAGCTCCGCGCCAATCGTCCTCTCGTAGTCGGTCGCCGGCGGCGGCCCGGACCCGTTCCCGCCAGTGAAGCGATGCCGGAGGTTCACTATCTCCACCTTTGGGAGCTTCCCTCCCGCCACCCTCTCGGGAAGCCGGAGCAGCCGGTACTTCCCCGCTTCGGCGTTGACCCAGCTCTCGAGCGACGGTGTCGCGCTCCCCAGCACGACTACAGCGCCGGCGGCGTGCGCCCGCATGATCGCGACTTCGCGCGCGTGATATCGTGGCGCTTCGCCCTGCTTGTAGCTGGCCTCGTGCTCCTCGTCGACGATGATCGCGCCGAGTTCGCTCACGGGCGCGAACACGGCGGAGCGGGCACCGACGGCTATGCGCTTGTCGCCCCGCTTGAGCGCGAGCCACGCGTCGTACCGCTCGCCGTCGCTCAGCGCGGAGTGGAGTACGGCAACAGCGTCGCCAAAGGCACCGCGAAACCTGTCGACGGTCTGCGGCGTGAGCGCGATCTCCGGCACGAGCACGATCGCCGACTTCCCCCGCTCCAGAACCGCGCGCAAGACCTCGATGTACACCAGCGTCTTTCCGCTGCCGGTCACGCCGTGCAGGAGGAACGTCTCGGCGCCGGATGCGGCCGAGATATCGTCGATCGCCGCCCGTTGCGCAGCCGTCGGAGAGAGCGGTGCCGAACGCAGGATCTTCCGCGACAGGAACGGATCGCGCGCGACCACTTCTTCTTCGGCGAGGACCAACCCGCGCTTCTCGAGGGCGGTGATCACCGCCGCTGAAAATCCGAGTTGGTCGCGCAGGTGCTCGGCCGTGCTCGCGCCGCCCAGAGACTCGATTGCTTCGAACAGGGCCCGCTGCTGCTTCGCGCGCCCGAAGATCGTGTCGCGCTCGATCAGCGTCGGCGTCTCACCCTTGATTCGCAGGATCCGGCGCGTGCGCGGCTTCGGGCGCGGCGCGTCCGCCCCGGTCAGCAGGACCGGGAGCGCGAGCCGGAGCGCGACGCCGGGGGGCGCTACGTAATAGTCCGCGATCCAGTTGCAGAGCGCGACCATGTCGCTCGCGGCAACGGGCTCCGGATCCGGCGCCTCGAGGACCTTCTTGATTCGGGTTCCGGGTTTGGCGCTGGCGCCCACCGCGACGCAGATCCCGATCTGTCGCTTCTGGCGGAACGGTACGACGACGCGCGAGCCGACAATCACGGGATGGGCCAGCGAATCGTCGGCCAGGTACGTGAAGGTCTGAAACAGCGGAAGCGGCAGCGCGACCTCGATCAGCGTTCCGCCAGTCTCGACTCTCGTCACTGCGCGTCCCGCTCCCGCGCTCCTATCCCCGGCGTTCCCGGGAAAACAATTCGTCCACCGGGGATCGTGACGCCCGTAAACGGATCGTCCGCGAGCAAGGCGGCGCCGTCGAGATCCGCGTAGTCGAGCAGCGGCGCGAGCTGCGCTACCCCCGAGATCCCCACGCTCGACTCGATCATGCATCCCGCCATGACGCTCATGCCCGCTGCCCGCGCCGCGCTCACCATGCGGCGCGCCTCGGTCAAGCCTCCACACTTCGCAAGCTTGATGTTGATCCCGCGAACGGCGCCCGCGAGACGCGCCACGTCCGCCGCGACGCGGCACGACTCGTCGGCGATGATCGGGATCGACGTTCGGGACTGCAGCTCGCGCAGCCCGTCGATGTCGTGCGCGGGAAGCGGCTGCTCCAGCAGCTCGACGTCGTACTCGGCGAGCACGGCGAGCATTCCGGCAGCGTGGCCCCGCGTCCACGCCGCGTTTGCATCCACCCGGATCGTCTTTTCAGGCGCCGCTCGCCGGACGATCTCAAGGACCGTATGCTCATCGGTCGTCCCGAGCTTGATCTTAAGGATCGGGTACTCCGCTGCCCGCGCGATCCGCTCCGCCAGGACGGAAGGGTCCCCGATCGGAATGGTAAAGCTCGACAGCGGAGCGTCAGCCGGGTCGAGTCCCCAGACTCTGTAGAGGGGGAGAGAGCGTCGCTTGGCAGCCAGGTCGTGCATAGCGATGCTGAGCGCGGCCGTCACGGATCGTGCTTCCGGCAGTCGCGCGCGAAGCTCGTCCTCCACCGAGTCCACATTGCTCCAGTCGGATCCGGCGAGCAGCGTAGCGGCGCGCCCCAGCGCTTCGATGGCGCTCGCGCTGGTCTCGCCGTAGTACCTGTTGGGCGCCGCCTCGCCCAGACCGTGCTCGCCATCCTCGTCCGTGACCCGCACGAGCACGTTGACGTGCTCCGCGTATGTTCCCCGCGCTATTACGAAAGGGTCACGAGTATGGAGCGTGAGGATCTCATGCTCCACACGCACTAGAAAACGCCGGCTGGCGTCGGTCGCCGCGCGATCCGCGCGGCGCGAACACCGGCGCCGGGGTCGACGGTCGGCAACCAGGAGAGAAGCGCGTCCGCCAGCTCGTGTCCGCGCGAGAAGCGATCGGCAGGCGCTTTGGCGAGACAGCGCATCACGATCGATGCGAGCGCGCCTGGAATGCGGGAGTCCACCACTTCGGGCGACGCCGCGGTCTCGTGCACGTGCTTGTAGCTGATCGAATACACGTCTGCGCCGTCGAAGGGCGGAAACCCGAGCAGAGCCTCGTACATCACGACGCCCACGGTGTAAAGATCGCTCCGCCCGTCGAGTATCCGGCCCCGCACCTGCTCGGGCGACATGTAGTGGGGCGTGCCCATGACGTTTCCGGTGCCGGTCACACGGCTCCGGAAATGCGCGGTTGCGATGCCGAAGTCGGTCACCATCGCGTGCTCGTCCTCATCGAACATGATGTTGTCCGGCTTGATGTCGCGGTGGACGATGCCGTGCCGGTGCGCGTAGTCGAGGGCGCACGCGACCTGCGCCGCGACGGCGGCGACGGCTTCCGGCGGGAGCGCGCGGTTCTCCGAGATACGGTCGCCCAGAGTTCCGCGCGCCAGATAAGGCATGACGAGGTAAACCATCTCCGATCCCGACCCGTAGTCGATGATGGGGCAGACGTGCGGGTGGACGAGCTGCGAGGCGGACTCGGCTTCGCGGCGGAACCGCTCCCGCATCTCGGGATCGCGCGCGAGGTGCGGATGGAGCATCTTCACGACGACCGGGCGGTCGAGCGCCAGATGGATCCCGTAATACACGTTCGCCATTCCCCCGCCACCCAACCGGTGCGTGACGGCGTAACGACCACCGGTGACCCGCCTGAGCGTCGATATCTCGGGGTCGGGCGGAGCGTCCGCGCGTCGGGGCACCGGAGGAAGCAGCTCGCTGCACTGCGTGCAGCGCGCGGCCTCGCCGCGGTTCCAGTGACCGCACGAGGGACAGAACATCAGCTGGTGAACTGCATCTTCACGAAATCGTACGGCGGCCAGGGGCCAGTGGTGGCAAAGTCCAGGGCCGGATGCCGCTTCTCCTCCGCGGCGACCGCCTCCTCGAAGGCCGGCCACCGCTCACGCTCGATCAGGAACGATGCGCGCGCGATGACTTTGTCGTCGTCGGCGCTCGAATCCAGAATCGTCAGCGCGGACGCACGACCGCGCAGCGTCCTCATGATCTCCGTGGCCACGAGATGCCATTCTCGAATCGTCTCGTCGTTCTTCGGACCTTCCCGCAGGCGAACAGTCACCCTGGCCGCGCTGCTGCCGTCGACGATGGCGAGGGCGTCGGTGAGCGAGACATAATGCAGCTCGAGCCACCGCCCCAGCGCGGACCGGGAGCGGAACACCGTGCCGGGCGGCGCGGGCAGTATGGGCGCGTAACGGTAAGCCGCTTCCACCGTCTGCGCGTATGCAAGCACGCCCTCTTCGTCCAGAGTGGCTCGCTGGTATGGCGCCGGCGCCACCAGCGCCGCGATCGCGCGGAACGGGACCAGTGTCGTATCCGGGGCGGGTGACTGCGCTCCGGCATCGGTAGCGATGATGCCGAACAGTTGGAGCGAGCCTACAGGATTCTTCGCCATCTCAACCCCAGTAAGAGTACTACGCCGAGCGAGAGCTGAAGCACCAGCAGGGTCCAGAATCCGTGCGCCTCTTCTGCGAAGGGCAGCCCGCGCACGTTCATTCCCCACATTCCGCTCACGACCACGAACGGGACGCTGATCGTCGCAACGACACTCAGCGTCTTGGTGACATTCCCCAGGCGATTCGATATCTGCATCAGGTAACTCTCGAGCGTATTGCTCAGGAGCTCTCGATACGTTTCCAGCGCCTCGTTGATCCGCAACACCTTGTCATAACTGTCTCGAAAGTATCTCTGGACGTCGGGGGTGAGGAACGAATTCGGGCGGTTCGCGAGCACCGTGAAAACATCGCGCTCAGGCGCGAGGTGCCTCCGCAGCGTCAACACGAGACGCTTGACGCTGAAAATGTCACGCAACGTAGCCTGGTCGTAGTCGCCGAATACGCGCTCCTCGAGACTGTCGAGGAACTCCTCGATGCGGTCCAGTATGGGGAAAAACTGATCGATCGCCTCGTTGAGAACGAGGTGCAGCAGGCGTGCCGGGCCGCCCGACAACAGATGCGGCTTGGCGGTCGCGACCCGGACCAGCTCGTCCAGCGCCGACGTAGGTCCGCACCGGACGGTCACGAGAAAATTCCCGCCGAGAAAACAGGCCAGGTTTACCGTCTCCAGATCGTAGGGATCGTCCTCGGTTCGCTCCTGAAATGCCACGGTGCGCACGATTACGAACAGGTAGTCGTCGAACTCTTCCACCTTGACCCGAGCGTCCGGACTAATGGCCTCGTCGATGGAGACCGGATGAAAGTGGAAGATATCCGAGAGCAGTGCCGCCTCCGCTTCCCGGCTCACATCAATGTCCACCCAGATCGACTGCGTGCCAGACTGCAGCGCGGCGCGTACCTCATCGTGGGTTTGCGCGTTTCTCACCCGATTCGAGGAATCCAGGAACACAGCGCGCAGGCTCGGCGTTGCGCCGACCGCGGCCGCGCCCTGCGTCGCCGAAAGATCCCGCTCAGTGGTCGCGTCCATTCAGAGCTAAGTGTACTGCCGCGTCTTGGAGTGCGGCCAGTACAGGAGTCGTCCCGCTACGCCGCCAGCGCTTTGAGGTGCGCGACGGCAGCCGTCGCGACGCGGTCGGGAGCGTATCCACCCTCCAGCGCGCTGACTACGCGCCCACCGCACCAGCCCTGGGCGCGCTCCACCACCCAGGTGGTCAGGTCAACGATGTGCTCCGGCTCGAGCGTGAAGCCCCCGAGTGGATCACCGGCCAGGCAATCGAACCCCGCCGAGACCATCACGAGATCCGGCGTGAATCCGCGCGTGGCGGAGTCGACCGCCGAGCGGAGAGAGTCCATATATGCCGTCGGCGCGAGGCCGCCGGCCATCGGCACATTCCACACGTTGGCGCGGGCGCCACGGTCGGTGTCAGCGCCCGTCCCGGGATACCACGGCCACTGGTGCATCGAAACGAAATGGATGCCGGGGTCGCTCTCGATCAGAGCCTGCGTGCCGTTGCCATGGTGCACGTCCCAATCGATGATGAGTATCCGATCGAGACCGTGCTTCTGGCGCGCGTACCTGGCGCCGATTCCGACCGATCCGAAGATGCAAAACCCCATCGCCCGGTCGTGCACCGCGTGATGACCCGGGGGCCTGACCGCGCAGAAGGATCGGGGCGTCTCCCCCGCGACGGCGAGATCCACCGCGTCGAGAACGGAGCCGGCGGCCGCCCGGGCGGCGTCCCACGAGCCTTCGCTGACGAATGTATCAGCATCGAACTTTCCGCCCCCACTCCCGCTCATGCGGTCGATCGAGTCGATGTACCCGGGATCATGGGCGAGTGCCAGCTCCTCCCGCGACGCGTGCCGGCCTTCGAGGTGGGTGACGGCATGAAAGAGCTCTGGCTCGTCGCGAAGCGCGCGTGTGACGGCACGCAGCCGGCCCGTATGCTCGGGGTGTCCCCAGCCGGTGTCGTGCCTGCCGCAGTCAGAGTGAGAGATGAACGCGGCGCGAGGCGAGCTCAGCTTCGTACCGGCCGTCGCCTGCGGTGAGTCAGCAGAAAAATGGAGCCGTCGCGCGCGCCTGCCTCGGCGAGCGATGCGCTCTCGTCAAATATCTCGAGCCCGTGAAGCTTGATGACGAAGTCCTCGTGCGACCGTGCCTTCGGATACAGCGCGGCCAGTGCGTGAACCTTCACGGCCAGCACGGGATCGCCCTGCGACGCGTCTATGCGAGCCACATCCCACACTTCCGGCATCTGCACCCGAAGGTGCAGTATCTCGCCTTCGCTGTCGCTCCCAGCCTGCGGCAGGACACTCACTCCCGGCCGGGCACGAAGCCCCGCGACGAAAGGCACCGTCATGGACGCGCCTCCTGCTGTGCCACGCCCACCGTCCCAGGCGCTGGAGGCAACGTCGCGAAGAATCGCGCGATCTGCTGGTCGAAAAGATAGGTCGACCCCGTCACGCGGGTGCCGGACGCGACCGAAGCGACACCGATGACGATCTCCTCCCCGCCCTGGCCACGCATCGTGATGTGCCGCTCGCTTTCCTGCTCCAGAAACGCGGAGTAAATGTTGTTCCGCCTTGAGAAAAAAACTTTCGCCGCGTCGAGCGCTGCCGCTGGAGCGAGAGTGGTGAAATACTCCTGCATGGACCGGTCGCGTTGTCGGGAGATCATATGGGGGAACTGTTGGAGGTGATACCTGACCCATGGAAGTTACTCAGCCGCCGATGCGTCAGGCGAGCCCTCTATATCGCCGTGATAGTACCTCGCCCAGCAGCGACGCGAGCAGCACGCCAAAAATCAGCCACGCCGGCGGAATCCACGATGAGCCCCCGGCCACATTGCGCGCGGTTTCCGAGGGCGGCCCGAGCACCGCCGTCAGCGCCGCTAGCGGCGCAGGGTCGGACGCCCCGCCAATATCGCCCGCGGTCGCCGGCACATACGCAACGGCGCTGACCAACGCGGTCCACCACTCCCGATGCTCGGCCGGCGCCTCGGCGGCTCGGCGCATCCTCCATCGCCAGCTCTCGTCGTAGCCGCTGGAAACAACCCGCCCGCTCCCCGACCGCCGCGCGGCGACCAGCGGCGCCGCCCCCTGGCTCTCCAGAATCACCGCATCCGCCTTTACGCCCGTCAGGACGATCCCATCGCGCGGCTCTCCGGTACGGCGCGACCCGCCAACGCCAGCTGTTACTCGCGCGAAAGCCGGCAGTCTCGCGGCAGCGCCAGCGAGAATCGCTCCGCCGCCCGAATTCACGTACCGCTCGATCGCGGTTGCGTGGGACGCCGCAGCGCCGTCGAGCGCGATCACGGCGGAGTACCGCGCGGTATCGAGCGGGAAATCGCCGCCTTGTCTGGTCTCCACCCCCGGCGCGACGCGGATGCGCGCATCCACCAGCCACCCGGCTTCTTCCAGCGCCACAATCAGAAACTTCGATTCCCAGCCGGCGGACGCGATCACCAGTACCCGCCGCACTTGCAAATGCGTCGGGCGCGTTGCGACCGCCCTGCTGCCCGCGGCGGACGCGACCAGAGATCCGCTGGCGGTGCGGAGCAGTTTCGACGCTCCGGCGCCTTGCACGCGAAGCGTGTCTATGAAACCGAGCTGGTCGGACAATACCACGGTCGAGCCGTCCGCCCCGGCGACCACGACCCGGATTCGCTGCTCCGGTTCCGCGACCGGCGAAGCGGCGATCCCAAGTGGCCTCAGCCCCGGGCCGCTCCACGCGACCGTCGTCCCCACGGCGCGAACCGCGCCGAGCCAGTCGCGCTGCACGGCGCCGGGCGTGCTGTCGAGCGTAAGAGCGAGGGTCGCGACGGGCCGTCGAGTCGCGTCGAGCAGCGCGCGATCCAGACCTCCGCGCGCGGCCACGACGGCCGGCGGCAATTCAGCGGGATTTACAGCGTGCCATATCAGCAGCATCAGCGCGGACAGGGTCACCGCACGCAGCAACCACTCAGCTCGTGAGCGCATACACAATGATGTTCACGCCGAAGCGTGTGTTGTCCACCGAGCTGAATTTCTTGTTCTCGGGATGGTAGTTCCACTCCGAGCTGTAGTCCTTGTTGCTGTACAGCACCAATATCCGCCCGTCGCGCACAACTGCGCCAAGATACGGGTGAATGAGATTGTCCCCCCACCCGTTCAGCTCGTGGCTCGTCGCCGGAGGCCCGTCGTCGAACTTGAAGAACGAGTCGTACAACCGGTGGTTGTTGGGAAGTCGCACGATCGGCGACCATGTCCGCGCGATCTCCTCAGTCGCCGTCTTGTGGAATATCCCGCCGATGTCGTGGTTGTGGTCGTCGATGAAAATCATGCCGCCGCGGTCCGTAAACAGTCTCACGTTCGCGCGCTCCGCCTCGGTGAGTCGGAACGGGAGATGGCCGGTGAGAAATACGAGCGGATGCTCGAACAGCCGTGGTGAATCCAGGGGAACGCTGACCCCGGTGGCGGCGACGTCGATCGAGGTGTAGCGGGCGACCGAATCGATCAGGTTCGCCGGGACGAGCGGCGCGCTCTCCCAGTCGCCGGATGCGTACTGGCCGGTGCAGAAAACGAACTGGCTCACCAGCGGCTCCAGGCGGGCGCGCCTGTCACTGTGTCGTCCGCGCGGTCGAGCTCGACCCTGGCGGCCGCCATCGCCTCGCGCGAATCCCTACCCCGACGCAGGGCATCGATGACGGGCTCGAGCGCGGCCGCAAACCCGGGGAGCTCGCCGAGCGCGCGCACGCGCACCAGCGAGAGCTCGTTCGCGGCACTGTTCGCCTCGATGATTGCCGCTGCGCGAGCGAAGTCCCGGGCTATCTCCTGGCGCGCCGTCTGCGCTGGGTGCGGCCGTCGGGTCGCGGACGCGCCCTTATCAGTTCCCTGCAGCCGCACCCGCGGGACGTCCACGACGACCCGCGGGGATCCGCTGCGCAGATAGTATCGGTTCGCCAGACGAGCCCGATCCAGAGCCGCGGCCGCCGCTCTCATGAAAGGCAGCGCCGTCGCCGGCTCGGCGATCTGCAGCTCGCGCGACGCGCTCCACATCTCCTCGTACGCCGTCTTGAGGTTCGGATTTATCGGGCCGCTGCCCTCCTCCGTATCCTCCGGCTCGCCCTCGGCTTCGATCTCGCCTTCCGCATGCGTGTGCGCGGGATAAATCAGATCATGCACTCGCTCGCGCAGGCGAATCTGATCCGTCGCGATTCCACGGACTCGCGTAAGCACCGAGTCCCGCGCCAGCGATGGTTGCTCGCGGAGCAGTGCCTCGGTTCTGAGAATCAACATGCGCTGGCTAACCACTGTGCTTTCAGGAACGATCGGACCTCCCGCCTCGACAGCGAGCGAATCGTATTCGTCCCGCCGCGCGACCCGGAAGGTTCGCGTGTCCGATACGCCCACGCCCCTGCCCGACACGCTGTTCGCGTCCCGCGCCACCGCCCTGATGGAGATCAGATCGCCCGGTCCCAGGTTGAGCGCGCCCAGATCGATCGTCGCAGCGAGGCTTCCGCGCGCCGAACCGCCGAATTCGCGCGCGCCCACAATCACAGTTCGCGCCGTAAAGGTTTCTTCGGCGCCCGAGCTCAGCATGTACTCGATGAATCCGTTGGCGATGCCGATGTCATCTTCGATGGTGGCGGACACGCGCACGACTCCTCCGGCTCGCCGCATTATCGTATCACGCGCCGGGGATACGAGGCGAACGCTGGGCGCGGCATCCAGCCGCGGCTCGAGCACGATCACCCGCCGTCGCTCTCCATGGCGGAGCGTCAGCGCGACAGGCTGAGCGGGCATCGTCAGGTCGACGCTCCAACGCCGGCCGGTTGCAACACGCAGGCTTCCCTCCCCGAGGAACGCGGACACGCCCGACCCGCGTCCGGAGATGGTGATCCTGCTGCCGCGCAGCGCCGCAAGCGCGGACGGCTCATCCACGCTGATCGCCCGAAGCCGCGCATACGCCGGCGGCGTCACGGTCGCCCGAATCCCCGCGAGCGGGTCGTCGGGGGCCGCAGCGCTGCCAAGCACCGCGCTCGACGGCCTTCCCGCAAGCAGGTCTCGCGCACCCGAAGTGCCCGTGATCGCCCATGCCGCGGCACCGCTGATCGCTACGGCTCCGGCGGCGCCGAGCAGCATTCTCGAAAGCGGCCGGGTCATCACTTTCGAAAGGTCGAACGCCGCCGCGCGCTCCAGCGCCGAAGACGCCGGAAGATCGGGATCGCTTGCCGTAACCAGCGCGAAGGCGAGCGCGGGCTCCTGCTCCTCGACCCACAGCGCGACGCGCTCCAGCGAACGGCCTGGCCATGCTCGGTATATCACGAACCCGGCGGCGCCCAGCGCGGCAACGGCGGGCAGAACCAACAGGGCATCATCCGGAACCGCGCCCGCAATGCGTGCCAGTGCGACGAGAGCGAGGCTCGCGCTGACCGCGGCCGCCAGCGCCCAGCCGACTGCGGCGAAGGCGACGGACACCGCCAGAACGGTGCGCGCGCGAGCGACGCGCTCGCGCGCGGTCACGCGACCTTCCTTGTCAGAGGCTCGCCGCTGCCTGGAAGCACGACTTCCGACGCTTGATTCGAACCGCGCCGTCGAACAACCAGCTCCAGCAGCGCGCACGCGAGCGACGCGAGCAGCATCCATCGCGCGATAGGCGACGCGGCGGCCCGAGGCTTCGCAAACAGGCTCGCGGGCGCCAATCGACCCGTGCCGGCGAGCATCGCAAGAGAAGTCGCGGTCATCCGATCGAAGCCCGTCGCGCCACCGCACGGCTGCACGAGATCGCGCAGCGCGGAGTGAAGATCAGGCCTCAGCACAAAATCGCCTCCGGCGCTCACCGGAACGGCCACCGACCTCACACAGCCAAGACCTACAGTGGCTTCCACGGCCGCCACGTCGCCGTCGATCCACCACGCCGCCGGCTTGCTGTCCAAGGCAGGCGCGTACTGCCACCGTCGGTGAAAGGGAGCGATCATGACGCCCCCCGCGGTCAGCAATCCACCGGCCGGTGCGCTCTCCCGCCGGGCAACGAACCCGGCCGGAGCTGCTGATACCGGCCAGTGTACCACCACTCGTCCCGCCCGCTCCGTTGCCCACGCGGAATCCGCCTCCGCCATGGCACCTCTGACGATTCGCACTTCGGCACTCGTCGAAGGCCGCGCGATCCTCAGCGCAACCGCAAGAGGATCGGTGGGCTCGCCCGCGAGCAATGGAGTACGAGCGGAGTCGGCGCGCGAGCGCGCCGGCATGACGACCAGGCGCGCGCGGCCCGGCCACTCCTGCCGCACGCGCGCGGTCGCCGCGTCCACCTCCTCCGACGCGAACGATGACACTATTACGAGCTCCACCGAGTCCGCGTGGTCGCGGAAGCGGGACGCCGCCCTGGTCGCGGCAACGAGTCCTGCCGACAGCGATCCCCGCTCCAGAGTGCGGGAGAGCGAGACGCTGGCCGCGGAGCCGGCAGGCAGTTCCTCTCCGGCGCGTGAGCCGTACCCGATCACGACGTCGCCCGGCGCACGGATCGAGGCGACGCTGTCGCTCACCGCTCCCCCGTCGGCGACGGCGCGCGATCTGTCCGCGAGTATTACTCTGGCCGCGCCGGTTCGGTTGCTGCGAAGAAAGGGGCCCGCGAGCGCAACGCCCGCGAGCAGCACGCACAACACACGAAGCGCGAGCGTCGCTGGATCGGTGGGGATGCGCGCCCATCCGGTAGTGAGCACGGGAGCGTCGGGAACGAACCGTGCTGTCGGCAGCGACATCGCGCCAGGCTTGCGTCGGACGATGAAATGCGCTGCAACGAGCCCTGCAGCAGCCGCTACGGCAGCTATCAGATAGCCGGGCGTGAGGAAGCTCAGCACGCGGCGATCACCGCGGGCGCGCCACGACCCGGCGCAGATCGGTCAATAGCGGACTCCCCGTGACCGACTCATGGTAAGACACCCCGGCCGCCCTCCAACTCGAGGCGACGGCCTCGCGCCACGCGGCAAATTCCCGCATGTACTCAGCGTACGAAGCGTCGGACAGCGTTCGCCGGACCGCGACGTCCTCCGGATCTTCCACCAGCGCCAGGCGCGGAGGATCGAGCTCGCCCGCGCCGACGACGTGCACGGCGTAGAGCTCGCTGGCGCGGGCGCGTTGCGCTCGCGCGACAGTGAGCGTCGCCTCCAGATCGCCGAGCATGTCCGAAATGACGATCACCCGCTGGGCGAATCGCGCGGCCGTTACGAGCGCGTCCGAGATCGAGACGGTGCCGGCCGGCGCCGTAGTCCCCAGCGTGCGCGCGATCGCCCGCACCACGCCCGAGCGGCTCCGCGGCGGGAACGTGCTCGTGCCCGCGCCCGAAGCCACGACGACACCGACAGGATCGCCGCTGTTGTGGGCGATCGACGCGAGCCCAACCGCGAGACGGCACGCGCGCGCGTACTTGTCGTTGCTTCCGGTGGGAAACGCCATCGACGCGCTCGCGTCGACAACGAACGCCGTCGGCAGCACCGCGTGATCGTTCGAGAGGCGGATGTATGCCCGGTCGGTCCTCGCGAACACCTTCCAGTCGACCTTCTGCGGCGGGTCGCCCTGCCGGTACGGGCGATACTCCGTGAACTCGGCAGAGGTGCCGTGCCTGTGCGACAGATGCCGCCCGGGGAGCACGGCGGAGACGGCGGTGCGCGCCGGCCATCGGAGCGAGCGCACCTGATCCAGCACTTCGCCGTAGGAGAAGACCTCGGCCGCCGGCACTGCTAGATCCGGATGTCGCTCTTGGGCGCTTCGACGGTGCGCAGCAGGTCGTCGATGATGCTCTCCGGCATCAGGCCCTCCGCTTCGGCGGCGAAGTTCGTCAGTATCCGATGCCTGAGTACCGGATGCGCAATCCGCCTTACGTCAGATGGCGAAGCAGCGTGCCGCCCGGCCATCAGGGCGTGCGCCTTGGCGCCGAGTACGAGCGCCTGCCCGGCGCGCGGCCCCGCGCCCCAGCGCACGTATTTGGCAACGAGCGAATCCGGCTTCGCGTTGTCCGGCCGCGTCCCGCGCGCAAGCGCGGCAGCGTAGCGCAGCAGGGGCTCGCTCGCCGGAATGTCGCGCACCATCCTCTGCAGCTCGAGCAGATCGTTTCCCGAGAGCACCGCGGCCGGCGCCTCGCCAGCGGCGCCGGTGGTGGCTCTGAGAATCGAAAGCTCGCCGGCTTCGTCAGGATACCCTACGCGGATGTCGAACAGGAAGCGATCGAGCTGGGCCTCCGGAAGCGGGTACGTACCTTCCTGCTCGATGGGATTTTGCGTCGCGAGCACGAAGAACGGCTCCGGTAATGGCATCGTCACACCGCCGGCCGTTACATGATGCTCCTGCATCGCCTCCAACAGCGCGGCCTGCGTGCGCGGCGGCGCCCGGTTGGTCTCGTCGGCGAGCACGATGTTCGCGAACACCGGGCCAGGCGCGAAACGGAACGTCCGCGCGCGCGTAGCCTGATCTTCTTCCATCAGCTCGGTGCCGGTAATGTCAGACGGCACCAGGTCCGGCGTGAACTGAATGCGCCTGAAATCGAGATGCATCGCACTAGCCATGGATCTGATCATCAGTGTTTTCGCGAGCCCGGGGACGCCTACCAGCAGAGCGTGACCGCCCGCCAGCACCGCCATCAAAATCTCGTCGAGCACCTGTTCCTGACCGACGATGCTCTTGGCGACTTCCGAGCGCAGCGCGGCGATCCCGCCGAGTAGCTCATCCCGGCGTGTCTCGTCACGGGGCGAGGCGGACGGGCTCATGCCTCGGGCGCCGCTGGCGGAACAACAGCTTCCGCGACGCGCTCCCGCTCGGACTCGACGTCGGCGAGCGCTGCCTCGGCGCGCCGGAGCGCTTCCGACAGGGACGTCTTCTCGGCCGCGGCTGCGATCTGATCTGCGGCGATGTTCATCAGCTCGAGCGCCTCCTCGGCGATACGCGATTGGTCACTGAAGTAGAACGTGAGCACACCCAGCACATTGCTGTTGGCGACGAGCGGAAGGGCGACGATGGCGCGAAACCCGAGCTCGGTCGCTACCTCCTGCCAGTCCTCCAGCTCGGGATCGCCGAATACATCCTCTACGCGCACCACCCGCCGCTCGCTGGCGGCCTGGCCGCTCGGCCCGAACGGCATTCGGACGCGCACCTCGCTCAGTACGGGACGGAAGCGCTCCGGCCAGTTGTACGCCGCCGCGAGCCGCATCATCTCCGAAGCGCCATCGACGAGGTAGATCGAGGCAAAGCTCGCATCCACTGCGGGGCTCACGCGATCCAGAGCGAATTGGAACAGCTCTCCCGGATCGGTCGCATTGAGCGACGCGTGCAGGATGTCGCGCATGATCACGAAGCTTTTCTGCGCGCGTCCCCCGCCGAGCGCTGTCAACTGGTCAATCCACGCTCGATGGCGCGCACGAGGGGACCGAACGACAGCTCCGCGCCGAAAGCGCGGACGGCCAGCTCGCTCGCGCTCTCCCGCTGCCCTTCTGCAAAGAGATTCTCCACCATCCACGGGCCTGCCGCGGGGTTACGGAACCAGTCCTCGTCGAAGGTCGCGACGAGCGACTGGGCCAGAACGGATTGGAGCTGCCATGCGCGCAGATAGCGGGATGAATAGAACCGGGGGTCGAGGTCGATGAAAGCGTCGGCGCTCCGATATCTAAAACCCGTAGCCCCGGAAAGGGTTTCCACGTACGCATCCGGGAGAACGTCCCAGGAGGTCTTTCCGCTGTATACCTCCAGCTCGTACAGCAGCTTTGCGCAGTACCTCCGCAGAAAATGGAGCTCCTCGAACGAAGCCATCCGCAGAAACTCGCCGACGTCGTTCCGGCCGAGCCCGGTGTAGCGGAGCAGCCACCCCCGGTCCTGCATCAGGTGATCGAACAGCATGGCATACCCCTCGGTCACCGAGCTGTCGCCCAGCCAGCGGTACTCGAACGGATAGTGCGCGTCGGCGAAGCCGAAATGCAGAGCGTGCCCCAGCTCGTGCAGCAACGTCGTGTAGTCGGTGACTCCCCCGTGCGGCCTCAACACCAGGTACACCTCTTCCGGCACCCGCACCGGCGCGCAGAACGCGCGCGAATCCTTCCCTTCGCGCTCCGCGAGATCGAAAGTGATTCGACCGCCGGCGAAGGGATCCAGCCCCAGCTCGGCCGCGTGGCGCCGAATAGACGGCTCCAGATCCGCAGCCGAAAATGCGCCGTCGAACTCCCGTCCGCGAAAGAGGGCGAGCGCGTCGGCGCGCGTGGCTTCCGCCGGCGCTATCTGCAGCGTGCGGCGGAGAAAATATGGAAACGTGTCGTCCCACATTGCCTGCGTCTCGGCAATGAACCCCGAGCACTGGGAGGCGAGCTGTTCCAGCGAGATCCCGGTGAGAGCCTCGAAGGTGCCGACATAATTCTCCGCAAGCTCGAGCTCCTCGATGAACGTTTTCTCGCGCTGGATACGCTCCAGCCGGAGCGGGGCATGCTCCGCTGCCGCGACACGAGCGCGCGCGTCGTCGATGGCGATCCGCTCCGGCCGATGCTTCGTGTTGGCAATTTCGATGGCGGCGCGCTGGTAAGGGATGCGCCGTCCGGCGGCGACGTCGATGACGGCCGAGCTCTCCCACGCAACCTCGCGCTCGTCCAGGGTGACGACTTCGCGAGACGCCTGGGACTCGATCTGCCACTCCAGCAGATATCCGGCGGACCTGCGCTCCTCCGACGACACCGGAGACGAGCGAAACAGATCGAGCGTGAAATCCAGCGCGCCCTCGCCCAGTATCGCAGAGTGCCGGTCGTAGATCGGCTGCAGATCCGCGGTCGGCTTGTGACCCGCATGCGCGAGATACCCCTCCCGGGAAATCTCCTCGCTGAACGCCTGACCCTCCCGGCGTAGCCGTTCGAGGGTAAGCGCCGTCACGTCGCGATCTTTTCGCGGATGTGCTCGCGCACGCGCTCGGCGGGCAGTCGGATCTGCAGCAGAGTGTCGCGGTCCCGGATGGTCACAGTCCCTTCCGCCAACGATTCGCCGTCCACGGTAACGCAGAACGGGGTACCGACTTCGTCCTGCCTCCTGTACCGCCGCCCGATCGCGCCGCTGTCGTCGTAGAACACGGGGAACGAGGCGCGCAGCTCTGCCGCCAGCTTCTGCGCCATCTCGGGCATGCCGTCCTTTTTCACGAGCGGGAATACCCCCGCCTTGATGGGCGCCACGAGGGGCGAGAGCGCGAGAACGGTGCGCCCCTCCTCCTCTCCCTCCACGCTCTCCTCCTTGTACGCGTTCGTCAGGACCGCGAGAGTGGTCCTGTCAGCCCCTACCGACGTCTCGATCACCCAGGGAACGAAGCGGCGGTTGTTGGGCTGGTCGAAATACTCGAGCTTCTTTCCCGAGAAAGTCTGGTGCTGCGTAAGATCGAAGTCGCCCCGGTTGTGGATCCCCTCTATCTCCTGCGGTCCGAGCGTTCCGCCGAAATCGAACTGGATGTCGAAAGCCGCCTTGGCGTAGTGCGCGAGCTCCGCGCCGCTGTGCTGATGATAGGTCAATCGTGCTTCGTCGATTCCAAGCGACCGGTGCCAGCTCATGCGCTCGGCTTTCCAGTATTCGAACCACTTCGGGGCGTCGCCCGGCTCCACGAAAAACTGCATCTCCATCTGCTCGAACTCGCGCGTCCGGAAGATGAAGTTCCCGGGCGTGATCTCGTTACGAAACGCCTTTCCGATCTGAGCTATCCCGAACGGCACCTTCTGCCGCGTGGACTGCTGGACGTTAAGAAAGTTGACGAAAATCCCCTGCGCGGTCTCGGGACGGAGGTACGTAATCGACGCGCTGTCCTCGACGGGGCCCATGAACGTCTTGAACATGAGGTTGAACTGACGGGGCTCGCTGAGCGTCCCCTTCATCCCGCACGCCGGGCACTGCCCGTCTGCGGCGCCCGGCGTTCCCTTGATCTTCGGGTCGTCCGCGCGAAAGCGCTTCTTGCAGTTCTTGCAGTCCACCAGCGGATCCACGAATCCCGCGACGTGGCCGCTCGCTTCCCACACGCGGGGATGCATCAGGATCGCCGCGTCGAGCCCTTCGATGTCGTCGCGCGCGCGGACCATGGCGTTCCACCACAGCTCCTTGATGTTCCGCTTGAGCTCGACGCCGAGCGGCCCGTAATCCCAAACGGATCCGGCTCCTCCGTAAATCTCCGACGACTGGAAGATGAACCCGCGTCTCTTGCAGAGCGAGACGAGCTTCTCCATGACTTCCGGCGCGGCTTTCGGCGAATTGCTCACGCTTCTTCCAATCCGATGATTTGATCGCGCCTGGTCCCGACGCTCACGTAGGTGATCGGCGCGGTGACCAGCTCCTCGATCCTGTCGAGGTACCGTCGCGCCGGCTTGGGAAGCTCATCGAGAGACCGCGCATGGGACGTGTCGCTGCGCCAGCCCTCGAACCACTCGTACTGCGGCTCCACCGACTCGAGCGCGGTGAGATCGCCTGGGAACTCGGTATGCAGCTCGCCATCCACGACGTATCCAGTGCACAGGGCGAGCTTATCGAGCGTGTCCAGCACGTCGAGCTTGGTCACGGCAAGATCGGTGAGCCCATTGATTCTCACTGCGTAGCGCACGACCACCGAATCGAACCACCCGCACCGCCGCGCGCGGCCCGTGGTCGCTCCGAACTCGTTGCCGAGCATCCGCACTCTCTCGCCCAGCTCGCCCGAGAGCTCTGTCGGAAGCGGGCCGTTGCCTACCCGCGTCGTATACGCCTTGACCACCCCCAGCGCGGCGTCCAGCGCCATCGGGGAGATACCGGCGCCGATAGCGGCGCCGCCCGACGTCGTGTTGCTGGAGGTGACGAACGGGTACGTGCCGTGATCGATGTCGAGCAGCGATCCCTGCGCGCCTTCGAGCAGGACCGCCTCGCCGTTCAGCATCGCCTTGTGCGCGGCGAGACCCACGTCGGAGGCGATCGGGAGGAGCCGCGTCGCGAGCCCGTCCAGCTTCTCCAGCGTCGAGTCGAGGTCCGCTCTGGCGTCGGAGCCTGATGCGGCCAGCCGCGCGTTCGCGTGCGCCACGCCCTGCTCGACGAGGGTGCGCAGCTTGTTCCCGTGCCTGAGGTCGAGTACGCGGATTCCGCGGCGCCCGACTTTGTCCTCGTAAGCCGGCCCGATGCCGCGCCCTGTTGTGCCGATCTCCCTGTTGGCCGCGCTCTCGGAATCCACGAGCTTGTGGTACGGCAGCACCATGTGCGCGCGATCGCTCACGTGCAGGCGGCCCACAACGTCGATCCCCTTGCCGACGAGCTCGTCGATCTCGGTGAACAGTGTCTCCGGATCGAGCACGACTCCATTGCCGATCGCGCAGCGTACGCCGGGATGCAGGATTCCGCTCGGGATCTGGTGCAAAATGAAAGTGGCGTCGCCGATGTGCACGGTGTGGCCCGCGTTCGCGCCTCCCTGGTAACGGATTACCCAGTCGGCGCGTTCCGCGAGAACATCCACGAGCTTGCCCTTGCCTTCGTCACCCCATTGCGCGCCGACAACGACGACGGTGCGCCGAACGGAATCAAACATGTCTTGTTAAGCGTTGAGTTGGCTGCAGCCCGAATTCTAGCACCGGGCGTACGAGCTGTGGCTGCCCCGAAGCTCAGGGCTCGACGAGCGGATGGGTGGGGCCGTCCCCCGTCCCGACGAACACGACCGATTCTCCCGTGGTGAGCATCGACTGGTCGTCGTCCGGCGTGGGCTCCGACGCGCGCGGCAGGCAAACCGTAAACGTCGAGCCCGTTCCGAGCGCGCTCAGCAGCGAGACCTGGCCCCCGAGCGCCTCGACCAGCTTCTTGGTGATGCTCAGCCCCAGGCCGGTCCCGCCGAACTCCCGTGTGCTCGACTGATCGACCTGGCGGAAGTCCTCCCAGATGGCCGCGAGGTGCTCCTCGGCAACGCCGATGCCCGTGTCCGTCACCGAGATCGTGACGAGATCGCCGTCATCCGCCGCGTTCACCGACACGCTCCCGTGCAGGGTGAATTTGACCGCGTTCGACAGGAGGTTCAGCATGATCTGCTTGACCTTCGTCCGGTCGGTCCGCATTGGAATGGAATCCGAGCTCATGTCCCACGAGAACGTGAGCCCCTTCTTCTTGAAAAGCGGCTCCATCTGCGACGTCACCTCGAGTAGCAGCTGCCGGAGCTCCAGCTCCTCGAGGTGAAGCGGCATGCGGCCGGCCTCGATCCTGGCAAGATCCAGAATGTCGTTGATCAGAATAAGAAGGTGTTGCGCGGAGGCCTGGATCCGCTGTAGCGCCTCGCCCTGCCGGTCGTTCACCTCCCCGTAGATCCTGTCCAGAATCAACGCCGTGTAGCCGATCAGAGCGTTGATCGGAGTTCGTAGCTCGTGCGACATGCTGGCCAGGAACTCCGACTTGAGACGGTTCGCCCTTTCCAGCTCCTGCGATTGCCACTGCAGCCGCGCATTCTGCGCCGCGAGGTCCGACGTCGCCGCGCGAATCCGGTCTTCGAGCTGGCTGCTGAACGTCTTGAGCTCGCGGTATAGCCGCTCGTTCTCCGCCTGTTCCGTGAGATCGTGCAGCACGGACACGATGGCCATCGGCTCGCCGCGAGCGTTGAAGATTTTTCCGGAGACCACCTCGACCGGGAGTTCGACGCCGCTTTCGGGCACGGTCAGGCTCATCTCTTCCCTGCGCGACGGCTCGGGATTGATTGTGAAATCGGAGATGAACGTCGTGAACAGGGTGTCGTTGGCGCGGACCGATTGCGCACGCTCGCGGCGCGCTCCGGGCGCAGTCCCTGTATCCGCCCCGGCGAGCGAGAAAAGCGACTCGGCCTGCCGGTTCATCAGAATGATGTTCGAGCGGTCGTCCGTCACCACGATCGGGTCCGCGACGTTCTCGAGAATCAGGTCGAGGCGGTCGCGCTCCCGCGTGACGTCTTTTTCGGCCACCCTTGCCCGCTGCACCTGCCGCTCCAGCTCGCCGGCGGCGCGGCGGAGATCCGTCACATCGCGCAGCACCGACACGATAGAGCCCGGGTCTATCCCTGTGTCCGCTTCGATCTGATGCGTGAGAACCTCGAACAGCAGATCCGCTCCCTCATCCGGATCGACCATGTTCAGCTCTCGCGCGCCAGCCTGGACGGGCGCGCCCATCACGGTCTTGGCCAGGTGGGAAGTGAACAGGAGATTGTTGATCTCGACCGCGCGTCGCCTTCCCTCCGAATCCAGCTCCCTCATCGTCAGCAGGTGCTCGGCCCGCTTGTTCTGCACCACTATGTCGGTCGTGGAGCTGGTGATGATGATCGGGTCGGGGAGCGAGTTGATGAGCACGCTGAGCAGATCCCGCTGCTGATCGAGCCGTTCCGCGGAACGCCGGTATTCCTCTACGGCAAACATTCGCGAGAGCACCGGGCCCGCCAGCGCCGCGGCATGGAACAACTTCGTAATCAGCGCGTCGTCGGGCCGGGCCTCCAGCACCACCACTCCGCATGGGGCGTGTCCGGCGCGTCGGCGCCGCTCGCGCGGGTCGTCCATGTGCACGGAGCAGGACTTCAGCTCCAGTGCGTCGATCTTGTCCTCGGCGATGAAATTTACCGCACCCTTGAACTGCGGCTGTGGAAACGGGATCGCGATCCAGCGATCGAACGGAATCCCGTTCACTCCGTGATCGCCGGTGGCGCATGAGACCGGCCTGAGGCACAGCGTCGCCGCTACGAGGGGGTGGCGGTCATCCGCGAGCGGGACAGTCACCACGGGGAGCTCGCCCCGCGGAAACCCTACGGCCGCAACCGTTTCGACCTGCTGCTGCTGGGGATCGATGGTGAGCAAGCACCCGCGCGTGGCACTGGCAACATCGGCGAACTGCGCAACCAGGTAAGCCGCGGCAGTCGAGAACTCGCTGGCTTCCGAAATGACGGAGAGAAGCTCGGCTAGCCGCTCCCCGCTGAGCTGTGAACTCTGCGCGACGGCTACACCGTCACGCGTTTCGCTGCTCAAGCCGGCGTCTCAGCTCCACGTTCTCCGCCTGCACCCTTTCGAGCTCCGCCTCACCGCCGGCGGTGAGCTCACGCGGACGCGAGGACGGCGCGGTGATGCCGACCGCCTCAGAGTACTTCAGGTAAGTCTCGATGGAAGCGACGACGATGCGCGCTTCAACCGTCACCAGGTCGATTCCCACGAGCGAGACGCGAACCCACGCATCGATGACGATACCCTTGTCGAGAACGCGATCGAGGATATCGATCAGGGAACTGCCGCTCGGTGCTCTCTCTACAGCCATCGTTCCGCTCCCCTTAGAGTCAGCGGCTCGCGCCGCGTACACTGCACCCCTGTGGCGCCAGCCACCGGAGGTTCGCTATTTCTTCTTCGCCGGCCGGTCGGCCGTCATCTCCGACAGGCGCTGCTCGATTCGCTCGAGCCGTTCACCCACATCCGAGGGTAGCGCCGTCTGCGCTCGCAATTCCCGCGCGGCCGAAGCCGAGAGCCGCGGATCTGCACGCCACCAATCCAGACCGATCTCCTGTGCCTTGTCGATCGAGCAGATGAGCAGCCGTACATGGATCGTTAGGAGCTCGACGTTCGCAAGGTTGATCTTGATGTCACCTGCAATCACCAGACCCTTGTCGAGCACCCGGTCGAGAATCTCGACCAAGCCATGATTACGTGAGGGAGAAACTAGATCTGGCAAAGACGGCTCCGGCTATCGTAGGCGGCCCAATGGACCCAAGTCCACCTGCAGGTCCTCGTCGGCGAGCCCGAAGACTTCCTTCATGTCTTCCATGCGCTTGTGCAAGCGGAGCATCGCAAGCCCGAGCTTCTCCACTTCCGCTTCGGTCAGGCCACCGCCGTCCATCCTGCGGATCGCTTGATGCTCCAACACCTTACGCAACAGTTCAATCAAGGTCAAGACAAGGCGGGCAAGACCGTTTTCGGCGGCGCTCGAGTCGGCATCGATGCGTTCCGGAAGACCGGGCGCGACCTCGGCGATTGACACCCCCTCTGGATGACCGGAGGATGGGCCTTCAGGGCCCGGCGGAGCGACGGGCGAACCCATTCCAGCGTCCGCGCCGACTTCGGCGCCTCGATGCCTGGGAGCGAGCTCCGGGGGACCTAAAGCCCCGGCCAGAAGCGACATGCGCTTCGGCTCCTTCATGGCGCTCTCCACAGCCGTCAGAAGTAACGCCAGGTCGAGATAAACGAGGTCGATGTCAGCCACCGCCAGCGTGACACCGCCGCGCAACGCCACGCCCTTGTCGAGCAGGCTGCTGAGCACGTCGCTCAGGTCGAGCCGCTCGCTCCCGAGGATGTCGTCGCTCATCCGGGCGTCCGGCTGACGAAATGGTACGCCGGCCACGGGCCGGAAAACTCGAAGTGGAATCCCCGGTCCTTGTGCTCCGCGACGATCCTCGACACCAGGCTCCGGAACTCCTCGAAACCCTCGCGGCGAACAAGGAACACGGCGTTCAGAACGGCGTGCGCATCCGCGATCGCGGATGACCGCGGAAGCGAATCCTGGACCGAATCGGCGGAGACCACGCGGACCTCGTCGTACACGCGGGCGGCGACCGTCTCAGCGGCCGATCTCAGCAGCTCCTTTTTCTGCGCCTCCAGCTTGCGCTCGAGCAGGTAGCGCTGGCCGGGCGCGGCGGACGCGAGCGCGCGCTGCGCTTCACCAAGCTCCGGCGCCAGCAATTCCAGCGATGCGCGAACCTCCGCGGGCTTGGCAAAGACCCGCAGCGAATATTCGTCGGCGCCCGAGATGCGAGCCATGGTCGCGCGCAGCTCGCCGGCACGCGCCGCGAGCATTCCGCACACGCCCGGCTCGCTCGTGAACAGCGTCCACATCGGGAGCGGAACCGCTGGGCCAGGGTTGTTGGCCCACGTGATCACGGCGTCGTGCGAATGCGCGCGCGGGCCGAGCCATTCGAGGTCGGTGGCACGCTGGTCTATGCTGTCGCCGGCGTACTCCGCGGAGTCCAGCGACGACACGAGCGCGGCGATCTCGCCTTCGACGACCGCTCGCACAGGGCGCCCGTCGAGGCCGGCCGGCGCGCCCCCGGTGGCCAGCGCAGCTGGGACGATGCCGTATACGTACTCGACCTGCTCAGCCATCTTCGATCGAGCGGTCACCCAGCGTCGTCTTCACGCGCGACGCGCACCGGTCCGCCGGCGTTTCCCTTGCCCAGCCGCTCGCGCCAGTCCCGCACTTCGCGAAGGCGCTGCATGATCTCAGCCTCGCGCCGCAGGTACTCCTCGTCGTCGATATCGCCGACGTCCAGCTCGAGCTGGAGATTCATCAAGTCTTCCTTAATGGGCGTGTCGTCGGTGAGCTGCTCCTCGACCGTGCGCTGCACCTTGTCGAGAGTCCACAGTGTGCCGGACCACGGTCCGGTAAACGGCGCGAGGAGAATCGATGAGAGCAGGCCCATGGCGCGCTAGTTCGCCTTCTCCAGCTTGAGCTTGATGTTGACGAAGTTGTACGGCGGCCACGGACCCGTGTACTTGAACGTGAGGACGTCCTCGTACTTGCGGCTGATATCGCGCACGACGTCGTCGAACTCCTTCTCCCTGCTGCGGTCCACCAGGAACGCCGCGTTCGTGATCATCCGGTCGCCGATCACCTTGTTGCTTCTGCTCGCCACCGCGACGGACTTGAGCGCGTCGTGAATGTCGGTCACGTAACGGTTCCCGGCTTCCTCCATGGCGCTTTCGACAAGCCGGCCGAGCTGCATGCGCGCGAAGTAAGTGGACGAAGCCGCGTTGCGCGTGATCTCGTCCTTCAGGCGGCGAATCTCGTCGTTCTCCTGCTCGATCTTGGCCACGACTTTTTCGCGGTCCCACAGAACCTTGAGCCCGAACTCGATCTTGTCCTGCATTTTGTCGAGCACGTCGGTGAACGCGCGGTACGTCGATCGGAGCAGCTCGGATACGTCGTCCTCCGACCGGAACACCGTGCCGAAGGACATTGGGATGACCGTGAACTCCCGCATGACCGTCTCATTCACGAACTCGTGCGCGAGCACGTTCTCACGGGTCGGATCGTAAATCACGATCGGAGTGTCGCTCACAACTGCCGCGAGGTCGTCGTGATGCACGGTATATACGCGGCGCCCGCCGCCGATTCCGACCGGTCCGAAATCGCGCACGTTGTCGTGACGGATGATGCAGTACACGTACTTGCCGCCGGCATCGTCGTCAGCGACGGCGTCGGACACATCGGACGCGCCCGTGCCGAACGGCATTTGTTGCTCGGTCATGAAGGAATCATCCACATGTTGGTCAGCTCCAAGCCGCGAAGAATATCCACACCGCAATTGCCAGTCCGACCGCCACCTTCATGGCCGCCGCCACCGCCCTTCCCACCAGCGCCCCGAACGCCGCGCGGGAAGCGTCCTTCCTGCCCGCGCCGGCGCCCAGCTCCGCGATGAGCGCGCCGACGAACGACCCGGCGAACGCACCGATCAGCGACCCTATAATAGGTATCGGGACGCCCATTATCGCGCCAACCGTTCCCCCGATTATGGCGCCCCACGCGCCCCTCCGCGACCCGCCGTAAACCCTCACGTACCGGGCCGACAGCACGTACTCGATCACCTCGGCGACCACCGCCAGAACGCCGATCAGGACAAGAGTAGCCGTGCCGATCGCCCCGCCGCCACCGGTGTACGTGTAAATCACCGCCGCGCCGAGCATCACCCATAGTCCGGGCAGGCCGAACGGAATCATGATGAGCGATGCGATGAGCACCAGTGCGAGCAGTATCAGAGTCACTCAAGTCTCTCTTTTTATGAAGTTGGTGACCAGCTCTACGGCCTCGGCGACCCCGCTTCCAGCCAGCCTCTCGGGAACGTCCCTGGCCGTATGGATCCTCGCGAGCGTCGAAAACTTACCCTTGCTGACCGTCACCGCGTCCCACCCGGCAGCGCCGAGCGCGAGCGCGTCGACCATGATCCCCGGTAGTACCCTGCGGAATCTCATCCGTGCGCCGTCGGCCTCGCACGCCGAGCGCAGGCGAGATGCCAAACGACTCGTCCGCTTGGCCATGCAGGTGAGAGTCCCTACGTCGTCCAGGCCGTCAAAGTTCACGGCCCGACCGGGCTTCACCGAGCGATTCCGGACCCATGCCTTCGCGCCCGCCAGTCCGAGCTCCTCGCCGCTCGTCAGGAGGACGGCTGCCGGCATCTCCCGCGGCAGCCGCGACGCGACGAGCAGTACCGCAGCAACGCCGGAGGCATTGTCGATGGCGCCACGGGACCGATCTCCCACCACGGACAGCAGCATTGCGCCCGCTCCCAGAGCGCCCGCTCCGGTTACTGCGAACCAGAAGAGATCTGGCCAATCGCGCCCGCGTTCCACCAAGCCCGCGAGCACGAGAACCGGGAAAGCCAGCGACACCGTCACGATCCCCGCGATGCGCCCGAGCATTGGCACCGGCTGGGATTTGGTATCGAGATGCGCGACCAGCCAGACGGCTGGGCTCTCCCCACGTGTAGCGACGAGATTCGTCGCCTTGCGCCCCATCAGTCGCTCCGCTGGAGTCATTCGCGCGAGCATGTACGCCAAGGCGGGGAGAAGGAGCAGGAATGGCAGGGTTCCAGCGACCGCTCCGTGGGGATGAGAGCCGACTTGTGAGCCCACGTATGCGAACCATGCCAGGAAGAAGATCCCCAGTAGAGGCACGGCCCAGTGCCCGGGAAACGCGGAGTAAACGAACTCCTCCTCTTGCACGGCAAAGCCTTCGTCCGCGAGAATCCGTGCACACATGGCGCGGCTCCGCGACTCGGCTTGGCTACCTGCGGCCCGCGGCTCGGCCGCGATCCGGTCTATGAGCCGTTTCGCTTCCCGCGCCAGCGTCTCACGCGCCAAAACCCATCCGCTCTTTCACCTCGCGCATCGTCGCGCTCGCGACGGCGCGCGCTTTCTCGGCGCCGGCCCGGAGCACCGTCTGCACCGTCGCCGGATTCGCCCGGATCTCCGCCGCCCGCTCGCGGATCGGCGTGAGCTCCGTCGTGATGGACTCGAACAGGACCTTCTTGCAGTCGATGCATCCCCAGCCGGCGGTGCTGCACTGCACCGCGACGTGCTGCACGGTCTCCGGCGGGCTGAACGCCTTGTGCAGATGGTAGATGTTGCACACCTCGGGCGTGCCGGGATCGGTCCGCCGCACGCGCGCGGGATCCGTCATCGCCGGCTTGAGCTTCTCCCAGATCGCCGCAGGCTCTTCCAACAGTCCCACGGTGTTGCCGAGCGACTTGGACATCTTCGCGGTGCCGTCGAGTCCCATCACACGCGGCGTCGGCGTCACCTCCGCTTTCGGCTCGGGAAAGAACGGCTTGTCCGGCGAGAACCTCGCGTTCCACTTCCGCGCCACTTCGCGCGACAGCTCGAGATGCTGCAGCTGATCCTCGCCAACCGGCACCATGTCCGCTTTGTACAGGAGAATGTCGGCGGCTTGGAGCACGGGGTACGTGAGCAGCCCGACCGGAATGCTCTCCTGCCTGCTGGACTTGTCCTTGAACTGCGTCTGCCGCTCCAGCTCGCCGAGCGGGGTCAGCGTGTTGAATATCCAGGCGAGCTCGGTGTGCTCGGGAACGGCGGATTGGACGAAGAGGACCGCGCGCTCTGGATCGACAGCTGACGCGAGGATCGAGATCGCCATGTCGCGCGTACGCTCGCGCAGGGCCGCCGGCTCGTACTCGACGGTGATGGCGTGGTAATCGACGATGCAATAAAAGGCTTCAAACCTTTGCTGCAGCGCGACCCAGTTCTTCACGGCACCGAGGTAGTTGCCGATGTGCAGCTCGCCTGATGGTTGAATCCCGCTGAAGATCCGTGTCATCGTGGGAGAATTTACGCGGTGACGCGGATTCCGCGATAAGGTTTACGGTTTTGGGTTGGGCACGACAGGGTTGGGTGAACTGGTTGTTGGTGATGGTTCTGGTTAACGGATCGGTCGATGGTGCACGGTTGATGGTGCGGCGGGCGCGACGATGATTGTCACCGAGAACCAATGACCCTCACCAGTTAGGTTACCAAAACCAACACCTACAACCCGTTCACCCATCCCTGTTGTTTTTTCCAACCGTTCACCCATCCCTGTTGTTTCTAACGTCTCGGTTGAAGCGATCCGGTCCGCGATGACACTCGATTCGGGCGAACGCACGCGACTTGCGCGGGTCGTCGTGGAGGCCGCCCTAGGCGCAGGCGACATCGTCCGCAAGGCCGCTCAGACTGCCGCGACGCTCGTTTGGGAAAACAAGGGAACCGCGGACTTCGTCAGCGAAGTGGACCGGAACGCGGAGCACTACATCCTCTCGGTCCTCGGAACGGAATTCCCGGGCGCGGTGGTGATCGGCGAAGAGTTTTCTCCGGACGCTGAATCCGGCAGCGGACTGGCTTTCATAATTGACCCGCTCGACGGAACCACGAACTTTCTGCACGGCTTCCCGCATTATGCCGTATCCATTGGCGCTGCCTACGACGGCGAGCTGCTGGCGGCCGCCGTCCTCAACGTGCAGACGCGCGAGTTGTTCACGGCCACGGCGGGCGGCGGTGCGACACTGAATGGCGAGCCGATCCGCGTGTCGGCCGAGACAGTGCCCGAGCGAGCGCTGATCGGCACGGGGTTCCCGTTCAAGCAGCTCGAGCACCTTCCGCGGTTCCTCCGACAGTTCGAGGCCGTCACGCGCGCGACCGCGGGCGTTCGCCGCGCGGGGTCTGCGGCGCTCGATCTCGCCGACACGGCTTGCGGCCGGTTCGACGCCTTCTGGGAGCTCGGTCTCGCGCCGTGGGACGTCGCCGCGGGAATCCTTCTGATCCGCGAGGCGGGAGGAATCGTGACCGACCTCGACGGAGCCCCGGCAGCGCCGGGCTTCGGCGCGTACGTCGCCGGCGGCCCGGACATGCATGCCTGGCTGCTGCAAGCGGTGAATGACGTTTCGGGAACGCGTGATCACTGATTACTTACTTTTAATCCCATGAAACTCGTCGAATGCGTTCCGAACTTCTCCGAGGGACGGCGCCCTGAAGTAGTCGAAGCCATCCGGGCCGCGATCGCATCGGTGGATGGCGTAGCCGTCCTCGACGTCTCCTCCGACGAGTCCCACAACCGCTCAGTTCTGACGTTCGTCGCTCCGCTCGACGCCGCGGTCGACGCCGCGTTCGCCGGAATCCGTGAGGCACGTGACCGCATCGACCTCACGAATCACTCCGGCGAGCACCCGCGGATGGGCGCCACGGACGTCGTCCCCTTCATCCCCCTCGAAGGGACGACGATGGAGGACTGCATCGCCCTGGCCCGCGCGCTCGGCGAGCGCGTCGGGCGCGAGCTGGAAATTCCGGTCTATCTGTACGAGCGCGCGGCGACACGGCCGACGCGAGAGAATCTCGCCGACGTCCGGCGCGGTCAGTTCGAGGCACTGCTCACGGAGATCGGCACCAACCCCGCGCGCGAGCCGGACTTCGGCCCCAATCGGTGCCATCCGACGTTCGGCGCCGTGGCAATCGGTGCACGTCCGTTCCTGGTGGCCTACAACGTCTATCTCGGCCCCGCGAGCAATCTCCCCGTCGCGAAAAAGATCGCGAAAGCGGTGCGCGGCTCCTCCGGCGGTTTCCGTTTCGTGAAAGGACTCGGGATCGAGGTCGACGGCCAGGCGCAGGTATCCATGAATCTCGTGGACACGACGCAGACTCCAGTGCATCGCGTCTTTGACTTCATCAGGATGGAAGCGCAGTCGCACGGCGTGCCCGTCACTTGGAGCGAGATCGTCGGGCTGATCCCCGAGCGCGCGCTGTTCGAGACCGCTGCCCACCACCTGCAGCTCCCGGACTTCACCGCCGATCAGATCCTCGAAGCGCGCGTGCGCGGGCACGCGTCGGGCGGCGAGAGCGTCACCGGTTTCCTGGGTGCGGTCGCGTCTTCCGCCCCTGCGCCCGGCGGCGGCAGCGTCGCAGCCCACGCCGGCGCGCTCGGCGCCGCCCTGGCGCAGATGGTAGCCGGCCTGACCATCGGGAAAAAGAAGTACGCCGCTGTGGAATCCGAAATGAAAGAGCTGGCGATACGCGCCGCGGCGCTCACCAACACGCTGTCCGCCCTCGTGAAGCGCGACGCCGACGCCTACACCGAAGTCTCGGCCGCCTATGCGCTCCCGAAGGAAACCGACACGGACAGCTCCGCGCGCGACAAGGCGATACAGGCAGCGCTGTTGAAGGCGGCTGACGTGCCGTTGGAAACGGCGCGCGCGTGCGCGGAGGTGGCTGAGCTCGCTCTGACAGCCGCGGAGCGCGGCAACACGAATGCCGTGTCTGATGCCGGCGTGGCCGCGCTACTCGCCGAGGCGGGCTGCAAGGCGGCGTCATACAACGTCCGCATCAATGCGATGTCCATCACCGATTCCGGAGCTGCCGCGCAACTGACCAGCGAGACCGCGGAGGTCACTCGCCGCGCGTCAGAGCTCGCGGCGAAAGTGGCGACTAGGGTCGAGGCGGCGCTGACGCAGTAAGCACGAGCGGGCCGTTCTCCGTGATCGCGACCGTGTGCTCGAAGTGCGCCGAGCGCGATCCATCCACCGTTACGATCGTCCACTTGTCCGGCATGGTGCGCGTGTCCGGTTTTCCCGCGTTCACCATGGGCTCGATCGCGATGGTCAGTCCCGGCACGAGCCGCGTTCCGCGCTGCGGCTTGCCGTAATTGGGGACCTGCGGCTCCTCGTGGAAGCTCTCGCCAATTCCGTGTCCCACCAGATCTTTCACCACTGAAAAACCGGCGGCGGCGACAACGCTCTGCACCGCCGCGCCGATGTCACCGATGTGGTTCCCCGCGCGCGCTTCGAGAACGCCGGCGTCCAGCGCGCGGCGCGTGGCATCGAGAAGCCGCGCCGACTCGTCCGGAATTGCACCGACGGCGACCGTCGTCGCCGAGTCGGTGTGGTATCCCTCGAAGAGAACTCCGATGTCGATGGACACGATGTCCCCTTCGCGCAGGACTCGCTTCTTCGAGGGGATCCCGTGCACGATCTCGTTGTTGATCGACACGCAGATGCTGCCTGGAAAGCCGTACAGGCCCTTGAACGACGGCTTGGCGCCGGGATGGGAGCGAATGAAATCCTCGGCGATGCGATCGAGGTCGAGCGTGCTGATCCCCGGCTTCACCGCCTTTTCCAGCACTTCACGCGCAGCGGCCAGGACCGCTCCGCCCTGCGCCATGCGGTCGATCTCGCGGGCGGACTTGATCCGGATCACTCTTGCTTCAGCGCGCGGAGCGCGCGCTCAGTGACCTCTTCCGGGCTGCCGTCGGCTTTGATTTTCAGCAGCGCGGCCCCGCGGTCCTCGTACCACTCGATAACCGGCGCCGTCTGGTCCTTGTAAACGCGAAGGCGGTTCCGGACCGCCTCGGGCTCGTCGTCCTTCCGGCGCACCAGCGTTCCGCCACACTTCTCGCACTTCGTGCCGGGCTCCCGATCCTTGAACGGATGCTGGCACTTGTCGCAAACGGTGCGCGAGCTCAGCCGCGCGACGAGCTTCTCGTCGTCGATGTCGAACAGCAGCACTTTGTCGACCCCGCGACCGAGCTCCGCCAGCATCACGCCGAGCCCATGCGCCTGCGGAACCGTGCGCACTACGCCATCGAGCACGGCCCCGTCTTTGGTCTCGTCGCTCTCGAACTTTTCCCGCATGATGCCGAGTATCACCTCGTCGGGCACGAGGTCGCCGCGGTCCATGTAGCTCTTCGCTTCCTTGCCCAGCTTCGTCCCGTCACGGACGGCGGCGCGCAGCACGTCACCCGTAGCGATCTTCGGAACGCCAAGCTCGCTGGCGAGCAGCTCGCCCTGTGTGCCCTTGCCGGCGCCTGGAGGACCAAGGAGTAGGAGGATCACGGATGCACTCTTAGCTGTTGGCTGTTGGCCGTTCGCTCGCGCAAGGTTGGAGCGGAAGCACTCCCGCGACGCGCAACAGCGACGCTGCATCGATGTCTGCGGTCGGCAGCGGTCGCCGGGTCCCCGCAGGCGGCGTCTGAGCGACCGAGGAGACGCGCGGTTTGCGGCTCCGACCGAGCGAAGCTACCCGCCGGAGCGGGACCCGGAACCGCCGCCGACGCGCGCACTCGAAACCAAAAACCTAGAACGCGCCGCCAGGAGCGCGCCCGCGGAACCGTACGCGTCCTTTCTTCATGAATCCGTCGTACTTCCGCAGCAGGAGATGCTGCTGCATCTGCGCCAGAGTATCGAGCGCCACACCGACGACGATGAGGAGCGACGTTCCGCCGAACTGGAAGGGCACGTTGATCATGTCAGCCAGGAACACCGGCAGCAGCGCGATGAACGCCAGGAAGCACGCGCCAGGGAAGGTGATGCGTGACATCACGTGATCGATGTAGTCCGCCGTCTTGGAGCCCGGCTTCACGCCCGGAATGAACCCGCCCTGCTTCTTGAGATTCTCCGACAGATCGACCGGATTGAAGATGATCGCCGTGTAGAAGTACGTGAACGTGACGATCAGCACCACCGACAGGATGTAATACGCAAGCGTTCCGGGGCTCAGCATCTCGGCGAACCGCTGGGCGGTCGGGTTCGGGCTGAACTGGGCGAACGCGCCCGGTACGACGATCACCGACTGCGCGAAGATGATCGGCATCACGCCCGACGCGTTGACGCGGAGCGGGATGAAGTTCTTGGTGGCCTCGCGCATCCTGCCGCGGGCCATCGTGCGCTGCGGTATCTGAATCATCACGCGCCGCGCGGCCATCGTCACCGCGACCGTGCCCGCGACGACAGCGACCATGATCAGCGCCAGCACGATCAGCGAGAACGGCCCGACCACGCCCGTGCTCACGAATCGGAGCGTCGAGAAGATGCCCGGCCAGAACCGCTCCACGATCGAGAAGAAGATCAGGAGGCTGGCGCCGTTGCCGAGTCCGCGCTCGGTGATCTGCTCGCCGAGCCACATGACGAACACCGCGCCCGTCGTGAGGAACAGCACCATCTGCATCGTGAACGTGAAGCCCGGATTCAGGACCGCGTTCTCGAGCGACTGCGTGAACAGCGCGAAGCCGTACGCCTGGACTATCGCCAGGCCGACGGTCAGGTAGCGCGTCAACTGATTGACTTTCTTCCGGCCTTCTTCGTCCTTCTGCAGCTTCTCGACCGTCGGCACGACTGCCGCGGCGATCTGCATGAAGATGCTGGCCGAGATGTACGGCATGATGCCGAGGGCGAACACGGTCGCGCGGGAGAGTCCTCCTCCCACGAACAGGTCGTACAGCCCGAGCAGGCCGCCCCCGCCGCGGTTGGCGAAGAAGTCGGTGAGCGCTATGACGTCCACGCCGGGCGCCGTGATGTGGGCGCCCACACGGTACAGCACAAGACACATGAAGGTGAAGCTGATCTTCTGCCACAGCTCCGGTGTCCGGTAGATGTTCGCTACCGCTGCTGCCGCGTTCGGTTGTGCCATGTCAGTCCTCTACGCGGCCCCCGGCCGCAAGGATTTTCTGAAGCGCGCCGTCGCTCATCTTCACGCCGCGCACCGTCAGAGCCTGCTTTACTTCGCCGTTCGCGAGCAGCTTCGCGGGACCCTTCCCCGCGCGAATCAGCCCGGCTTCCGCGAGCGACTCGGCGGTGATCTCCTTCCCGCTGACGTGCTCGAGGTCGCTGAGCCGCACGACCTGGTGCTCCACGCGGAACGGATTCGTGAAGCCGCGCTTCGGCAGCCGGCGCGACATGGGCATCTGGCCGCCCTCGAAGTGCGGCTTGCCGCCGCCCGGGCCGTGGTGGCCCGCGCGCGCCTTGATTCCCTTGTGTCCCTTGCCCGACGTCTTGCCCGTGCCCGATCCCGGTCCGCGGCCGATGCGCTTGCGGTTACGGTGCGAGCCCGGCGCGGGAACGAGATTGTGCAGCCCTATCTTGTCGCTCATTTCTCTTCCTCTTTCACCGGCGTGACCTTGATCAGGTGACGCACGTGTTTCAACTGGCCGCGCAGCGAAGGCGAATCCTTGTGCACCACCACGTCCTGGTGGTGCTTGAGGCCGAGCGCCTCCAGCGTGCGCCGCATGCGCCATGAATGGCCGATGCCGCTACGAACCTGCTCGATGCGAACGCTGCCGGACGTGAGCGTGTTGGGCTCGGTCCGCTTGGGTCCGCGAGTCGGGTGCCATACGTGAGTGCGTGCCATCAGACCGCCTCCTTCACTTTCGCTCTGGACCGGTACGGAAGCGAGCTGACCTCGACACCGCGCTCGCGCGCGATCTGCTCGACCGTCGTGAGCTGCTGCAGCCCGTCGAGCGCCGCCAGCACCATGTTGTGCGGATTCGTCGAGCCGAGGCTCTTCGTGAGAATGTCGGTGATACCGGCGCACTCCATCACGGCGCGAACAGCACCGCCCGCGATGACGCCCGCGCCCGGCGCGGCGGGACGCATCAGCACCTTGCCGGCGCCGTGCTCGCCCATGACTTCGTGCGGGATCGTGCCGCCCGTGCGTGCCACCGGTGCCATGCGCTTGCGCGCGGAATCAACCGCCTTTCGCACCGCTTCCGACACTTCGTTGGCCTTCCCCGTGGCGAAGCCGACCTTCCCCTGCCCGTCGCCTACGGCCACGAGGGCGTTGAACGAGAACCGCCGTCCGCCCTTCACGACTTTGGCCACGCGATTGATGGCGATCACGTTCTCGACGAGATCGCTGCCGCCGTCACGCGAGTCCTTGTCGCCGCGCTTGCCGCCGGGACGACCGCCGCCGGGGCCGCCACGGCCCCCGCCCTGGCCACCCTGACCACCGCGACCGCCGCCGCCCTGGCCACCGCGCCCGCGTCCGGCGCCACCACCGCCACCACCGCGCGCGCTTCCGCCTCGCACCGGACGCTCCGAGACCGACCCGGCGCCGCTGTCCACGGACTCGCTGGAGGGTGCGCTGGAAGGTGCGCTGGAAGGTGCGCTGGAATCCGGCGTCGTGTTGTCGGACCGGGTCACCGGCTCCGCGCTCTGTTCTTCCTTCTCAGACATCTCTAAAACTCCAGGCCCGCTTCGCGGGCGCCGTCGGCCACGGCTTTGACGCGACCATGGTATTTGTAGCCGGAGCGATCGAAGACGACCTTCGTAAACCCGGCTTCCTTTGCTTTTCTCGCGATCAGCTTGCCGACTTCGACCGAGCGCTCGCTCTTCTT
>JBPCJJ010000068.1:0-2870 GCA_051005405.1 Gemmatimonadaceae bacterium | reverse complement strand
GTCTTAGCGTAGCGTAGGTGCCCGACGCGGACACCCACCCCCGCCCGCCCTCGGACAAACCAGAGGCAGAATGATTTTCAGAACGTCGCAACCAGAGGCAACTGTATGGCGCCGGTTCCGGTCGGGGACCGACGGGTTCACGTTCGAGCAGCACGACGGCGTGTGGGAGGCGCACGTGGCGGCGAACGCCGAGCGCGTCGTTGACCTCTTCTACACGCTGAGCGAGCACCTGCCGCCGGCGATCGATGTCAGCGTGGAGGACCGTCGCACGGACCTCGTCTGGACGGGAGAGGGAATCGCCCTCCCGGATTTCCGTGACGCCATCGCCCGGCTCAAGGTGCCACTCGCCACGTACGGCGGCATCGAGATCTCGGCGTACACGCTGGAGGACCAGCTCACGCTCACACCGCAGATCGAGCTGTTCGCATACTCGAGAACGGATCGTTGGGCGTACTTCCTTCAGGCGCGCGGCCTTGAGGAGTTCGGCGCGATCGCCGAGAAGCCATGGCGCGCGCCCTCGTGGGACCGTGCGCCCGCGCCGATGCTTTCCGAGGCGACCGCGGCGATGGCCCAGCGTCTTTCGTTGACGCCCGCCTGAACGTAGACCTGTCGGCGCTCGGCTACGCCGTCCTTGCCGGCGCGGCCAACATTCTCGGGGCCGCCGCTGTAACCGCGCGGACGCGCTGGAGCGAGAGCGGGCTGGATGCGCTGCTCGCTTTTTCGGCCGGCTTCATGGTTTCGGTCGGCTTGCTCGACCTGATCCCTCACGCCATCGAGGAGGGCGGATCGCGCGCCGCGTTCGTCGTGCTGCTCGGGTATCTCCTCGTGCATCTCACCCAGCACACTCTCGCGCCGCACTTTCATTTCGGCGAGGAGAAACACTCCGTCACGCAGGCCGTCGGCTGGTCCGCGCTCGCCGGGCTGCTGCTGCACACGTTCATCGACGGCGTCGCGATCGCGAGCGGGTTCGCGGTGAGCAACGCGCTCGGTATCCTCGTGTTCTTTGCGATCATGCTGCACAAGGTCCCGGAGGGCGTGGCGATTTCGAGCCTGTTTCTGGCGGCCGGGGCGAGCCGCAAACGCGCGGTGACTGCGGCGACCGCGCTCGCGGCCGCGACGGTGCTGGGTGTGCTGTTTACCGGGCTGGTCGAGCCACTCGCTCGGCACGGACTCGCGCTCGCGGGGGGCGTAACGTTGTATGTGGGCGCGTCGAATCTCGTCCCCGAGTTTCAGGCCAAGCCGGGGTGGCGCCTGCCCGTGTCGTTCTTCACCGGGTGCGCGATCTACATGTTCGCGCGGCAGTTATTGCCCGGATGAGACGCACGCCGGTCGGCGCGGGAACCGTTTGAGAATCCGCGGGCACTAGCGGTAATCGCTTTGGTATGACGCTATATCATACCGGAGGTTTTCGATGGCCAAGATGAAGATTGTGTTTAACCCTGGACTCACGGCTATTGCGCGACCTCGATGAAGTCGTCGATCGGCAGCTGGTTCCCAATCGCAGTCGGCTCGTGGAAGCTGCGGTCGCGGACAAACTTGCCCGGCTCCATAAGACTCGCCTCGCGTCCGAATGCGCCAAGCTCGATAGGGATGAAGAGGTCAGGCTCGCCGAGGAGGGTATTTCCACGGATGGGGAGGCGTGGCCCGAGTACTGAGGGGCGACATCCGCTGGGCCGGGTTGAACCCTGCGCGCGGGTCGGAACAGGCCGGGCGCAGACCAGTACTCGTGCTCAGCGATGGCGTCTTCAACGCGCGATCGGGAACCGTGATTGCGGTCGCGCTTACCAGTCAGGAACCGCGCGCGAGATTTCACTCACGCTGGAGAGCGCCGCTGGGGATTGAGCAAACGATCGTGGATCAAGATCAGCCAGATTCGGACATTAGCGGTGGCCCGGCTCGGCAAGCGCCTGGCCCGCGCGTCGGAAGAGGAGTTGGCGCGCGTGGTCGAAGGGCTGACTGAGATAATCGGTTGATTGCGTTGGTGGGCCTCAACCGCCGTCTTCGAGCGCGGCACGCTGTTGCTCAGCGATGCTACGCAGTGCTTCCAGTTCCAGCACTTCTGTTTTGTCGCGCGGTCGCCCCGCAGCCAGCTTGGACTTTATCAGACTCTCGAGCGAGAGTGCGTTGACGGCGAAGTCCGCAACCGGAAAGGGGCGCATGGCCGCTAGAGCATCCGCGTAAGTACCGACACCAGCGACCCGCTGCAGGACATCGAACTTTCCATGCTCGGTCTCGAGCGTTAGAACCTCGATCGGCTTGATAGTCCTGGCATCGGGGGTGAAAGGCAGTCCCGCTTCCACCCCGCGCAGATATGATCGCCAGCGAATCAAGAGGCCGGCGAGGCGCTCGATGTTATCCGGTGCCGTGTCGTACAAAATGTCGAGGTCCTTGGTGAGCCGCGCAGAGCCGTGGAGCTGGGCGGCGACGCCACCGATCACCACGAACCGCACGTCGTGGCTCGCGAGCTGGCGTAGCATCGTGACTGCTTCGGGCGCGATGCGGCGGTCTCCTGGTACGTCACGTCCTTCGCGCACGTAAGTAGAGCCCGGGCCGGCATACGCCGGCTGTGCAGGGGGGAGATGATAGCTGCTCGCCTCGGCGACCGAATGCTTCAGAAGCCCGATGTCGTACCCATACTCCCGTGCCGCGACGATCGCGGGCGTGTCCACGAGCCGATAGCTCGTAACTATCGCCTTGACCCGCTCGAACTCATCGACACGCGGTGTCGCGGAGATTTCTGCGTCGGTCTCATCCAGGGTCATGCCCTCCGTGCCAGGCTCCGCGCCGATTCGCCGTGCGGCATCGGCTGCTTCCTGAGCCCGCACGCGCGTGACGAGGCGCACCGCGGCCTCGAGATCGCCGTCGGGCAC
>JBPCJJ010000067.1:0-26917 GCA_051005405.1 Gemmatimonadaceae bacterium | reverse complement strand
GTCTTAGCTCGCGCAGTTTGCGAGCGTAGGCGCTGCCGGGACCACACCCCGCCCGAACCCTCCGACGCCCACCCGGAGACACATGGCGAAGATTGCGATATATGCGGGCTCGTTCGACCCGATTACGCGCGGACACGAGGACCTCGTGGTGCGGAGCCTCGAGTTCGTAGACAGGCTGGTGGTGGCGGTCGCGAATAATTCCGCCAAAGAGCCGCTGTTCACCCTCGAAGAGCGCAAGAAGCTCATCCGCGCGACTCTGGGTGACGATGACCGCATCGAGGTCCGTGGCTTCACCGGTTTGCTCGTCGATTTCGCGCGGGAAGTGGATGCTTCGCTGATTATCCGCGGCCTGCGCGCCGTGAGCGACTTCGAGTACGAGTTCCAGATGGCGCTCATGAACAGGCACCTGTCGCCCGGACTGGAGACCGTATTCATGGTGCCCTCGCTCGATACCACTTACATCAGCTCGAGCATCGTGCGCGAGGTAGCCCGGTTCGGCGGGAGCGTCGACGGTCTCGTGCATCCGGTTGTCGCCAAAGCTCTCGCGGCCCGGTTCCGGACCGGGCCATGATGGCCGGTTGAGCTTCACCGACGACGTTCGCCGCCGCGCGGCCGCGAAACCCCGCCGCGTCGTCTTCCCGGAGAGCAGCGACGCGCGGATTCTCGAGGCCGTGCGCGTCATGCGCGACCGGAAGATCGTGGAGCCCGTGCTGGTCCTCGATCCCGCGCGTCCGGAATCCCACGCCGCGATTAAAGAGCTTGGCGTCGAGGTCGTGCGGGCCGAGCGGGCGCCACCGCTACAGCAAGCGGCCGAGCTGGTTCGGGATGGACAGGTGGATGCGTGCGTGGCTGGCGCGGTGTACTCCTCGGCCGACGTTCTCAGGGCGGCGATCTCGATTGTTGGCAAGGCCCCGGGGATAGCGACGATCTCCAGCGCTTTCTACATGGTGGGCGCGGCGCCGTGGGGAACGGGTAGCGACGTCCTCACTTTCACCGACTGCGCGGTGGTGCCGCACCCTACGGCGGTTCAGCTCGCGGAAATCGCCATCTGCGCGGCGCGGGACCGCGCTCTGATCGTCGGGGATGTGCCGCGGGTCGCGCTGCTCTCCTTCAGCACCCACGGCAGCGCCACGTCCGACTCGGTTCGAACGGTGGTGGAAGCGGTGCGCCTGATTCGCGAGCGGGACCCGTCGCTCCTGGTGGACGGAGAATTGCAAGCCGACGCTGCGCTGGTGCCCGACATTGCGAACAGGAAGGCCCCCGGAAGCATCTTCGGGGGAACGGCGAATGTGCTGGTCTTCCCATCACTCGACGCCGGCAACATAGCTTACAAGCTGGTGGAGCGGCTCGCGGGTGCTGTGGCGATCGGCCCGATCCTTCAGGGATTGGCGAAACCGGTCGCTGATCTCTCCCGCGGAGCGCAACCACAGGACATTATTAACGTTGCAGCGACAGCAGCACTGAAGTGCAGTTAGCAGGTAGCAGGTAGCAGGTAGCAGTCACTAATTACTAGTCACCAGTCGTCCGTCACAGTTCAACGTTCCAGCTCGGAGACTCCCATTCCATGAGCTTCACCATTCGCAAGCAGGGCGAGATCGTCGTCGTCGATGTAGAAGGCCAGCTCATCGTCGGCAACCGCCAGGAGCTGAAGCAGAAGGTGCTCGACGAGCTCGAGAAGGGAGAGAAGCGCTTCCTCATCGACTTCAGCCAGACGGGCTACATCGACAGCTCGGGACTCGGCGTTCTGGTCTCATTATCCAAGAAAATTCGCGAGCAGGGCGGCGAGCTCCGCCTCGCGAACCTGAACGACGATCTCAAGACGCTTTTCGAGCTTACCAAGCTGGACACGCTATTCCAGATATCGGACAGCCGGGAGAAGGCGCTAGAGAGCTTCTGATGCCCAAGATGCGCGTCGCGCTGGAGCTCCAAATCCCCAGTGACGTGCACGAGATCGAACGGGTCGTCGAGCTGGTCCAGGCGGAATGTCGCCGCCTCAGGATCGAGCCCGAGAAGTGCTCGCTCAACGTGCCTGTTGCTCTCACCGAAGCGCTGTCGAACGCGATCCTCCGCGGCAACGGAGAGGACGCGACGAAACACGTTCGGGTGCGCGCCTGCGTCAACAAGGCGGGCGACATGCTAGTCGTCGACGTCACCGACGAGGGCGACGGGTTCGACCTCCCGGCGAGCACCAGAAACTGCACTACCCCCGAAAACGTCTTGCGGGAGGACGGCCGCGGGCTGTACCTGATGCAGTGCCTGGTCAATCGCGTGGAGCAGTTCGCCGAAGGCGGCAATACAGTGCGCCTGACGGTGCAACGTGGATGAAAGACCTTCGCGCGGTGCTCGCCGCGTTTCAGGACGCGACGCAGTGCGCGGTCGCCGTCTGGATCGCGGACGATAAGAATCCCCCAACGCTCGCAGCGGCAACGTCCGCGGGCGCGGTGCTCGCTCCCGATACACTGCCCGATACCGAGCACGGAGCGGTCCTGACGAACGCCGGTCGCGTGATGACGACGCGGCTGGCCGGACCTAAGCGGGCATGGATGACGGTCGGGCCGTGCGAAGGCGATCAGCTCCCGCTCGAGCGAAACGCGCGATTGCTCCTCCCCGTCGTCAACCAGATGATGCGGACCGGCCTCGAGATGGAACACACCGCCGCGGAACTGGCCGGTCGCTACGAGGAGATCAGTCTCCTCTACACGATCAGCGAGATACTGGGCCGGACAGTCACGCTCGAGGAGGCCGCCACGACAATTCTCACCGAGCTGTCGCAGACCGTGGGCGCGCGGCGCGGCGCGATTCTCCTGTACGACCGGCCGACGACGATGCTGTACGCCGTCGCCGCGATCGGAATCGAGCAGACTCAGCTCACGTCGATACCGATCAACGACATGGGGAGCGTGGCCGCCCGCGTCTTCCGCACTCGCCATCTCGGAATCGCGGATTCCAGCGAAAGCACCTCGGAGCACGAGGCGATCTACTCGCGCGATACGATGCTCGCCGCGCCGATCATCTGGACCAGCTCGACCGGAAGCCTGCCTCTCGGAGTAGTGATTCTGTCGGAGCGCGAGAGAGGCCAGCCGTTCAGCGCAGGGGATCAGAAGCTCGTCGCAGCAATCGCAACCCAGATCGGAATCGCGATCCAGAACTCCCGGCTCGTGCGAGCTTCCATGGACCAGCAGCGATTGCAACAGGAGATGCTTCTGGCGCACGATCTACAGATGAAGCTTCTCCCGCAGCCCGCCAGTCTTTCGGCGGACGCCGAGATCGCTGCGCGGGTCGTCCCCGCCGAGAGTGTCGGCGGCGACTTCTATCATCTCTTCCGTCTCGGAAACGCGTCCACCGGCGTGATGATTGGAGACGTGTCCAGTCACGGATACCGCGCCGCGCTGATCATGGCTCTGACGATGAGCGCAGCTTCGATCCACGCGCAGATTCACTCGGACCCGGGCGCGATGCTCGGCGCCCTGCTCGGCTCCGTGACCGACGAGCTGACGACCACCGAGATGTTCGTGACGCTCTTTTACGGCGTGGTGAACCGCAAGAAGAGCGTACTCCACTACGCGAACACCGGCCACCCGCACGCATTCCTGTTTGGGCCCGACGGGAAGTGCGACAGGCTGCCTGCGCTCGATCCGCCGCTTGGGATGGTGGACGCGGCGCCCCACGCGAAATCGCTTCCATGGCACCCGAAGGAAAGCCTGCTGCTGCTCTTCACCGACGGCATCAGCGACGCCCGCAACTCGAAGGGCGACAGGCTTGGAGAGCAGCGTGTGCTCGACGCCGTCAAAAAGAACCGGAAAGAGCCTGTGGACGTGATTCTCGAGAAGGTGTTTGAGTCGCTTCGCCGATTTTCCGGCCGCACGCCGCTCCGCGACGATCAGACGCTGGTCATCCTCCGCGCCTGACGAGTGCGGCGTCCCATGGCGCGCGGCACGGGCGGCCATCCGCCCGTTCTCAAGAGGCTCGGCCAGCATTTTCTGAATGATGAGCGCGTGCTCGAAAGCATCGCGAGCGCGCTCGACCTTACCGGCGACGAGACGGTCGTGGAGATCGGCCCCGGACGAGGAGCGCTGACCCGCCATCTCGCCGGGCGCGCGCGCCGCCTGGTGCTCGTCGAGCTCGACCGCGCGCTCGCCGCGAACCTCCGGATCGAGTTTGCCGGCGATACCACAATCGAAGTCATCGAAGCCGATGTACTCGACGCGAACATCGCAGAGCTCGCCGGCGGGCCCTACGTTCTCGTGGGGAACGTGCCGTACTACATCACGACGCCGATCATCTTCCACGCGCTCAAGGAGCCTATGCCGCTGCGCGCCGTCTTTCTCGTGCAGAGGGAAGTTGCAGAGCGCATGGCCGCCAACGCCGCCGACGACGAGTACGGCGCGCTGTCGGTGACTCTCCAGGCCCTGACCGAGCCCGAGCTGCTCATGCACGTTCCGCCGAGCGCGTTCACGCCCGCGCCCAAGGTGCATTCAGCGGTCGTACGATTACGCCCGCGCACCTCGCCGCTGGTTCCACCCGAAACCGCGCCCGGCTTCCAGGCCTTCGTCCAGTCTTTCTTCGGAATGCGCCGCAAGCAACTCGGAACGATCGTGCGCGCGCTCGCAGCTGTGGACACGGAGCGCGCTCGTGAAATGCTTACGGCGGGTGGATGGGATCCGTCAGCGCGCCCCGAAACACTCTCCCCGCCCGAGTTCGCGCGCCTCTACGCCGCCCTTCGCGCGAACATCACTCCCGGTTAGTAAGCGCGAACGACAGAGCTTCCAACTCCATGGCCATGTTCACCGTGCGCATGGCGACTTTCGGCGGAGCAGTGATCTGCCCGGGAACGAAGTTGAGTATCGCGGCGACGCCGGCCCGGGCAACGCGCTCGGCCATCTTCTGCGCTCCGCGCGCAGGGATCGCGAGCACGGCGATGTCGAATTTTTCCGTTTCCGCATCCCGCTCGAAGAAAGTCACGTCGCGAACAGGGAGTTCACCCAGCGATTCGCCGACCCGCGCACTGTTCGAATCGTAAACCGCGACCACGTCGAAGCCGCGCTGCGCGAATCCCTCGTACTGCGCCAGCGCAGCGCCGATCTTTCCCGCGCCGATGATGCACACCCGCCACCGCCGTTCCAGCCCCATGATCTGGCGGAGCCGCTCGAGCAGCTCGGCCACCGAGTAACCGAGCCCGCGCTTGCCGAACGATCCGAACCGGGAGAGGTCCTTCCTGACCTGCGCCGAGGTCGTCCCCCCCAGCTTGGCGAGCTCCTCGCTGGATACCGTCGTGGTGCCTCGACGATGGATGTCTTCGAGGAAGCCGAGGTACAGGGAAAGCCTGCGAACAGTGGATTCAGCGATACGCTTCATGGCGCTTGTGAAATCATTCACAAACTTATTTCGCTGGCTGCTTCCAGACCAGTAGGTGGGGCGCTGGAGCGGGGAACGGCTTATCTTCGGGGGTAGATGCCCGTTCATGTGACGTCCGAAATTGGAGCGCTGCGCTCGGTCCTGGTGCATACGCCGGGACCGGAGCTGTTGGCCGTAACCCCAACCACGCGCGAGACCTACCTCTACGACGACATGATCGACGTCAGGGCCGCCGGGGAAGAGCACCGGCGATTCGTCGCGATTCTCGAGAGGTTTACGGCGGTTCACCAGGTCACAGACCTGCTGTCACACGTGGTCGCCGACCAGAGCGTGCGCGAAAAGCTCTGGCGCGAATCAATGGACATCATCCCCTCGGAGCCTCTGACGCGCGAGATCTACGAGCTGCCGGCCGAGGAGCTCGTCCGCACGCTGATCGAAGGGAGGGAGGAGCGCCCCGGTCCGCTGGCGAAGAAGCTCAACGAATCGGGATACCTGTTGCCTCCGCTACCGAACCTGTTCTTCACGCGCGACGTAGCGATGGGCCTCGGCGAGCACGTGATGATCGGATCCATGCGGCACGGAGTCAGGTGGAGCGAGGAGCTGATCATGAAGGCGATCTTCTCTGCGCACCCGAAGCTCACCAACAAGGGGATTCTCTACGACGGCTCGACGGAGCGGCGGATTAACTACACGCTCGAAGGCGGAGACGTGCATCCGCTGCGCCGAGACCTCGCGATCATCGGCTTCAGCGAGCGCTCGAGCCCGGCGGCGATCGAGAATCTCGCTGCGCTGCTGTTCGCGCAGACCGGAATCACCGATCTCATTGTCGTAGTCATGCCGCGCGAGAACATCGCGATTCACCTCGACATGATTTTCACACAGGTCGATCGCGAGCTTTGCGTGGTCTATCCTCCGCATTTCATCGGGCCGGAGCGGTTGCCAATTCTGCATTGGCGGAAGGGCGGAGCGCAGATGTCGGAGATGCCCACGATATTCGCCGCGCTCGAGAACTGCGGTATGAAAATGGAGCCGGTGTCGTGTGGCGGCCCGCGCCGGATGATCCAGGAGCGGGAGCAGTGGGCGTCGGGTTGCAACTTCGGCGTGCTGAGACCGGGTCTGCTGACGTCTTACGCGCGAAACGAGGCGACGCTGCACGAGATGGAAAAGGTCGGCTTTCGGATCGTGTCGGCGGCGGATTTTCTCGAAGATCGCGTGCAGATCGCGGCCGAAGAGCGCGCGGTGATCACCTTCCCAGGCGGGGAGCTGGTTCGCGGCGGGGGCGGCCCCAGGTGCATGACGTGCCCGGTGACGAGGGACGACCCGTGGGACTGAGCGGCGGGATTCACTCGGCGGCGGCGGATACGTCGCTGACGAAGCGCGCGCTCGAGTACCTGTCAGCCGGTCCCGCCGACGCGGTGGACTTGATCGCCCACGTGTGCAATCTCCCGGGGCCGCCGCGCACCGTCGCCGAGCATCTGGCGGCAGCGATGTTCGCGGGGCGCACCGACTTCGAGAAGGGGCTCGACGGCAGGTGGCGCGTCATCACAGCCCCTTCGCTTAACCACGCGACGGTTGCGGGCGGCGCGCCAGCTTGCGCTGCGCCCGGGATCGATCGCATTGATTCATTGTCATACGTAGTCGTCGACGTCGAGACTACTGGCACCCGTGCGAACTTTGGCGACCGCATTACAGAGATTGCGGCTGTTGTCGTGCGCAATGGCGAGATCGCCGAGGCGTACGAGACGCTGGTGAACCCTCAGCGACCGATTCCGCATTTCATCACCGCTCTCACGCACATCACATGGGACATGGTCAAGGACGCGCCCACGTTCGACCAGGTCGCTCCCCGTCTCATGGCCGTGCTCGGCGGGCACGTCTTTACGGCGCATAACGCGCGGTTCGACTGGCGGTTCGTATCGACCGAGATGCTGCGCGCCACCGGCCACACCATTCATGGCCGGCAGCTGTGCACCGTGCGGCTGGCGCGGAAGCTCCTTCCGCAGCTTCCGCGAAGGTCGCTCGATCACGTGGCTCGCTACTACGGCGTGTCGATCGCCGCGCGGCACCGCGCGGGCGGCGACGCGCTCGCGACGGCGGAGTGCCTCGTGAGGATGCTGCGGCACGCGAACGACGCTGGCGTATACACATGGGCGGACCTCCAGCGTTTCGCGGGCGCGCGCGCAGCGAGGAAGCCGCGCCGCAAATCAGCGCTGCCAACGGCCGCGATCAACGACCTCACCGCATGACGGTTCCGAAACCGCTCGTTCAGCCGTTGCTGATCGGTGATCTCCGCTGTCACGCGATCCAGGCCGGTGGCCAGCGGCTCGACGGTGGCGCGATGTTCGGCGTGGTGCCGAAGCCGCTCTGGGAGAAAAGGATTCCCGCGGACGACCGCAACCGCATCCAGCTAGGTATGCGCTGCCTCCTGATCGAGCACCCCGACGGACTCGTGCTGATCGACACGGGCGCCGGGAACAAGGAGAGCCAGAAGTTTCTCGATATCTACGGAATCGAGAACCGTGGTGAGCAGTCGAGGACGGCTCTCGAAGACGGGATCCGCGCGGCGGGGCACGAGCCCGATGCAGTCAGCGTCGTAATCAACTCGCATCTGCACTTCGATCACGCCGGCGGCAACACGTACACCGATTCCGACGGAGAGGTGGCGGTGACGTTTCCAAACGCGGAATACATGGTGCAGCGCGGCGAGTACGATTACGCGACGCACACGAACGAGCGAACCGCGGCAAGCTACTTCGATCGCAACTACGTGCCGATCGAACGGGCAGGGAAGTTGCGGCTGCTGCAAGGGGAGAGCGATGTCATGCCGGGGATCCGCGTTATTCCCACGCCGGGTCACACGCCGTATCACCAGAGCATACTCGTTACGTCAGGCGCGGAGAGGGCGTGCTTTCTGGGAGATATCGCGCCGACGGCCGCCCATCTGCCACTTCCGTGGATCATGGGGTACGACGTGGAGCCTCTCGTGTCGCTGGAGACCAAGCGGCGGCTGTTCGCCCAGGCGCTGGCGGAGGAGTGGCTGCTGATTTTCGAGCACGACGCGGTGACGCCGTGGGGACGCATCGCGCACGACGGAAAGACCTACACACTCGTGGAGAGCAAACAATGAATCGGTTCGTGACAATGTTGGCTTCGGTGATGCTCGTCGCGGCGATCGCGCCCGCCTCGCATGCGCAGTCGATCGCCGGGCAGGCTCCCGCCCGTCCCACGGTCGAGTCGGCTCGCGTCGGGATCGCAACTCCAGGAGCCGCGGAGGCCCCGACAGCGATGGGCGCGCAGCTCCAGGCGCCGGCGCGCGAGAGCGCGGCCCTGATGATCGTGGGCGGGGCGGCACTGCTGGCCGGGCTCGTGATCGGCGGAGGGGCCGGGACGGCGCTGGCGCTCGGCGGGGCGCTGCTAGGGTTGTACGGGCTGTGGATGTACGTCCGGTAAAGGCTGCCTACCGGGATGTTGAACGAGAATCCAAGCTGTTAGCGGTGAGTGGACTAATCAGTTGCGAGCAGGAAGTACCTGTGTTGACCCCAAGCCCGGCAGCTGCTAGGTTGTATGGGTACAACGCATTAAGCGGTCGAGCCTGGCAGCTCGGCCCACCCTTCGGCCCTCGCCTCGAGCGGGGTGCGCTGTAGGAGTTCCGGCCTTGAGGCGCCCCCTGAGCCAGGGAGCGTCCGTATCCGCGGACTCCTTATCGAGGGTCCGCGTTTTTTGTTCAATGCTGTGAGGTCAATGACAATCCAGGACACGACAAAACGAGTTCGCGTCAACAAACAGATCCGCATCAGCCCCATTCGCGTGATCGCCGCAGACGGCGCACAGCTTGGAATCATGGAGGTCGATGTCGCACTGGCCCAGGCAGAGGAACAGGGGCTCGATCTGGTCGAAGTTGCTCCGACGGCCCGCCCGCCCGTCGCCCGAATCATGGACTACGGAAAGTTCAAGTTCGAGCAGGCGAAGATGGCGAGGCAGGCCAAGAAGAAGCAGCACATCATTCAGCTGAAAGAGGTGAAGTTCCGCCCCGGCATCAGCGAGCATGATTTCGAGACGAAGGCGCGGCACGCGCGGAAGTTTCTGGGTGAAGGCAACAAGGTGAAGGTGACGTTGATGTTCCGCGGCCGGCAGATCGCGCACCCCGAGCTGGGGCGTCAGGTGCTGGATCGGGTGGCGCAAACCCTGGCGGACGTGGCAAAGGTCGAGAGTGACCCGAAGTTCGAAGCGAAGTTGATGATCATGATATTGGCGCCTAAGTAGCCAACGGCTATCGGCTAACTGCAAACGGAAAAGAGTACAAGATGCCTAAAATGAAGTCGCATAGTGGGGCGCGAAAACGCTTCAGCCTGACCGGCACCGGCAAGGTGAAGCGCCACAAGGCCTTCAAGAGCCACATCCTGACCAAGAAGACGTCCAAGCGTAAGCGCCGGCTTCGGCAGTCAACCACGGTGGCCACGAACGGCGAGACCAAGAACCTCAAGAGACTTTTACAGGCTTAAACGGTTTCTGGCGTTGGATTGTGGTATCCACAATCCCCGATCCAGGAACCGCCGTTAAGCATCGAACCGAGAGATAAATGCCTAGAGTCAAATCGAACGTCGCGCGACTGAAGCGCAAAAAGCAGGTGATGAAGGCCGCGCGCGGAGGATTCGGCGCGCGCAGCAAGCTGTGGAAAGCCGCGAAAGAGAACGTCGAGCGCGGCTGGCGCTATGCGTACCGCGATCGCAAGAACAAGAAGCGCGATTTCCGTCGCCTCTGGATCACCCGCATCAACGCGGCGGCCCACCAGCACGAGATGAGCTATAGCGTGTTCATCAACGGGCTCAAGAAGGCCGGGATCGAGATTGACCGGAAGGTGCTTGCAGACCTGGCCGTGCGCGAGCCGGAAGCGTTCGCGGCGATCGCCGACAAGGTCCGCTCGGCCATCAAGGCTGCGTAACCACCGGGCGCGCAGCGCCGGTGTGGTGAGGTTTGGCGGCTCCGCGATACATTTGCGGAGCCGTTGTTGTTTGTGCGGTAGCCAGCAGCCAATAGCCAACAGCCAATAGCTCCATTGAGCCTCGTCACCGAAGCAGAGCAACTCGAACGCGAAGGACTCGAGCGAATCGCCGCCGCCACGACGCGCGATGAGCTGGAGGCCGCGCGCACGGCGTTGCTCGGCCGCAAGAGCGGCAAGCTGACCGCGCTCCTCGCCGAGCTGCCCAAGCTCTCGGCCGACGAGAAGCGGGCTGCCGGGGGAGCGCTCAACAAGGCGAAGCTTCTGCTCGAAGGACGACTTGGTGAGCGGGAGGCCGAGCTCGCCGCCGCGGCCAAAAAACAGTCGGCGCCAGTCGATGTCACGATGCCGGCCCGCGCGCGGTGGCTTGGCGCCAGGCATCCGGTGACGATCATCATCGAGGAAGTCGAGCAGATTTTCCGGCAGATCGGATTCAACATCGCGGTCGGGACCGAGGCGGAAACGGAATGGCACAACTTCACGGCGCTGAACTTCCCGCCCGACCATCCGGCGATGGACATGCACGACACGCTCTATCTGAGCGACGACATACTGCTCCGCACGCACACGTCCCCGGTGCAGATACGAATGCTCCAGACGTACGGCGCGCCCCTGAGGATTCTCGTGCCTGGCAACGTGTACCGCCGTGATTTCTTCGACGCTTCGCACGCGCCCATGTTCGCGCAGATCGAAGGACTCGCCGTGGACGAAGGCGTCAGCTTCGTGGACCTCAAGGCGACTCTGACATACTTCGCCCAGCAGCTGTTCGGCGAAACCAGGACGCGCTTCCGCCCCAGCTACTTTCCGTTCACGGAGCCGTCCGCGGAGATGGACGTGCAATGCGCGATCTGCCACGGCTCGGGCTGCGCGACGTGCAAAGGGAGCGGGTGGATGGAGATCCTGGGCGCGGGGATGGTGCACCCGCAGGTGCTGTCGGCCTCCGGAGTGGACGCTGAGCGGTACACGGGGTGGGCGTTCGGCATGGGGCCGGCACGCATGGCGCTCGCGCGCTACGGCATCCCGGACATCCGCACGCTGTACGACTCCGACGTGCGCTTCCTCCAGCAGTTCGCGCGATGAACGCTTCGCACGAGTGGCTGCGCGACTTCGTTTCCGCCGAGCTGTCTCCGCGCGAGGTGCGCGACATACTCACCTCGCGGTGCGCTACCGTCGAGGAGATGCGCCCCGTCCGTCAGGATCTCGGGGACATAGTGATCGGCCGCGTCGTGGAAGCCGCGCGCCACCCGGAGTCGGACCACCTCTGGATCACGAAGGTGGACGCGGGGAAGGGCGAGCTGTTCGACGTGGTGTGCGGCGCGCCGAACGTGACTGCGGGGACGGCATATCCGTTCGCGCCTGTCGGCGCGACGCTGCCGGGCGGGCTTAAGATCGAGAAGCGCAAGATTCGCGGACAGACTTCGAACGGGATGCTATGCTCCTCGCGCGAGCTCGGGCTCGGCCAGGATCACGATGGGATACTCGCGCTCGAGACCGACGCAATGCCCGGCGCCTCGTTCCTCGAAGCCGTCGGCGCCGGTGACACGATGTTCGTGGTGGACGTGATGCCGAACCGGCCGGACCTGCTCTCGCACAGAGGGATCGCGCGAGAGCTTGCAGCCGCGAGCGGGACCCCCCTGCGCGAATTTGACGGTGAGCCGTGGAAGAACATGGCGGTCGCCGATGCTCTTCAGCGCACCGAATCCAGCAAGGGCGAAACCGGCGGCGTCACCGTCAGCATTAGCGACCAGGAAGGCTGTACGCGGTACGCCGCGGTGATAATCCGCGGAGTGCGGGTCGCGCCCAGCCCCGAGTGGCTCGCTAACCGTCTCGCGGCGATCGGCGCGCGGTCAATCAACAATGTCGTGGACGCCACGAACTTCATGCTCCACGGCTACGGCCAGCCGATGCATGCGTTCGACCTCTCCAAGCTTGGGGGAAGCGTCACGGTGAGACGCGCCGTGGCGGGCGAGAAGCTCGTCACGCTCGACGGTATCGAGCGCTCGCTCACCGATTCGATGACAGTGATCGCAGGCGCGGAGAGGGCTGAAGCCATAGCCGGCGTGATCGGCGGGAAGGGGAGCGAGGTCGCCGACTCGACGACCGATGTCCTTCTGGAAGTCGCCATCTTCGACCCGCGCCGCGTTCGCGCCACCCGCCGTGCCCTCGGCCTGTCCACCGACGCTAGCTACCGGTTCGAACGCCATGTGGATCGCGATTCGGTGCCGTTGCTAGCCGCGCGAGCCGCGGCGCTCATCGCCAGCCTCACCGGCGGCCGGGTGGAACGGCCAGGAGTAGATCTCGATGTCCTGGCCCATAAAGTCGAGCACGTGTCCGTCCGGCCGGCTCGCGCTTCGGCCGTAATCGGCGACCCGATCCCGCACGCGATGATGGGCTTCTATCTGTCGTCCGTTGGATTCACTCTCACCGAAAACTCGACTGACCTGATCTGCTCCACCGTGCCGAGCTGGCGCTCCGATGTAACCGCCGAGGTCGATCTGATCGAGGAGATAGCGCGTCTGCACGGATACGACCGAATTTCGACCGACCTGCGTCCGTTCCGTCCCGGCGGATCGCCGGACGCCCCGGGCTGGCTGGTGGAGCGGCGTGTGCGGGAAGCTCTGGTCGCGGAAGGACTGCTCGAGGCGCGCCCGATGCCCTTCGTGGCCGAGGGCCGGGGCACGGCGATCCGCGTGCAGAATCCGCTGGCGGAGAACGAGGCCTATCTCAGGAGCTCGGCGATCGAAACGCTCGCGCGCCGCGCAGAGCACAACCTGGGGCACATGCAGGGCGACGTCCGGCTGTTCGAGATTGGGACCGTCTTCGGCCCAGGGTTCGAGACCGGAACCGGTTTCGCGCCCGAGCCTGGGGAGCGTCCTCAGGAGCAACGGCATGTGGCCGCCCTCATCATGGGCCATCGCCGCCCGCCGCATTTCACGGAAAGCAGACCACCAGCGTACGACCTGTGGGACGCTAAATGGCTTGCGCAAGTCATTGTTACAACCGCACTTAGAGGTGGCGATATAATGTTTCACATGAACGATGATTCTTCCGCGCTCGAGGTCATGGCCGCAGGGCGTTCGGTGGGGTTCGTCAGCGAGGTCGAGCTCGACGCGCCGGCTTGGGCGACGCCGGCTTTCGGTATCGAGATCAGCCTGAGCGGCGTGCCGGCGGCGGAAGCGCAAGGCACGAGAGTCGCGCCGCTTCCGGCGACGCCTTCGGTGCAGGTGGACCTCGCGCTGGTTGCCGCGGACGACCTTCCGTCTGCCAAGCTGGCGGCCGCGATTCGTGAGCACGCCGGCGATCTACTCGAAAAGCTCGAGCTGTTCGACGAGTTCCGTGGTCAGGGCGTCGAAAAGGGGGAGCGCAGCCTGGCGTGGCGATTGACGTTCCGGCACCCGGAACGCACACTACGCGATAAGGAGATCGACGCACGCCGAACCAAGCTCCTCCGGGCGCTTGAGGGAGAACTGGGTGTCAGACAGCGGACGTCCTGAAAAAGCCGCATTCAAGGAGTTGGAATCGCTCGTCCGCCATCTCGGGGAGGAGCTGAGCGGCTTTCGCCGGCGGGCGCTGCAAGCCGAGGCGCGACTTAAGGAGATCGATACGGCGGTTTCGTCCTCCAAGCCGACCCCCGAGCGGCTCGCCGCGCTCGAGCGCGAGAACAAAGATCTGACCAAACGTCTCAAGGCTTCGACGGAGCGCGTCAGCGGGATGCTCGAGCGCGTCCAGTTCCTCCGCGAGCAGAGCGAGGCGGTGCGATGAGCGCGAAGAAGAACGTCGTAAAGGTCGCCATCCTGGGCGACGAGTACTCCATCCGCAGCGACGCGACCCCCGAGCATACCAAGGCTGTCGCCGAGCACGTGGACAAGACCATCAAGGGCGTCCTGCAGTCGACTAACGTGGTGGAGCAGCACAAGGCGGCCATCCTGGCCGCCCTTCAGATCACGGACGAGCTGTTTCAGGCGCGGGAAGCTTCGTACACGGTAGTAGGCTCCATGCAGAAGCTCAGCGACGAAATTCGCCCGTGGCTCCCCCCCTCCAAGAGGCGGGGTTAACTTTGCCGAAAAGCGCGACGACCATCCGGCGCGATGGAGGTATAGATCAGCATGGAATACAACACGGCGTTTATCGCCGCGGGCGCGATAGTCATTGCAGTCTTATCCGCCGCGGTTTTTTTCTTTGTAGGGCGACGCAAGGGCGCCGCTAGCGAGCTAGGCAGGCAGCGCGCGGCCAAGGACACGGCCGACGAGGCGGCGCAGCGCATCGTCGCGGAGGCGGGACGCGAGGCTGAGACTCTCAGAAAGAGCGCGGTCGTCGCGGGGAAGGAAGAGCTGATCGGCCTTCGCGAGGATTGGGAAGCCGAAGCGAAGAAGCGCCGCGAGGAAATCGAGCGGGAGGAAAAGCGCGTCCAGGATCGCGGCATGGTCCTCGAGCGGAAGTTCGAGCTTGTGGAGCAGCGGGAGCGCGACGTCTCCCATCGCAACGATGGAGTCGAAGAGCGCGAGAAGACCATCGAGTCCCGGCGGCAGGAAGTCGAGCAGCTCGTGGGCGAAGGGCGCCGCAGGTTGGAGCAGCTCGCGGGCATGTCCGCGCAGGAAGCCAAGAACGAGCTGATCCACCGGATCGAGGAAGAGGCGCAGGCCGACGCAGCGAACCGCGTCCGCGAGATTCGCGAGACCGCGCGGAAGGGCGCCGACCGCGAAGCGAAGAAGATCGTCGCACTCGCGATCCAGCGGATCGCCGCGGAGCACACATCGGAGACGACCGCGTCAGCGGTAGCTCTCCCGAACGACGAGATGAAGGGAAGGATCATCGGGCGCGAAGGGCGGAACATCCGCGCGTTTGAGCTCGCAACGGGCGTCGACGTCATCATCGATGACACGCCCGACACCGTCGTCGTCTCCTGCTTCGAGCCCGTTCGGCGTGAAGTCGCGCGACTCGCGCTCGAAAAGCTCGTCGCGGACGGGCGGATTCATCCGGGGCGAATCGAAGAAGTGGTCGCGAAGGCGCGCGAGGAAGTTGACGTCGGCATCGTCGAGATGGGAGAGCGAGCCGCGTACGACAGCGGCGTTCACGGGCTCCACCCGGAGCTGATCAAGCTGATCGGGCGGATGCGCTGGCGCACGAGCTACGGCCAGAACATCCTGAACCACTCCAAGGAAGTCGCCTGGCTCGCGGGAATTATGGCCGCGGAGCTCGGGCTCGACGTCGCGATGGCCAAGCGTGGCGCGCTGCTGCACGACGTGGGCAAGGTCCTCACGCACGAGCACGAGGGCACCCACGTTCAGCTCGGCGTGGAGGTCGCTACGCGGTACGACGAGCACCCGCTCGTGGTCAACTGCATTGCCGCGCACCACGACGATGTCCCGCACGAGAGCGAGATCTCCGTGCTGGTGCAGGCCGCCGACGCCATCTCGGGATCGCGCCCAGGCGCGAGGCGCGAGGCGTTCGAGACTTACGTCAAGCGGCTCGAAGGGCTGGAAAAGATCGCGTCGAGCTACAAGGGAGTCGAGAAGGTGTTCGCGATCCAGGCGGGCCGCGAGATTCGCGTCGTCGTCACCCCCGACCACATCGACGACGTGCGCATGGTCTCGCTCTCGGAGGAGATCGCGCGCCGGATCGAAGCCGAGCTCCAGTATCCGGGGCAGATCAAGGTCGTGCTGATTCGCGAGACTAGAGCGGTGGACTTTGCCCGCTGAGCTTATCGATGGAAAGGCGATAGCGCGGGAGCTGCGCGCCGAAGCAGCCGCGGGGACGGCGAAGCTCGCCGCGCGCGGTGTCCAGCCCGGGCTTGCGGTCGTGCTGGTAGGGGACGATCCGGCGAGCGCCGTGTACGTGAAATCGAAAGGGAAGGCGTGCGAGGAGGCGGGGATGCACTCGGTCACGATCCGGCTGCCCGCGACCACGACGCAGGACGAGCTCGATGCGCACATCGACGCGCTCAACGCCGATCCCGCGATTCACGGGATCCTTGTGCAGATGCCGCTGCCCAGGCAGATAGCATCCGACTCGGTCATCCGGCGCATAAAGCCGGAGAAGGACGTCGACGGGTTTCATCCGGTGAACGTCGGCAAGATGCTGATCGGCGACCCCGATGGCTTTGTCCCCTGCACCCCGGCTGGGATACAGGTCATGCTCCAGCGCTCGGGCGTGAAGACTGCTGGCAGGGAATGCGTCGTCGTCGGCCGCAGCAACATCGTCGGGAAGCCGATGGTCGCGCTTATGCTGCAGAACTCACCTAGCGCGAACTGCACGGTCACCGTCTGCCACAGCGCGACCGCGGACATGCCTGCGCACACCCGGCGCGCGGACATCCTCATCGCAGCGGCCGGAAAGACTCACCTGGTCAGGAAGGACATGGTGAAGCCCGGCGCCGTCGTAATAGATGTCGGGATCAACAGGATCGAGGATCCTGCGAGCGCGTCGGGATACAGGCTCGCCGGCGATGTAGCGTTCGACGAGGTGCGCGAGGTCGCGTCTCTCATCACGCCGGTCCCCGGCGGGGTCGGCCCAATGACCATCGCGATGCTTCTCAAGAACACCCTGCGCGCGGCGGAGCGGACGGCATCATGAGCATCCTGCAGCCGGCGGCTTCGCCTTCGGTGGATTCCACGCTGGCGCGCTTCGAGGACGAATTTGCCGCGGAGCGCGGTGAAGTCAGCGCTGCGCTCGAGGAGTGCGCGGTGACTCTCGTTTCGGACGACTGGGGCGCGCTCGCCCAAGCCGCGCGCTATGCGATGCTGGGCTCCGGAAAGCGCATTCGCGGAGTGTTGTTGATTGCCGCGTACCGATCGGCGGGCGGAAGCGGCGACATCGCGCCTCTCGCTGCCGCCGTGGAGATCGTTCATGCCTACTCGTTGGTTCATGATGACCTGCCGTGCATGGACGACGACGACCTGCGCCGCGGGCGTCCTACCGTGCACAGGAAGTGGGACGTTCGCACTGCCACGGTGCTTGGCGCCGCGATGGTACCGCTCGCTGTGCGCGCCGCGATCGCCGGCGCGGGGCGCATCGAGCTGGATTCCGATGCTACCTCTGCCGTCGTCGCGGAGCTGATGCGCGCGGCGGGCGGCGGAGGGATGATCGGAGGGCAGCTTCTCGATCTCGCATCCCACGCGGACGATTTCGGACTGGCCGACCTCGAGCGGATCCACCGGGGCAAGACCGGTGAGCTCATCGCGGCCTCGGTCCGGATCGGCGGGCTCGCCGCCGGCGCCCGCGAGCCGCAGCTCGCTGCGCTAGCCCGTTTCGGACATGCGGTCGGCCTCGCGTTCCAGATCGCCGACGACGTGCTCGACGTCACCTCGACCAGTGACCGGCTCGGGAAGACGGCCGGGCGCGATGCGGCCCTCGGGAAGCAGACTTATCCCGCGTTGCTGGGAGTCGAAGGCGCGCTCGCGCGGGCCTCCGAGCTGATCGCCGACGCCTGCGACGCCGTACAGGCATCGGGTCTGGACAGTGCCCGGCTACAACGGCTCGCGAAATTCGTCATCTTGAGAGAGTCGTGACTCCCAAGATGCCGATACTCGACCGAATAAAATCGCCGGCGGACCTGACGGCGCTGTCGCGCGACGAGCTGCGCGCGCTCGCCGCGGAGATCCGCGAGCGCATGATCGAGCTGTGCTCGCGCACGGGCGGGCACATCGGCGCCGGTCTCGGAGTCGTCGAGCTCACCGTCGCGATCCACGCGGTGTTCGACGCGCCGCGGGACCAGATTCTCTGGGACGTGGGGCACCAGGGCTATCCGCACAAGCTCCTCACCGGCCGCAACACGGAGATGGAAACGCTTCGCCAGGAGGCGGGCGTGTCCGGTTTCCTCAAGCGGAGCGAGAGCGAGTACGACGCGTTCGGCGCCGGGCACGCCGCGACTGCGATCTCAGCCGGGCTGGGCATGGCGGTCGCGCGCGACCTCAACGGCGAGTCGTTCAAGGTCGTCTCCATTCTCGGCGACGGCGCGTTGACCTCCGGGCTCTCCTACGAAGGGCTCAACAACGCAGGCGGCGCGGGGCGCGATTTCATCGTCGTGCTCAACGACAACGAGATGTCCATCGCGCCCAACGTCGGCGCCATGTCGCGCTATCTCACGTCGGTGCAGCGCAACCCGCTGTACAACCGGGTGCGCTCAGCGATTGGCTCGGCGATCGACCACGCGCCGGGCCCCCTCTCGTCCGTCGGCAACGTCGTGCGAAAGTGGGAGGAGAGCATGAAGTCGCTGCTGACTCCCGGGGTGCTGTTCGAGGAGCTGGGGTTCCGCTACTTCGGCCCGGTCGACGGCCACAACATCGACACGCTCGTGGACACGTTCGCAGCGGTGCGCGACATGACGGGCCCGCGGCTGGTCCATGTCATCACCCAGAAGGGAAAGGGCTTTCCTGCAGGGGAGCACGTGGAGAAGTGGCACGCGCTTCCACCGGGGCACGACCCCGCAACGGGTAAGCAGCGCGCGGTCTCAACCGCGAACCCCGGCTACACGGCGATCTTCGGGCGCGGCCTCACCGAGCTGGCGGGCGCGGACCGGCGGGTGGTAGCGATTACTGCGGCCATGCCTAGCGGGACCGGCACAATGGCGTTCGCAATCGCGCACCCCGAGCGGTTTTTTGACGTTGGAATCGCCGAAGGACACGCGGTGACCTTCGCCGCCGGGCTCGCGACGCGCGGGCTTCGCCCGGTGTGCGCGATTTACTCGACCTTCCTCCAGCGCGCGTACGACAGCATCGTGCACGACGTCGCCATACAGGACCTGCCCGTTGTGTTTGCAATGGATCGCGCCGGTCTGGTAGGAGAAGATGGCCCGACGCACATGGGGCTGTACGACATTGCGTACATGCTCGCGATCCCTGGCGCGACCGTAACGGCGCCCAAGAATGCGGAGGAGATGCTCGGCCTGCTGCGCACTGGCATCGACCACGGCAGGGGCCCGTTCTCGCTGCGGTATCCGCGCGACGCGGCGCCCGACCAACCCCCGGCGGCGACGGAGATCGCTCCCGTCCCGTACGGCACATGGGAAGTGGTACGGCAGAGTGGAGAGCGAAACGGCGAGCGTTTCGCCATCCTCGAGGTCGGCACGATGGTCCTGCCGTCGATCGCCGCGGCCGAGTCGCTTAGCGCGGAAGGGATCGACGTCACAGTGGTGAATTGCCGGTATCTCAAGCCGCACGATGAGCTGACGCTTGCGGCAATCCTCGCGGATCACAGGCAGCTGCTGGTCGTCGAAGAGGGCACCGTCGTCAACGGATTCGGCGCTTACATGGCGGGTGTCGTGAGCAAGCTCGAACCCGCCGTTCGCGTCGCGACCCACGGGGTGCCGGACCGATTCATCGAGCAGGCATCGCGCGCCCGTCAGCTCGCGTCGGTGGGTCTCGACGTCGCGGGGATCACGAGCCGCGTACGCGCTCTGCGGGAAACCGAGGCAATCGCCGGCTGATGCGTATCGGCGTCGTCGGTCACGAGGGTTACGAGCAACTCTCCGCCATGCTTGGCACGCTCGACCTTCTCGCTCCCGAGCTGGGGCTGGAGCTGATCTTCGAGCCACGGCTTCGCGCCGCTTCGCAGGAGGAGTTCGGCGCGGAAACCGAGATCGACGCGCTCATGACCCTCGGGGGCGACGGTACGCTGCTCCGCGGGGCGAAGCTGCTCGGCGCGCGCTGCGTACCGATCATCGGAGTCAACCTGGGACGTCTCGGCTTTCTCACGAGCTGCAGCGCGTCGGAAGTCGAGAGCTCGCTGCGCCGGTTCACATCTGGCGATTTCACGGCCGAATCGCGGATGACGCTCGCTGCCACGACCGACGGTGGAGCGGGCATGGCCGCGGGCGCTGAAGCATGGCTCGCGCTCAACGACTTTGTGCTGCACAAGGGCGGCTTTGCGCGAGTCGTCCGGCTTTCGATTTCGATCGACGGCGAGCAGATCGGCGCGTACGCGGCGGACGGCATCGTGATAGCGACCCCGACAGGCTCCACGGCGTACAGCCTGTCCGCCGGCGGTCCGATCGTCGCGCCGCGCCTCGATTCCATCGTCATCACGCCCATCTCTGCCCACACGCTCGGCGTACGCCCTCTGGTCGTGCATCCTGAAGCGGAGATCGTGCTGCAGGCGGAAGATGGCCCGGACGAGCTGCTTCTGACCGTGGATGGGCAGGGCGGGACGCAGATCGCGCGTGGTGAGCGGCTGATCGTGCGGCGGTCGAACTCCCCCGTGCAGCTCGTGCGATTTCCGCCAGACAGCTTCTTCAATCGCATCACGCAGAAGCTCGGCTGGGGCGGTCTCAAGGAGCGGGACGACAGCGGCAATGCTCAGTGAGATCCGGATCCGGAACTTCGCGATCATCGAATCGATCGCGCTGCCGCTCGCTCCGGGCTTCAACGTGCTGTCCGGCGAGACCGGCGCCGGCAAATCAATTATCGTCGGCGCGCTCGGGTTCCTGCTGGGAGAGCGGGGAAGCACCGATGTCATTCGCCCCGGGGCCGACCGCGCCGTAATCGAAGGCATCTTCGAGATCGCGGGCGCTGCGGATGTCGCCGCGTGGGCGGACGAGCACGGCATCGACGTTGAGGACGGGACGCTCGTGCTCAAGCGCGAGATGGCGGCGAACGGGCGCGGGCGCGCGTGGGCCAACTCCACTCCGGTGGGCGCGGCGCTGCTCGCCGAGGTCGGCCGGATGCTGGTGAACCTCCATGGCCAGCACGAGGCGCAGACTCTGCTCGACGGCGATTCGCAGCGCGCGATACTCGATGCTTTCGCCGGTGCCGGCGACACGGTCGCGGAAGTGGGCGAGGCTCACGGATCCCTGGGGAAGGTGAGGCGCGAGATGAATGAGCTCGCGAAGCGCCGCGCCGAGGCGGAGAAGCGCGCGGACTACCTGCGGCACGTCGCGAACGAGATCGAAGGTGCGCGGCTGGTCGAGGGCGAGCAGGAACGGCTGGAGGACGAGGCACGGGTCCTCGAGAACGCCGACGAGCTTCGCACTCTCGCAGCGTCGTTGCGCGAAGCATTGGAAGCCGACGAAGGCGGAACGCTTGCAGCGGCGGCGGCCGCGCAACGCGCGCTTTCGGCGATCGGGCGGATCGATCCATCGACCAGGGGAATGCAGGAGCAGCTCGACGCCGCGTACTACGCGCTGACCGAGCTGACACGGGAGGCCGGGGTGTACGCCGAGCGCGTTGAGTTGGATCCGGAGAGACTGGTCGCAGTAAGGGAGCGCAGGGATTTGTTGTACCGTCTCCTCAAGAAATACGGCACATCGGTGGCGGAGGTAATCGAGACGGGCCGCACGGCGCGCGCGGAGCTGGACCTGGTGGACGGTGGGGATCTCGACCTGAACGAGCTTCGCGGGCGCGCTGTCGAGCTGGAGCGCAAGCTCAATGCGGCGGCCGCCAGACTTTCAAAGCAGCGGCAGAGCGCCGCGAGCAAGCTCGTGAAGGCTGTGGATGCCCGGCTTCCAGAGCTGGGAATGCCTGATGGAGCCTTTGCTGTCGTGCTACCGAAGCTCGCCGAGCCCGGCCCGCACGGCGCCGAGGACGTGGCGTTTCATGTGTCGCTCAACAAAGGGCACCCTGCGCGTCCGCTCGCGCGCGTCGCCTCGGGGGGCGAGCTGTCGCGGGTGATGCTCGCGCTCAAGACCATACTCGCGAAGGTCGATCGGACGCCCACGCTGGTATTTGACGAGGTGGACGCCGGGATCGGCGGGAAGGTGGGACTACAGGTCGGTGACACTCTGCGCCGCGTCGCCGACAACCATCAGGTGTTCGCGATCTCGCACCTGCCGCAGCTCGCGGCGCGCGCGCACCACCACATCGTCGTGGCCAAGGCGGCGAAGGGCGGAGTTACCACGGCCGATGTTTCTGTTCTGACCGGCGCGCCCCGTGTCGAGGAGATCGCCCGGATGCTCGGCGGCGATTCAGCTAGTTCGGTCGCGCAGGCACACGCCAGGGAATTACTGGCATCGGGGACGATCAGTCTGGACAGGTAGCGCCATAGATTCATCGTCTCGATGATGAGACCTCCCGCAATTCCATGGCAGTTGACCGGCAACCACTGGCTGACACTGCCGTGCATCCATCCCGCGGACGGGTCCCTGCACGCATTGGGGATGCTGCATCGCGCCTCGCGGGGCGCGATCGAGTTCGCAGGGGGTCCGGATTTCGTCGAAGGCGAGGGTCCGCCGCTCGCGAAGCCGACGGTCCGCGTCAACGGAGTGGTTTGCGAGCTGGCCGCCGAAGGAATGGCCTGGGAGCGCATCTCAGCGTGGCTGCCCACGTTCAATTGCATCGCGGGCGAGCTGGTCGTGCGCGGGACGATCTTCGCGCCGTACGGGCGCGATGCCGACGTCGCCGGGGCTGTGTACGCGATCAGCATGGTGAACAGAAGTAAGTCACCGGTCGATGTTACGCTCAGCTTCGAAGGAACGCTCGGCCACCGGCAGCAACGCATCCGCTCGGCGCGCACCTTCGACGACGCGCACCGCGTGACCGTGGGCGAGCGCGGAGTGATCGTGCTCGATGGCGCGGCGATTCCCGCGCACGCCGCGCTGGCCGTAGGCGGTGACGGCGAGTGCGAAGTCACAGTCACCGATGGTGAATCGCCGCGGTGGTCGCTCACCCGCGCGATCGTCATCGGTCCAGGGGAGCACGTTGAGGAGGCGTTTTACATCGGCGCTGGTCCCGAGCGGGACGGCGCCGAGGCCACGGTCGCCGTCATGCGCCGTCGCGGATGGAAGGAGCTGCTCCGGATTACGACCGACGCGCTGCGCTCGTTCGAGCAATCGGTCGGCAACGACGCGCTCGACCGTCTGCTGAATCGCAATCTGATGCTCGCGTACTTTTACGGGGTGGGCCGGGCGCTCGATGATGCGCATTTCTATCTCGTTCGCACGCGCGTCCCGTGGAACTCGCACGGGCTCACAGTGAACGACTGGGAAGCGCTGACGTGGACGATTCCGGCGGTGCAGCTCGCGGACGCCGATCTCGCGCGCGAGCTGATCCTGCGGATGTGCGAGCTGCACGGGTACGCGCCCGGGACCGGCGTGCATTACCTCGACGGCACGCTGTTCCAGGCGGGCTTCTCCCTGGAGGGCGCGTCTGCATATGCTATCGCAGTCGAGCGGTACATCACCCAGACCGGCGATGACCTCATAGTGGAGGAGCCGGCCGTGTCCGACACGCTGTACCAGTCGCACGAGGACATCGAGGCGCGGAGGGACAAGCGCTGGCCGCTGTACTCGACCGAGGTGACGCCTGGTGGCGAGCCGGTGAAGCAGCCGTATGGCGCGCACGCGAACGCCGTTGTGGCGCAGGCGATGGACATGTTCAAGCGCACTCTCGACGAAAAGACCGCTGAGAAGGTCGAGGACGCCGAGGCGATCCGTGCCGCGCTGCGCAGAAAGTTCGCTACTAGCGAAGATGCCGCGACCGCTGTGCTTCATGCGTCGATAGATCTCGACGGCGCGTCGTCGTCGGAGGATGATCCTATTGCTTCGGTGTACTGGCTGCCGTTCTACGACGGCATTCGCCGCGAAGATTCCGTGTACAGGCGCACCGTTCGTCCGCTCGACGCGCAGAAGCCCGCCGAGCTGGCGACGCACTGCGCGCGTCTGGTGGCGCCGAGCGCGGCCGAGACTTTCAAGTGGCTTCGCCGCGCGCCGCTGGACAATGGATTTGCCGCCGAGTTTGTGGGGCCCGATGGCGCCGCGACGGCCAACGGCGGGGACGCGACCCTGGCCGGATTACTGGCCTATACTGTATGGTATGCCGTTCACGTTTTAGGCATACGGCCGTGAACCAGTTTCTAGTGGTTTCTAGTCACTAATCACTAGTCACTGCAGCCGCTCGGGTGGCGAAACCGGTAGACGCGAGGGACTTAAAATCCCTTGAGGTAAAACCTCATGTGGGTTCGATCCCCACCCCGAGCATGTCGCGAAAATGAGCACCGGTGATCGCGCCGCTGGCATCTGCGGCAGCGATGCCGGACCAGTACACGAACGGGTGCGTTAGCCGCGCCTGCTGCGCGCTCCAGGCAGGAACGATCCATGCAAGCGAATGACCTTCTGCATGGACGAACCTCCAAGAGGGCCCAGACGATGAAGATCCGCCGAGCCATTTCGCGCTATCACGCGCTCACAATTCTTTGCTTGCCGCTTTTCGCTGCTTCCCAGTTGTCCGCGCAAACGCGTGTGGTGGTGCCCGAGGGCACCGTCATCATGGTACGAACGGTCACGGCGCTCGAGTCGTCAACGGCCAGACAGGGTCAGACTTTCGAGGCGGTCGTTGCCGACACAGTCCGCGTCGACAACTTCAACGTCATCCCCGCCGGTAGCCGCATCCGCGGAGTCGTCGTGGGAGCGCAGGCCGCCACCCGGCAGCAGTCAGGCGCGATCGACGTGCGCTTCGACAGACTTACCCTGCCGAACGGTAGCTCCGTCGCATTGAGCGGACGCCTCACCAGCACGGACGCAGCCGAGCGACGCCAGATCGAGGCTGACCCGAACGCCAGAGTGGTTCTCGTCGGCGGACGGAGCGGAGTCGGCGCGGCGATCGCAGGTGCGGGAGGCGGTGGAGCGTCGGGGATCCTTGGCGCGCTCGGTGGTCTGCTGTCGCAGGGTAGCGACGTTCGTCTCCCCGCGGGCACGCCCCTCGCCGTCCAGCTCGAGTCAGGTCTCGTGCTGACGCGCACTGGCTCGGCACGAGCGCCGGATGCCTTCACGATCTACACGAACCCGGAAATGATCCGCGCGGCGCAGCAGGCGCTGGCCCGCGAGAAATACTACCGGGGAGCGATTACGGGCGTGTTCGACGCAGCGACGCATAACGCGCTGTTCGAGTACCAGGTGGATAAGGGCATCATCGCGACCGGCAACCTGGACGGCCGCACGGCGCAATCGCTGGGACTGTCGACGAGCGGTGGCGCGGTCGCCGTTCTCTCGGCTGACGAAGCCTCGCTCGTTCGTCGCGGAGCCGCCGCACTGGTGCTGCGCGTGCGTCAGGACCTGATGATCTCGACGGCGGGCCGGCTGGATACGCGCCGGCAGTACACGGAAGGCGACGTAGAGCTCATGTTCGCGCTGTCGGCGTTCGCTGACAACGCGGAGCTGTACGAGCAGCTCGTTCGCGTATCCGGCAATGTGGAAGGCGTCGTGCTCTCGGGCAGATCGCTCGTTGCCAGCGCCAGGCGTGTGGACGCCGCGATGCAGCGCGCGCGTACGACTTCCCAGGTCCAAAGCGCGTGGTCGTCGATTCGCGCGCAGCTCGGGGAGCTGGATCCGTCCTACCGCTAGAGCTTAGCGGTGACATCGAAGAGGGGGCCTTGGCCCCCTCTTTTTCGTGTCGCCTCTCTACCGGCCCGTCGCGGGCGAGATCACCTCGCTGATCCGAACGATCAGATTGGCGGGAAAGGGGCCCCGCTTTGCGTGCTCGCGAATCGCTTCTTCGCTCGGCGCATTGTACACGCAGTAGATCTTGTCCCCGGCCACGTACGACTGCACCCACTGTACTTGCTTTCCCTCGGCCGTCATCTCTGCGAGGACCTGGTTGGATCGCTTGGAAATCTTCACGAGCTCGTCGTAAGGAATGTCGCCGGCGCCCGGAATATGGCGCTCGATGAGGTACTGAGGCATGCGGACTCCTGTGGGAGGTTTCACGCCAAAATACGATGGTGCGGCCCCCCGGTCCATTGGCCAGGTCCGCCTTGCTGGTAACTTCAACGAATGCGGCGTGCATTGGTCATCGCGAACCCTGCTTCGCGCGGCAGCGGGCGGAGGCTTACAGCCGCCGTACGCGGTCTTGAGCGCGCGAAGATCGCGGCGGACGTGGCCAGCACCGAGTATCCCGGCCACGCTGCCAGAATCGCACTCGACCGCGCGGGATCATATGACGCGGTTTTTACGCTCGGTGGAGACGGCACGGCCATGGAGGTCGTCGGCGCGCTCGGCGCGCTCGGCGGCAGCGGCCCGCCGGTAGGGATTCTCCCCGGGGGCACAGGCAATCTCCTTGCGCGGTCGCTCGGGATTCCGCTCACCGTTCGCGCCGCGGTTCGCGCGCTTGTCGCGGGCCGCGAGGCAAGGATCGACCTCGGCCAGCTCGGCGATGGCCGCGTGTTCGGGATCGGCACCGGTATCGGCGTGGACGCGACGATGATCCAGGAGACTCCCGTGTTGCTCAAGCGGAGGCTGGGAGTTCTCTCGTACGTGATCGTAGGGGTTCGCTCGTTGCTTCGCTTCGAAGCGTTCGACGTCAACGGCACAGTGGACGGCGTTCCGTTCGAGCAGCGCGCGTCGGCCGTGCTCGTCGCCAACTTCGGAACGATGTTCCGCCATCTGCTAACATTGGGAGAGGGCATCCTGCAGGATGACGGCGTGCTCAACGTCTGCTTCTTCTCCCCCACGACCCACGCGGACGCGGCGCGAATCAGCTACAAGATGATGCGCCGGGATTTTTCCCCCGACCCGTGCATGTCGTATCTGTCCGGGTGCGAAATCTCGATCACGACCGACCCGGTGCGCGCGATGCAAGCGGACGGCGAGATGGCCGGCTCCACACCGTTCACCGTGAAGGTCTTACCGGGCGCCGGAAG
>JBPCJJ010000066.1:0-7247 GCA_051005405.1 Gemmatimonadaceae bacterium | reverse complement strand
CCTTCCGCACCATCCGCGGAAACTGGATTCTATTCGACGCCGGCCGAGCCTGGCGCTCGGGGGACGCGGGGCGATCGGTCATCATTCCGTATCTCGCCCGCCGCGGAGGGAGGCTCGCGGCGTTCGTGCTCTCACATCCGCACAACGACCATGTGGGCGGCGCAGCAACCATCATCGAGGCGCTCGAGCCGCGCACCTTCCACGACCCCGGCTTCGTAGCTCCGACCGGTTCGTACGCCGAGGCGCTGGCGACCGCCACGAGAACGAGAACCCGCTGGAACCGGGTGCGACCCGGTGATTCGCTGGCGGTGGATGGGCTCGTGGTCAACTTTATGGCGCCGGATTCGGCGTGGGCGAGCCGGCTCACGGATCCCAACGAAGCGAGCACGATTGCGCGCGTCCAGTTCGGCGCGGTTCGATTCCTGCTCGTTGGTGACGCCGAGCATGAAATGGAGCAGTGGCTTGTTGCCAACGATAGCGCCAACCTCCGCGCGGACATCCTGAAAGTGGCTCATCACGGCAGCTCGACGAGCACGACCGAGAGATTTCTCGCCGCTGCCCGTCCGCGCGTCGCGCTGATCTCGGTGGGGAAGGACAACAGCTACCGGCATCCGAGCCCGATAGTCGTGGATCGGCTGGCGCGCGCCGGTGCGTCCATCTACCGCACCGACCAGCTCGGCACCGTCGTCGTGCTCACCGACGGGAAGCGCATCCGGGTACGGGCTCGCGGTGAAGAGTGGGAGTTGCCCGCGCAATGATCCGGGCGATCTTCGGAGATCCCATCCGGTTGCGGCCGGACGTCGCCGAGCGCTATCCGGACCTCTTGGGCGCGCGCTACAGGTCGGGCGGACTACCAGTGTTGGTAGGGGGATGGCTGCTGGGCCGCCGCCGGGTGGACGCCGTGACGCTCGGACGCACTGTATTCGTCGCCCGGGAGATCGAGCCGTCTGCGGAATTGCTCTTGCACGAGCTGCGGCACGTCCAGCAATTTGGCGAGAGCAGAACGTTTCCTTTTCGCTACATTTGGGAGACGATTCGCCGCGGCTATTTCGAGAACCTTTTCGAGCGGGAAGCGCGGACCTTTGCCGCGCGAAGGGTTGGTGATCCCGCGTCTTCTTCTTCGAAGGACGTTTAAGTGGTCAAACACACGGCAGTGTCGGTCGTCACGATCGACCGGTACATCATCGAGCAGGAGCGCCTTCACCCCGAGGCGACGGGCGAGCTGTCCGGGGTTCTGTACGACCTCGCGCTCGCCGCGAAAATGATCGCGAGCAAGGTGCGCAACGCCGGTCTCGCCGACGTTCTCGGCGCCACCGAGAACAGCAACGTCCAGGGCGAAGTGCAGCAGAAGCTCGACGTCCTCGCCAACGACATCATCATCAAGGCGATGGACCACGGTGGCTGGCTGTGCGCGATGGCCTCGGAGGAGGAGCCGGACCTCATCCCGATCCCGGAGCAGTTCCGCTGCGGAAAGTACGTGCTGCTGTTCGATCCGCTCGACGGCTCGTCCAACATCGACGTCAACGTGCCGGTCGGCACCATCTTCTCGGTGCTGCGCAAGATCACGCGCGGCGCTCGCGGGGAGATGGAAGACATGCTGCAGCCGGGACGCAGGCAGGTTGCCGCCGGGTACGTGATCTACGGGTCGAGCACGATGATGGTGTACACGACGGGGCAGGGCGTGCACGGCTTCACGCTCGACCCGGCGATCGGCGAGTTCCTGCTGTCGCATCCCAACATCCGCATGCCGGACCCGGGGCGGTATCTGTCGGTCAACGATTCCTACGAGCCGCTCTGGAGCGACACGGTCAAGGATCTCATGCAGCGGTATCGCAAAGGCGACGGCAAGAAGCGCAACGGCACGAGTTCGCGGTACGTCGGCTCACTGGTCGCAGACTTCCATCGCAACCTGCTCGGCGGCGGAATCTTCGCGTACCCGGCGCAGAGCAAGAGTCCCAAGGGCAAGCTGCGGCTGCTGTACGAGGCGAACCCGCTCGGGTTTATCGCCGAGCAGGCGGGCGGCGCCGCCAGCGACGGGGAGCGTCGCGTCCTCGACATCGTGCCGACCGAGCTGCACCAGCGCACGCCGCTGTTCATCGGTAGCAAGTCGAACGTGGAGCTGGCGGAATCCATGCTCGGCGGCGCGCTCACAGGCGTCGGGGCCTGAGCTCGGAGCGAAATTCGCCGTCCGGCATTCCGGTCGCGCCGGTTTACCGGCCGGATGACGCCGACCTCGAATACAAGCGTGACTTAGGCGATCCCGGCGAGTGGCCGTACACGCGGGGCGTGCAACCCACGATGTACCGTGGCCGCCTCTGGACCATGCGGCAGTACGCCGGCTTCGGCACCGCTGCCGAGACCAACGCCCGCTTCAAGCATCTGTTGGCCGCTGGTCAGACTGGCTTGTCTGTTGCTTTCGATCTTCCGACGCAGATGGGGATCGATTCGGACTCGCCGCGCGCGCTCGGCGAAGTCGGCCGCGCCGGTGTGGCGATAGACACCGTCGAGGACATGCACGAGCTGTTCGCGGATATCCCGTTGGACACGGTGTCCACCTCGATGACCATCAATGCCACGGCCTCCACGCTGCTCGCTATGTACATCGTGGTCGCGGAAGAGCGGGGGATCGCGCGCGACATGCTGAGCGGCACGGTGCAGAACGACATCCTCAAGGAGTACATCGCGCGGGGGACGTACGTGTATCCACCGGAGCCGAGCCTGCGGCTGATCGCCGACATGTTCCGGTTCTGCACCGCGGAGGTGCCCGGGTGGAATCCCATCTCGATCTCCGGCTACCATATAAGGGAGGCCGGCGCGACCGCCGTGCAGGAGCTGGCGTTCACGCTTGCAAACGGCGTGGAGTATGTGAAGCATGGCGTCGCTGCCGGGTTGGACGTGGACAGCTTTGCCAAGCGGCTCTCGTTTTTCTTCGCCGCGCACAACGACCTGTTCGAGGAGGTCGCGAAGTTCCGCGCCGCGCGGCGGATGTGGGCGAGGATCATGCGCGAGCGGTTCGGCGCGTCGGACGAAGGTTGTCGCTTGCGGTTTCACACGCAGACCGGCGGTGTCACGTTGCAGGCGCAGCAGCCGCTGAACAACGTGGTGCGCGTGGCGGTGCAGGCGTTATCGGCGACGCTCGGCGGGACGCAGTCGCTGCACACCAACGGATATGACGAGGCGTTGTCGCTGCCGACTGCGGAAGCCGCGACGCTCGCTTTGCGCACGCAGCAGATCATCGCGCACGAGTCAGGGATCGCCAACACCGTGGACCCGCTGGCGGGGAGCTATTACGTCGAGAGCCTGACGGATGAGCTCGAGGCGCGCGCGACCGCGTTGGTGCAGCGCGTGGAGGAGCTCGGTGGATCAGCCGTCGCCATCGAGAAGGGCTTCTTCCAGGACGAGATCGCGCGCAGCGCCTACGAGTTCCAGCAGAGGGTGGAAGGCGGCGAGACTGTCATAGTCGGCGTGAACCAGTTCACGGACGAGAGCGAGGGACTCAGCATTCCGCTGCCGGATTACGCGGGGATGGAGCGCGGACAGGTGGCGCGGCTAGCGAACGCGCGCGGTGTCCGGGACGGGAAGGCGCATGAATCGACGCTGGCCGCGCTTGCCTCTGTCGCGGGGAAAACGATGGAGGCGAACGCGGCCTCTGCGCTGATGCCGCTGGTCATCGACGCGGTGCGGGCCCGCGCGTCAGTAGGGGAGATATCGGATACTTTTGCGGAGGCTTGGGGCAGGTACGTCCCGCAGGCCTAATGGTCGGAGTCGAGCTCGAAGTCCACGCGAACACTGTCGGGAACGCTGGATCGCATCACCACTGGAGCGCGCTGCGCCGAAGTCGCCAGGAACCCGGAACCCTCAGCCGGTGCGGCGCGCACGCTGACGCAGACGGTGAACTCCGTCCCCCAGTTGAACAACGCCGCGCGATACTCTCCCGCTGCATTCGTCACCGTCATGACCGCATCCATCAACGGATTTGCGCAGGAGCCCTGGGCATACGCCGCCATGGACATGAGGGCGCGAGGCGGGATGGCACCGTTGGCGGTTGAGATCTGTCCGTAAACGATGACAGTCGCAGCCTCTCCGTCCATGAGTTTTTCGGTGTGGATCGCGGCCGCGTGCATCGCGCACGGGCTCTCCCTCGGGACTGGGAACGTGTACGGGAGTTTCAGCGTGTGCCGGGGCTCGCGATCGAATCATGGGCAAGCGAAACCTGCGTAGATGCGCGTCGGGTCGATGTTGTCGGCTGCTGCGAGCGTGTCGATCATGTCCGAGATGAACCGGACCTCCTGCACGAGGCCTGGTCCGCCGTCCGCGTCCCAATGCCTAGGCGAAGACCGTGAAGGATGGGAAGGCGACCGCCGGGCTGATGCCGCTGGTGATCGACGCGGTCCGCGCGCGCGCTTCAGTTGGCGAGATCTCGGATGCGTTACCGGAGCGTGGGGACGGTACGTTCCGGCTAACCGCCTGTCACACGGTCGTCATCAAGGTGGCAGCTTCGTTCGCTCGTTATGCCGCTCCACGACGAGGCGAGCGCCATTCCATGGTTAGCCGCCGGCCCGCGCCTGCACATTCGCGCAGGTAAAGGTTGATGAGCGTCTGATAGGGAATCTCGAGCTCGGTTCCCAGATTCTTGAAATAAGCGATCGTGGTCTCGTCGAGCCGAATGGTGACGGATCGCTTGAGCTTGGCAGCGTAGGGATTTCGCCGTGCCTTCGAGAAATCGTATTCACGTCTCATTTCATCCACCGCGCGCCATACTGGGCGCGCTCAGATCGGGTTGCCTTACGAGCGGAGATCAGCCGGATTGTTTCGTCGTCCGCCACCGGTCTGCGCTTCATCGAATGAGATGCCGTGCTTGCGAAGCTTCTCGCGGGCTTTGGCCGTATCCCAAGCGAATCGCACGCTTCAATGTACATACATCGTACGTATTACGCAAGCGGAGCAGCCGGCAGATGCAGATCACATCAGAATGCATTGGTGGCATTGATGATGCAGATCACATGGGCGAATCCCCGTGGCACCAGTGGCAGCAGTCCACCATGCAACACCCCGATCCGAGCGCATTCTGCTCCGAGCGCATTCTGCGGCGCTCTCCGCATCCAAAACGGTATCACGCGATCTTGCCGATACCGCTCGGGGCCAACCCCAAGGAGGTTCACTATGGCAGAGCTACACATCGAGCGAAAGGATTCCAACATCTGGCCGTGGATCATCGGCGGTCTCATTCTGCTGGCCGTGATCCTCTGGTTTATCTTCGGCGTGGCGGACGAGCGCGAGACGACCGGCCTGGCCGACACGGCCGTGGTTGTGACGCCAGCCGCGGTGGCAGTCGATGAGGGCACGCCGGCAGCGGTGACGGCATTCCTGCAGTATGCCGACTCGCAGACGGCGGCGAACGACCCCGGACTCGCGCATGGCTACACGAGTACCGGAATGCAGCGCCTCGTCGCGGCCTTCGATGCGATGCTCGAGCGCGAGACGGTCTCCTCGGTCGAGGTCGCCCCACGACTGGTGGCGATGCGCGCTCTGGCCGACTCGATGCAGATGAATCCGCAGTCGATGGAGCACGCGCGCCATGCACGTGAGGCGTTCATGATCGCGGCGGGTCTCCTGGGGCAGATGCGGGAGGCGGGTAGGGCCGTCCCGCCGAATACGGTCGCCGAGGTGCTGAGTACGGCCGAGTCGATCCGGCCGGCCGTGTCGCTGCTCGACCAGATCGCGAACGTGCGGCGCTTCTTCGAACAGACGGCAGCCGCGTTGCGCTCGATGACCCAGGTCTAATGCCGAGCGGCGTACGATGGTACGATCCATGACACAACACGATCGAGATCCGTAGGACGCACGATCCTGACACTTATTGACACACCGGAGGACTACATGCGCAACACACCAGACGACACGCGCAGGACAGCAACGACGAGCACGCGAGCAGATACGAGCGCCGGGCACCTCGCGCGGCTCAGCGACATGGATGACTTCAAGGTCGCCGACGGCGAGCCCGACATCCGTGGATGGGATGTAAAGACGGCTGATGGACAGAAGCTCGGCGACGTCAACGATCTGCTGGTCGATACGGCGATGATGAAGGTGCGCTACATCGAGGTGGAGCTCGATAAGAAGTTCGCCACCGACAAGGACCACCGGCATGCACTGGCTCCGATCGGCTCGGCCCGGATCGACGACGATCGGGACGACGTGCTCCTGCCGCTCCGCACCGCCGACGTCACGGTGCTGCCGCCGTACATGCGCGGTAACGTGACCCGCGACTACGAAGTGCTCCTGCTCGAGCACTATGGCGCCGCGCCGGCTCGCGCCGGGACCAAGGCGAAGACGGAAGACTTCTATAGTAGCGACCATTTCGACGAGAGCCGGGCCTTCGCCGGTCGGCGCGCGAAGGCAAACCTCAACGACAGAGACGGCGACAGGTGAATACGACGCAGCAAACCCTCGCGTCACGCGTGCCACGCCCCGTGTGGTACGCGCTGGCGCTGCTAGCCGCCTTCGCGCTCGGCGCGCTCTGGCAGTACGCCGGCGCGCGCCGGAGTGCGGCGGCGTTAGGCACGGCGCAGTCGGCGCTCGCGGAGGCCCGCCTGGAGGCGACGCTCGCAAGCGCGGTGATCGAAGTACAGAGCGGCAATTACGAGCGCGGCCGGCAACTGGCGAGCGACTTCTTTACCGGGCTACAGCGCCACCTCGCCACAGCGCCGCCCGAGGCCGCGGCGCTCCGCCCGCTCTACGCGCAGCGCGACAGCGTGATCACCGTGCTCTCGCGCAACGACCCCGCGTCGGCCGGTCTGCTCAGCCGCGCACTCGCCGACTTCCGGGCCGCGATTCAACCTGGCAGCGGCGTCAACGTACCCGCCGCTCCGGGCGCGCCAGGCGCGGGGTAACCGACGATGCTCGCCGCCCGGGAAACGCCGGGCTCCGGGCGGCAGGCGAGCGCTACGACCCGCCAACGCCGGGAACGCGTTGCGGCGGCGGCGGTTGCTCCTGCCCCGCCGTCGGCGCGTCGGGCTCGCCGGGGTTGATCGGGTTGCGCGGCATCGCGCGCGACGACGCGGAGCCGCCCGGCACCTGGAAGTTCTCGCGGTTGTGGCCGTGGTCGCGGATGTCGCGGTCGAGCCGGTTCTTGTCGCTGTTCCGGTCGGCCTCGTCGTGCTGCTCGCGGCCCTCGAACAGCCGGTGCTTGCCCTCGGCGGCGTGCGACTGATCCGGCTCGTCGGCCGTGCCGCTCGACCCGGACT
>JBPCJJ010000065.1:0-21698 GCA_051005405.1 Gemmatimonadaceae bacterium | reverse complement strand
GAAGAAGGAAGGCATTGAAGCCCAGCTCGACGAAGCCGGCGTGCGCGAAAACCCCGTGCGCGTGCTGAACGAGGTGCTCCTGCCCGCCATGAAGGACGTCGGCGACAAGTTCGGCGCCGGCGAGCTGATCCTTCCGTTCGTGCTTCAATCCGCCGAGGTGATGAAGAAAGCGGTCAAGCACCTCGAGCAGTTCCTCGAGAAGGCGGAAGGCTATACCAAGGGGAAGGTCGTGCTCGCGACCGTGTACGGTGACGTGCACGACATCGGCAAATCGCTGGTGAACACGATCCTCTCGAACAACGGCTACACGGTGTTCGACCTGGGCAAGCAGGTGCCGGTCAACACGATCCTCGAGAAGGCGGTCGAAGTCGGGGCCGACGCGATCGGGTTGAGCGCGCTGCTGGTCTCGACCTCGAAGCAGATGCCACTATGCGTGAAGGAGCTCGACAAGCGCGGAATGAACATTCCGGTTCTGATCGGCGGCGCGGCGATCAATCGCCGGTTCGGTCGCCGCGCGATGTTCGTCGAGGGTGAGCGTCCGTTCGAATCCGGCGTGTTCTACTGCAAGGACGCGTTCGAAGGGCTCGAGACAATGGACGTTCTGCAGGATGAGAAGCGGCGCGCACCGTTTATCGCAAAGAATCTCGAAGACGCCAGGACCGACGTCTTTCTCCGGACGACGGTCGGCAAGGATATCGCAGCCGGCGACGCAGCCGGAGCGCGCAGCGACGTAAGCGCGAGCAACCCGCTCCCTCGCCCGCCGTTCTGGGGAACGCGCGTGCTCCGGGACATTCCGCTCGAAGAGGTGTTCGACTTGCTCGACCTCGACGAGCTGTACCGGCTGCAGTGGGGCGCGCGTGGCTCAGGCGATCAGTACAAGGCCACAGTGCGCGACGAGTTCGAACCCACTCTCGCCCGTCTCAAGGCGGATGCAGCCACGCGGAAATGGATCGAGCCGCAAGCCGTGTATGGATATTTCCCCGTGCAATCCGCAGGGAACGACATCGTTGTGTACGATCCGGCAGCGTACCAGAGCGACGGCGGCTCGCTGCGGGAGATCGCGCGCTTCCACTTTCCGCGCATGGTGGGCCGCGAGCGGCTCTGTCTCGCGGACTACTTCCGCGCGAGCGAGAGCGGCGACGTCGACGTCGTCGCGCTCCAGATCGTTACCGTCGGCAACGAGGCGACCCGCGAGTTCGACCGGCTGCAATCGGCCAACGAGTACTCGGAGGCCTACTACACGCACGGCCTCGCCGTCGAAGCCGCCGAAGCCGTCGCAGAATGGATGCATCTGCGCATCAAGCGGGAGCTCGGTCTCGACACAGGCAAGCGATATTCGTGGGGCTACGGCGCCTGCCCCGACCTGGACGACCACGCCACCGTGTTCAAGCTCCTCCCGGCAGCGGAAGCGCTCGGCATGGGTCTCACCGAATCGTTTCAACTGCTGCCCGAGCAGTCCACGGCCGCGATCATAGTGCACCACCCCGAAGCCAAGTATTACGCGGTGCGCGGCGCCGCGGACGCGCCGGCCGGAGAGCCGGAGGTCGCCGGTGTCTAACGACGCAAAGCTCGCGCGGCTGCTCGACCCGCTGCAGGTCGTCGTCTTCGACGGCGCGATGGGCACACAGCTGTACGCGAAGGGCGTGTTCATCAATCAGTGCTACGATGAGCTGAACCTGCGCGCGCCCGATCTCGTGCGGGACGTGCACCGCGCGTACGTGGACGCCGGCGCCGAAGTCATCGAGACGAACACGTTCGGGGCCAACCGGATCAAGCTCTCGCAGTTCGGGCTCGGCGGTCAGGTCGGAGAGATCAACGAAGCCGCGGCGAAGATCGCGACTGCGGCGGGCGAGGGAGACGTGCTGGTGGCGGGCGCAGTCGGCCCGCTGGGCGTCCGGCTCGAGCCCTACGGTCCGACCAGCCTGGACGAAGCGCGCGCGGCGTTCACGGAGCAGATGCGCGGACTCGTGGCGGGCGGCGTCGATCTCTTTCTGCTCGAAACCTTCGCCGACGTGCACGAAATCGAGCAGGCGATCCTCGCAGCGCGCGACGTTGACCGTGACATGCCGATAATCGCGCAGATGACGATCGGAACGGACTGCCTCACGCCGTACGGAGTCAGCGCCGAGGACGTCGCGAAGACGCTGGATGCGTTCGGCGCCGACATCATCGGACTCAACTGCTCGGTCGGGCCGCAGACGATTCTCGACGCGATCGAGAAGATGTCGCCGGCCACGCGCCGCAAGCTGAGCGCGCAGCCGAACGCCGGCATGCCGCGCGAGGTCAGCGGTCGCAGCATGTACATGGCCAGCCCGGAGTACATGGCGACTTACGCGCTGCACCTGGTGCATGCCGGCGCGCGCATCGTCGGCGGCTGCTGCGGCACGACTCCGGAGCACATCGCGGCAATGGTTGAGGGGATCCGGCCGCTGTCCCCGCGCACCGCGATGGCGTCGTCGGTCGAGCGTCGCAAGCAGCGGCCGGACGCCCCCGAAGAGGCCGTCGGCGTGGATCCAGTGCCGTTCGCCGAGCGGTCGAAGTTCGCCGCGAAGATCGCGCAGGGCGAGTTCGTCACGTCGGTCGAGATCGTCCCGCCGCGCGGCGTGGACGCATCGAGGATGATTCGTGACTGCCGCTCGCTCAAGGAAGCGGGCGTGGACGCGGTCAACGTGCCGGATGGTCCGCGCGCGCAGAGCCGGATGGGCGCGGTTCTCACCAGCTTGCTGATCGAGCAGCAAGTCGGAATCGAGACCGTCGTGCACTACTGCTGCCGCGACCGCAACCTGCTCGGCATGCTGAGTGATCTGCTGGGCGCGGCCGCGGTCGGACTGCGCAACATCCTCATCATCACCGGCGATCCGCCCAAGATGGGGCCGTACCCGAACGCCACCGCGGTATTCGACATCGATTCGATCGGCCTGACGAACCTCGTCGCTCGCCTGAACCGCGGACTCGATCCCGGCGGCAATGCTATCGGTGCGCCGACTTCATACGCGGTCGGTGTCGGCGTTAACCCGGCCGCGCTCGACATTCCGCACGAGATCAAGCGATTCGAATGGAAGGTCGAGGCCGGCGCGGAGTACGCGATTACGCAGCCCGTGTTCGACGTCGACCAGCTCGAGAGCTTCATGAAGAAAATCGAGCATGTGCGGATTCCAATCATCGCCGGGATCTGGCCGCTGGTGTCGGTGCGGAACGCTGAGTTCCTGGCGAACGAAGTGCCCGGGGTGAGCGTTCCGGATCACGTTATCGCCCGGATGCGTCGGGCCGGAGAGAAATCGAAAGAGGCGGGTGTGGCCGAGGGGATCGCGATCGCGCGGGAGATGCTGGACCGCGTGAGGCCGATCGTGCAGGGCGCGCAGGTTTCCGCGCCCTTTGGAAAGGTCGAGTTGGCGTTGGACGTTTTTAACGACAGCACCGACAGAGAGGCGGTCCCCGTTTCCTGAGGCAGGTCCGAGTATGGGGCCGGCGGAATCCTGGTTGATGGGGTGTGAGTTGGTCAGTGGACAGTAGGAAGTAGAGCGCACTCACTACTTGGCCGTCCCGCAATCACTTCCTACCGGCATCTGACGACTCACACCTCACCTCTAGGATCCCGCCTCATCTTGTTCCGAAGCCCGAGCGAGCAGAGTTACATTCATGGGATGAAGGCGATTTTATTGATCGACCACGGCTCCCGCCGGCGTGAGGCCAACGACATGGTTCACTGCATGGCCAACCTCGTGCAGAACCTGGCGGGCCCTGATGTGATTGTCCGGCCCGCCCACATGGAGCTCGCGGACCCGACTATCGAACAGGGGTTCGCGAGTTGCGTCGAAGCGGGTGCAACCGAAGTCATCGCCTTTCCCTACATGCTCTCGCCCGGCCGACACTCGATCGAAGACATTCCGGCCATGGTCGCCGCAGTCGCGACGCGCCACCCCGGAGTTTCCTTCCACGTCACGCCGGCTTTCGGCGTTCACGAGAAGCTCGCGGAGCTGATCCTTTCCCGCGCTGGAATTGAGCGACAGATCGGCAAGCAGACCGATCTCGACTGCTGCTGGAGCCCGGACAAGGTGGAGATCTCCTGCGGCGACGCGTGCCGCGTGCAGCAGACGTTGCCGGTGGGCGCATGACAGATATGGCTCGCCCCCCTCTTACGATTCTTTCGGAAGAAGAGGAGATGTTCCGCGACGCGATCGCGGCGTTCGCGAACGAAGAGGTCCGGCCTCGCGTGCGCGACATGGACAAGGCCTGCCAGCTCGATTCGACGCTCATCCCCAAGTACTTCGAGCTCGGCCTGATGGGGATCGAGGTCCCCGAGGAGTTCGGCGGGGCCGGGGGCACGCTCATGATGGTGGCGCTGGCCGTCGAGGAGATCAGCAAGGTGGACGCGTCCGCCGCAATCCTGTGCGACGTGCAGAACACGCTCGTCAACTTCCCGATCGTCAGGTACGGCAGCGACGAGCAGAAGCAGCGCTATCTCACGCGACTGACCTCCGAGATAGTTGGCGCGTACGCGCTCTCGGAAGCTGGGTCCGGCTCAGACGCGTTCGGCCTCGCGGCGCGCGCCGAGCAAAAGGGAGACGGCTGGGTGCTCAACGGCCGCAAGATGTGGATCACCAACGGCGCAGAAGCCGAACTGTTCGTGATCTTCGCCAACGCTGATCCGTCGGCCGGCTACAAGGGGATCACCGCATTCATCGTCGAGCGCGACGCGCCGGGCTTCGCCGTCGGCAAGAAGGAAGACAAGCTCGGCATCCGCGCGTCGAGCACCGTTGAGCTCTTGCTGGACAATTGTGAAGTCCCAGCGGCCAACGTGCTCGGTCCGGTGGGCCAGGGCTACAAGATCGCGATCGAGACGCTGAACGAAGGGCGCATCGGCATCGGCGCGCAGATGATCGGCGTGGCACAGGGCGCGCTGACGGCGGCGATCACGTACATCCAGGAGCGGCGCCAGTTCGGCAAGGAGCTCGCGCACTTTCAGGCTATACAGTTTCAGATCGCCCAGGCCGCGACCGAGCTCGAGGCCGCGCGACTCATGGTCTACAATGCGGCGCGTCTCAAGGACGCTGGCCACGACATCGCCCGCGAAGGCGCGATGGCCAAACTCTATTCGTCCCAGGTCTGCGAGCGAGTTACTTCGTTGTGCGTCGAGCTGTTTGGAGGTTACGGCTACACCACGGACTACCCGGTGGAGAAGTTTTACCGCGACGCCAAGATCGGGACCATCTACGAAGGCACGTCCAATATGCAACTACAGACGATCGCAAAGTCACTGCTTCGATAGCGGTTGTGGTGCGCGGGGACAGCTATCCTCTTCGGGGGCTACGCGAGCAAACTGCGCTCGCTAAGACGCCCCCTGCGAGCACAGCTGTCCCCGCGCACCACAACCGCTACACACGCCTCACTGCGTCCGCCCAGTAACGCAAACGACACTCCCAGGTGACACCATGAGCTTCGCCCGGCATCTCGCGCTTCTTGTCGTCGCCCTCTGCGCCGCCGCCCCCGCCGCCGCGCAGCAGCCCATCGACGCGGAGTACGCGCGGCTCGTGCGAGAGGCCACATCGGATCCGCTCTTTCTCCCGGCGAGCGTCGCGACGCTGCCGGATCATCCGACCATCCCGTCGCCGCGCGAACACTTCGGAACGATCATCGGTGCGCCGGGAGTGATGCACCGCACGAGCGAGATCTATGGGTACTACCGGGCGCTGGCGGCGGCGACTCCGCGCGTGAGAGTGCAGAACGTAGGCACTACGGAGGAAGGGCGAGAGCTGTTGCTCCTCACCATCGCCGGAGACGCGCTGGTGGGGCAGCTCGAGGAGCAGAAGGCGATCGCGGCGAGGCTCGCAGACCCGCGTCGGCTGCCTGCCGCCGAGCTCGACGCGGCGCTCGCCCGCGCGAAGCCGATCTATTACATAAGCGGTGGGCTCCACTCGACGGAGATGGGCTCGCCAGAAATGCTGATGGAGCTCGTGTACCGGCTCGCGGTCAGCGACGACGCGCAGATCCGCACGATCCGTGACAACGTCATCACGCTGATCAATCCGGTCGCGGAGCCCGACGGGCGCGACAAGCTGGTGGACTGGTACTACCGCTACACTCGCGCCCGTACCGAATGGGACGACGGCTTCCCGCGCAGCGCGCCGTACTGGGGCAAGTACGTGTTCCATGACAACAACCGCGACGGCATTCAGATCTCGCAGGAGCTGACGAAGTCCATCTATCGCTCGTACTTCGAGTGGTTCCCGGTCGTCTCGCTCGATCTGCACGAGTCGGTTCCCCTGCTGTACATCTCGACGGGCACGGGGCCGTACAACCGCACGCTCGACCCGATCACGATCGGCGAGTGGCACCTGTTCGCGCAGAACGAGGTCACGCAGCTCACCGCGCAGGGACTCCCCGGCGTCTGGACGTGGGGATTCTACGACGGCTGGTACCCGGGGTACGCGCTCTGGATCACCAACAATCACAACGGCATTGGCCGCTTCTACGAGACGTTCGGGAACGCGGGCGCCAACACGTACATCCGCGACCTGTCCAACAGCCGGTACGCCGGCGACCTGGTCACGAGCACGCAGTGGTATCGCCCGTACCCGCCGACGCAACGCGTGCGCTGGGGCGCACGCGACAACGTGAACTTCATGCAGGCCGGCGTGATCGCGTCGCTCACGTTCGCGGCACACAACTCGAATCAGCTGCTGCGCAACTTCTGGCAAAAGGGCGTCAACAGCATGCAGCGCGGGCACACTGAGAAGCCGCACGCCTACACCATCCCGGCGTTCGAGCGGCAGCGCGATCCGAAGCGGACCGCGTACCTGGTCAACCAGCTCCGCCGCCACGGGATCGAAGTGCACCGCCGGGACGCCGGTGAGTCCGCCGGAGACTTCGTGGTGCTGCTCAACCAGCCGTACCGCAACTTCGCGGTGAACCTGCTCGGCAAGCAGGACTTCCCCGCCGACGCGCCCAATCCGCCGTACGACGACATCGCCTGGACGCTGGGCTACATGTACGGCGTCGAGGTGAAAGCCGTTGACGACAGCGCCGTGTTCGGCTGGACGGGCCTCACCTTCCTGACGGACACGGTCTCGGCGACGGCGGACGTCAGCGGCACCGGCGCGGTGCACGTGCTCGAGTACAAGGCCCAGGCCGAGGTTCTTCCCGCCCTGTACATGCTTCGCGAGCGATCTTCCGGAACGCGGGTCACGGCTGCCGAAGCACGGTTCACCTCCGGCGCGAAAAGTTTCCCCGCAGGCTCGCTGATCTTCGAGAACCTGACGGACCAGCTCGCGCGCGACATCGCGCGCATGTACGCTCTGCCGCTCGAGCGCGTGAGCGCAGTGCCAGGCGTGCAGCGGCACGCCGTCGATCTTCCCCGCGTGGCGGTTTACCACACGTGGACCAATACGCAGGACGAGGGCTGGGTGCGTTTCACCTTTGACCAGGCGCGCATTCCGTACACGTCGATTCACAAGGACGACCTGCGCCGCGGCAACCTGCGTAACCGCTTCGACGTGATTCTGGTTCCCAGCACCGGCGGCGCGGGTGTCGAGACGCTCATCCACGAGCAGAACTCGAAGTTCGGCCCGATGCCCTACACCAGGACCGCGCAGTACCCGTCGCACGGGACGCCGTCCTCCACCGACGACATGACCGGCGGGCCCGGGTTCGAAGGGCTCGCTCAGTTGAACCGGTTCGTGAACGAAGGAGGCACGCTCATCACGCTGCACGGCGCCACGCGGCTCGCCGCCGAGACGGGGATCGCGCGCGCGCTGTCGCCGCTCGCGGCAACCGGGCTCTTTCATCCGGGATCGATCGTGCGGATGATGGCTCGCCGCCCGAGCCATCCGATCTGGTACGGCTACCCGGACACCACCAACGTCTTCCGCGGAAACGGACCGCTATTCCAGGTGAACCTGCGGGATCGCGGAATGATCGTCGCGCAGTTCGGGACGCGCACCCCGCGGGATGAAGACGTGCCCACGGGCCGATTCTTCGGGATTCCGGAGACTCCCCGTCCCGGCGCAGGCGAAGCGGCCCCACCCGACGGCGTGGCACCCGCGGCCGACAGCGGGGCAGCGCGAGCGGCGACGCCCCAGGCGGGCGCACGAAGCGCGAGCGCCAGCGAGTACGTGCTTTCGGGAATGGTGCGCAATCAGGATCAGATCATCGGGCAGGGCGCGATCTTCGACGTTCCGGTCGGGCGGGGCCGGGTGATCACCTTCTCGTTCAACCCCCTGCACCGGTACCTGAACCACCACGAGTTCCCGTTGGTTTGGAATTCGTTGATGCACTGGAATGATGGGATAGTCCGATGAGTGGCTCTTGGGCTACGGGAATGATGAGGGGAAATCCAAGAGGTGAGATGACAGAGTACAGAGGCCAGAAAGCCAGAGTGGGGCGAATGCCTGGCGCTTCTTCTGCCATTCTGTCCTCTAGCATCTGGCATCTCGCCTCTTGGATTCCGGCTGCACTTCTGTTCGGAGCCATCTTTGCCTCGGCTTCGATAGCGCACTCGCAGATACTGGAATCCGAGTACGCGCAACGCAGAGCCGCGGTCGCTGAGCGCATGCGCGATGGATTTCTCATCCTCCCCGGTGCCCCCGAGCCCGCGCGCGACTACCTGGACTTCGCGCAAGAGCCGAATTTTTTCTATCTGACGGGAATCGACGAGCCCGGCGCCGCGCTCGTCCTCGTCAAGCATGGCTCGACACACTCGGCCACGCTGTTCGTTCAGCCGCGCGACCCCGCCCGCGAAGTGTGGAGCGGATTCCGCCTCGGTACGGACGGAGCGACGGAGCGCACCGGCCTCCCCGCCAGGACGATGTCCGGCCTCGACGCCTTCGTCGACTCGATCGCGGCCGCCCACGACGTGGCGTACGTGCCGCGCGACCAGCGCGAGCTGACCGCGCGGCTGCGCGCACTCAAGCCCTCGACGTCCTTTCTCGGCATCGACGCGTTCATGCGCGAGCTGCGCGGCACCAAGAGCCCCGCGGAGCTGGACCTTCTCCGCAAGGCGATCGCCATTACGGTCGACGCGCAGCTCGCCGCCATGCGCTCGATCTCGCCGGGGATGAACGAATTCGAGATCGAAGCGCTGATCGAGTACACTTTCCGCCGCAACGGCGCCGACCGGCCCGCGTTCTCGACGATCGTAGGATCCGGACCGAATTCGACCACCCTGCACTACAACCGGAACGACCGGTTCATGCACGCCGGCGAGCTGGTAGTGATGGACATCGGAGCGTCGTACCGCGGATACGCCGGCGACGTCACGCGCACTGTTCCTGTGAACGGTGTTTTCTCTCCGGAGCAGCGCGCCGTGTACCAGCTCGTGCGCGACGCGCAGGCGGCAGGAGAGCGCGCGGCGCAGCCCGGTGTTTCCAGCCTGGCCATGAGCGTCGCAGTCGACAGCGTCATCAAGCACGGCCTCGCGGCGCTTGGACTCACCGAGTCGCCGGACGCGGCTTACGATTGCGGCAACGCCGAGCGAGCGATGACCTGTCCGCAGTTTCGGCTCTATTACATGCACGGCCTCGGTCACGGAATCGGCCTGGACGTGCACGACCCGGGAACCTCGGGGATTCAGCCCGGCACGCTCGCGCCGGGTGATGCGTTCTCCATCGAGCCCGGAGTTTACGTGCGATCGAACCTGCTGGAGATCGTCCAGCCTTCGACGCGGAACGACGCGATGAAAACCAGAATCGCAGCGGCGGTCCGGCGCTACGCCAACACCGGCGTCCGAATCGAGGACGACTACATCGTCACGGCTTCAGGGGTGGAATGGGCCAGTCCCGCGCCGCGCGAGATCGGGGAGATCGAGGCCGTGATGCGTGACCGCGCTCCGGTGCCGCGCGACCCCGTCAAGATCGACTGGTACCGCGCGACAGGACGCCCTTAGTCCGCTACTGAGCCTGCGACGATTTCGCGTTCTTGTCGATGATCGCGAACAGGATCAGGGCGAAAGCCACCAGTCGCAGCGAGTACAGCCACACCCCCGCGCCGAAACCGAAGTAGAACAGCGCGAACCGCTGGATGCCGAGCAGCGCGAACGCGGCCGCGAAAATGGTGAACAGCCTGTCCCCTGATTCACGCCTGAAGCGGAGGAAGAAGAGCGCTGCAACGAAGTAGCCGGCGGTCAGGGCACCCGCGACGAACGCCGTCATGTGCGCGAATCCCAGACAAGCCCGTACAGGAGAAGCGCGACGCCGCCAAGCGCGGGTACCGTCCGCCAGTTGGACATGTCAGCCAATGGCGTGCTCATCACGTCGATCACCAGCAGCGCGTTGTTCAGCGCCAGTCCCACGAAGCACAATCCGCTCCAGAGCAGCAGCCGTACATGCGTGCGGAAATATCCGCGCAGCAGCAGCACTGCGCAGGCAAGGCTCGTAAGCGCGCAAAGCACGTATACCATTTCGATCATCAGTCTTTACGGAGCTTGAAGGCGTCTGCGAACGTGTTGACCGCTGTGGGCGGCCGCTCGTACAAGAGCCGGACGAGCGTCACAGGCCGCTCATTGTACAGCTTGACCACCGATTCCGCCGTGCGGTCGAGCCCCGGCTCACGCGCCGCATAGCGGTACGTCCCGTCGGAAAGCTGGGCGGCCAGTCCGGACTCCACCAGCGATTCCAGACAGAGCCCGACCAGCTCGTCCGGCTTCCGCATCGTCTCCGTCAGCTGCGCCCGGGAAAACGACTCCTCGCGACCGCCGCGAAGAATCATTAGAAGCTCTACGTGATCCATCGTCGCCAGATGACGCTGGATCATTTCCCGGGCGTCTTCCGAAATATCCGGTTCTAACACGTTATTGGGCTCAGATTACTCACTTCCGAGGGGTGGGACGAGGTGAAACAAGCCGCACCTCGCAAGATAGACGCCGCCAGGGCGACTGCGGCCGAAACGATACCAACACCAGGTTCGGCCGTGTTCAAGTGTTTACTGGCACCATCTTCGGACGCTGGCCGAGTATCATCAGCAGCGCCATGACCAGACCCGCGATTCCCGCGCCGCGTGAGAGCGGTAACACGTCGACGACCGAACTGCCGCTCTATTGGGCTGCATACGGCCCAAAAGGCGTCTCGCCCCTGCTCGTGCTCCACGGCGGCCCCGGCGCGAGCCACGAGTACCTCCTCCCGCAGATGCTCGAGCTCGCTGAACAACGCGAGTTGATTCTCTACGACCAGCGCGGAGGCGGACGGTCTCGCCACCCGGGCGAGGGCACGATCACCTGGCAAACGCAGGTCCGGGATCTAGCCGCCGTCGTATCAGAATTTTCCCTGGAGCCGCCTTCGATCGTCGGTTATTCATGGGGCGGATTGCTGGCCATGCTCTACGCAATCGAGGCGGCCGCGGCCAGGGTGCCCATCGCGCCGAAGCGGATGATTCTAATCGATCCCGCGCCCGTGACGCGCGGGCTCAGAGAGGAGTTCGAGGATGAGTTCACCAGACGGCAGCAGGGCGGCGAAATCCAGACGATGCGCGAGCGGCTCGCCGCGTCCGGGCTGCAGGAGATGGATCGGGATGCATATCGCCAGCGCGCCTTCGAGTTGAGCGTCGCCGGCTACTTCGCCGACCCCGCGCGGGCGAGCGAGCTCACCCCCTTCCGGGTGATAGGAAAGGTCCAGAAGTCGATCTGGGAGAGCCTTGGAGACTACGACCTCCGCCCTGCCCTCGGCACCGTCAAATGCCCCGCGCTCGTCGTGCACGGCTCCCATGACCCGATCCCGCTGGAGTCCTCCCGCGAGGCCGCCGGAGCGCTCGGCGCACGGTTCCTGCTGATAGAGGGGTCCGGTCACGTCCCCTACATAGAGCAGCCGGACCAGCTCTTTTCGGCCCTGGCAGACTTCCTAGATGATTCAGATGATTGACCCACGCACGACCCGACACCACCTGGGGACCCTCCGGGTGGACGGGGGCGTTCATAACGTCTCGGTGCGGATCGCCTACGACGGCGTCGAATACCTGGGCAGGCTCTGGTTCGCCGACTCCGTGAAGGACATCGAGGGGATCCCGGATTACGGCGTGGTCCCGGGCCGCACGGTCGACGATGTTATGGCTGCCGCCAGGCAGCTCAACGCCGAGGACCTCTCGCGGAGGTTCCACCGCGCGCACGCCGAAAAGCGGCGCTACATCCGGTTGCGGCGGTCGGTCGAGGAGATTCTGGCCAAGGTCAAATACATGAACCGGGTCGCAATCTCGATGCGCGGGGGGATGCTCGACACCGACGCTGCTCAGCAGGAGCTCGATCTCGTAACGGGCCAGATCCAGGACATCGTGGCGCGGCTGAAGGACGTGGCGGCATGACCGGGCTTGACGCGCGTCGCTCCCTCAGCGCACCGTTCGCCATGATGGAGCCCCGCTGATGGCCGAATTCGGCATCGTCAAACAGCACCTGACAAGTCTCGAAGTCGACGGAAAAGTCTACAACGTCGCCTTGAAGACTGCGTATGACGGCATCGAGCACATCGGGCGCCTCTGGTTCGCCGATGTGTCCGCGCAGGAAATGGGGATTCCGGATCACGGCGCGATCCCCGGACGCACGATCGACGAAGCCGTGTCGCTCGCTCTGCGCCTGTCGAACGACGACCTCATGCGGCGGTTCCACCGCGCGCACGCGGAAAAGCGGCGTTACGTAAAGCTCCGCCGCTCCGTCGACGAGATTCTCGCGAAGGTGAAGTACATGAACCGCGTCGCCGTGTCGATGCGCGGCGGAATGCTGGACAGCGAAGGCGCGGGGCAGGAGCTGGAGCTCATCACCAAGCAGCTTCAGGAGATCGTGACGCGGCTCAAGGATGTCGCCGGAGTGGAAGGGTAGGCAGCAGGAGATTCCCGATCGACTCCCGGGCCGCGGCGCCGCGACGCCGGAAGTCAGCAGCCGAGCTGCGCGGTCATGCGCTGCTGATCGTGCGCCGCCTGAAAAAGGAATACCCCGACGCGCACTGCGAGCTCGATTTCAAGTCGCCCTTCCAGCTTCTCGTCGCGACGATCCTGAGCGCGCAGTGCACGGACAAGCGCGTCAACATGGTTACGCCCGGGCTGTTCGCCACGTATCCCACGCCGAAGAAGATGGCCGAGGCGCCGCCGGAGGAGCTCGAGGCGATCATCAGGTCGACCGGGTTCTTCCGCGCCAAGACAAAGAGCCTTCAGGGGATGTCGGCGGTGCTTGTGGAGCGGCACGGTGGCAAGGTGCCGCGCTCGATGGACGAGCTCACGGCGCTGCGGGGCGTGGGACGCAAGACCGCCAATGTCGTGCTCGGCAACGCGTTCGATCAGGCCGAGGGGGTAGTGGTCGACACGCACGTGGGGCGGCTGAGCGTCCGCCTGGCGCTCACGAACGAGACCGACCCGGTCCGCGTCGAGGAGAAGCTGATGGCCCTGGTGCCGCGGCGGGATTGGACGATCTTCTCTCACCTGCTAATCTTTCATGGCCGCCGCGTGTGCGTGGCCCGGCTGCCGAAGTGCGGCGAGTGCGTGTTGAACGATGTTTGTCCGTCGAGAAGGCGCTGATCACTAATCACTAATCACTTATGTCGTCCACCTCCGCTCACCGCTCCTCCGACCTCGGCGCCGCGCTCACGGGACTCATCGTCGGCGCGGTCGTCCTGTTCATAATCGTGTTCACCATCGTCAAGCTGACGAACGCGAGCTTCGCCGGCGAGCACGAGGCCGCGGTGACCGCTCCCGCCGGCGGCTAGCCGCCAGCCAGTAGCCGACAGCCAATAGCCCCAACGTTGGCGGCGGCCAATGCGTACTTCAGATACGGAGCGCGAGCTCGTCGCCGCTGCACAGCGCGGAGATCAGGATGCGTTTGCCGGATTGGTCGCGATACATCAGAGAAAGGCGTACGCGATAGCGCGAGCGATCGTGTATGTGCACGAAGACGCGGAGGACGCCGTGCAGGAGGCTTTTCTGCGCGCGTATCAGGCGCTGGGAAGGTTCAGGCCGAGCGAGCCGTTCGGAGCATGGCTGAGCAGGATCGTGGCGAACGCCGCGTTGGACATCACCCGACGGAAGAAAATCCGGAAGGCCGATGAGCTGTCGGAGTACATGCCGGACCGGTTCAGCGACCCGGCCGAAAGCGAGGAGCTGAAGCGAAGGCTGTCGAGCGCGCTGAGAGAGCTCGGTGACCGGCCGCGGTCGGTGATCGTGCTGCATGATGTGGAGGGTTACACGCACGTCGAGATCGCGAAGATGCTCGGAATACCCGAGGGAACTGCCCGCTCGGACCTGCACCATGCGCGTCGGCAGCTGAGAGCGATTCTGGTGGACATGAAGGAGGTATGATGGCTGACAACGAGCTTGAGTTCACCACCGAAGCGGATCCGCGCGTGACTGACGCGCTGCGTGGGCGCTATGCCGCTCCACGCGATGGCGCATACTGGAATGGTCTCCAGGCCCGGGTGATGTCGCGCGTGGGCGCCAACGGGCGCGGAGTCTGGTGGCATGTCGCGGCAGGGTGGGCGGGTCCCGGACTGGCGGCGGCCGCAGCGGTGCTCATCTTCGCGGCAGCCGCATTGCTGCGCGACGGGGGCAATGGCGGTGAGCAGATTGCGTTCGAGGCTATGACGCAGAGCGAGCCGGAGTTCATCTACACGGAGCAGGACGCCGCGAGCCAGCGTGACGAGACGCTCCGCCTCGTCGTGTCCTACTGAGGAAGGGAGGAGTGATGCACCGTTCGAAATCTCTGGCGATGATCTTCCTGCTCGGCGTATTCCTCGCGGGTGGAGCGGCTGGATTCGCCGCGAACCAGGTGGCCGGTCCCGAGAAGCGGTGCAAGGGGGACAGGGCGAGCTATCGCGAGCGGTTTGCGAGCGAACTCGGACTGACCGCTTCCCAGCGGCGCGTGGTGGATTCCTTGATGGAGACCCAGCGCACGCGTGTCCGCGCCCTATACGGCCCGGTGCGACCGCAACTGGACTCCATTGGTCACAGCCGTGACTCGATCTACGAGGACACTCAGCGCGAGCTCAAGGCGCTCCTGACGCCCGAGCAGCAGGCGAAGTTCGACCGGATGCATCGAGAGGGACGGTCGAGGAAGAGGTGATCAACGCAGGTCAGAGCCGCTACAAAAAAAGGCCCCGCCGGAGCGGGGCCTTTTTTGTTGCTCAAGCGCCAGGATCCGCGATTGTCGGGGTCGAGCTTGTGCCCGGCCTTGCCGAAAGTCTTCTGCGCCTTTCCTTCGAGCTCCTCGGCGCTGCCCTTCATCTGCTCGCTCTCGTTGTCAAAAGCGTCGCCCACATTCTTGCGAATGTTGCCCTTCACTTCCTTCGCCGTGCCTTTGGTCTGATTCTCGATGCCGCGTTCGTTGAGGTCCTTCATGATCCACCTCTCACAAATTGAGTCAGGTCCATTGGCCGTCCATCCGGACGACGGTCTATACAAGAGCAAGCGACGTGCCCAAAGCTGACGAAATGAGAGGGTTGCGATTTTGCGGTCCATGCGGCTATCGTCATGCCGCATAGCCACTTACATGACTGATCCACCGCAGGAAACGCCGCCGGACGAGACCCCGACCCCCACGGAATCGGCGACGCATCTCGAGAGCCCGCCGTCGCACGTCGAATCACACCCCACCGGCAAGCGGCTCGCCACCCTGACCCTGCTCGCGATCGGCGTGGTGTACGGCGACATCGGCACCAGCCCGCTATACGCGATCCGCGAAGCGTTCAAGCCGGAGTACGGCCTCCAGGCCACGCAGGCCAACGTGTACGGCGTTCTCTCGCTCATCGTATGGGCGTTGATACTCGTCGTGAGCGTCAAATATCTCGTGTTCGTCATGCGAGCCGACAACCGGGGCGAGGGTGGAATCCTCTCGCTTCTGGCGCTCCTCCTGCAGCGCAAGCACCGGCAGAGCGAGCAGCGCTCCAGGATGGTCGTGATAGTGCTGGGGCTGGTGGGGGCGGCTCTGCTGTACGGCGACGGGATGATCACGCCAGCGATGTCCGTGCTGAGCGCGGTGGAGGGACTCCAGGTCGTCACTCCGGCACTGCGCTACCTGGTGCTGCCGCTGAGCGTCGGGATCCTGATTGTGCTGTTCCTCGCGCAGAAGCGCGGAACGGCCGTCGTCGGCAGGATTTTCGGACCCGTGACGCTGCTCTGGTTCGTCGTCATCGCGACGCTCGGCGCGAAGGAGATTTTCGCGGAGCCCCACACTCTGCTCGCGCTCAACCCCTGGTACGGAGTGCAATTCTTCGTCAACCACGGGCTGGCGGGGTTCATCGTTCTCGGTGCCGTGGTACTGGCCGTCACCGGCGGCGAAGCGCTGTACGCCGACATGGGCCATTTCGGCAAGCGGCCGATCCGAACGGCGTGGTTCGCCGTCGTCTTCCCCGCCCTCCTGCTGAATTATTTCGGACAGGGGGCACTCCTCCTGCGGGATCCCACCGCGGTCGTAAACCCGTTCTACCTGCTCGCTCCCGATTTCTTCAAGTATCCGCTCATAGCGATCGCCACGGGCGCCGCGATCGTGGCCTCGCAGGCCATGATCTCCGGCGCGTTCTCGATCACGCGGCAGTGCGTGCAGCTCGGCTATTGCCCGCGGCTCACCATAGTTCACACTTCCGAATCCCAGTTCGGGCAGATCTACGTCCCGGAAGTGAATCGCGCCCTGATGGTCGGCTGCCTCCTCGTCGTGCTCGGCTTTCGGAACTCCTCCGCGATCGCGGGCGCGTACGGTGTCGCGGTTACCGGCGCGTTCCTGATGACGACGTTGCTCATGTTCGTGCTCGTCAGGTCGTGGTGGGGCTGGAGCCCGCTGCGCGCGGGACTGTTCCTCGCCGCCTTCCTCGTGATCGACCTCGCGTTCCTCGGAGCGAACCTCCTCAAGATCGTCCATGGCGGCTGGGTGCCGCTGGCGATCGGCGCGGTGATCTTCCTCATGATGACGACCTGGTTCCGCGGCAAGGCCATCGTAGCTGAAATGATGAACCGAAGCACACTCCCGATGGACCTTCTGATCCAGGACATCGCCAAGCGTAAAACGCCGCGCGTGCCGGGCGTCGCGGTATTCATGACGCCCGTGTCGGAAGGCGCTCCGGTCGTGCTGCTGCACCACCTCAAGCACAACAAGATGCTGCACGAGCAGGTGGTGCTGCTGTCGATCGTGTCCACCGAAGTGCCGGAAGTGTCAGACGATACGCGTCTCACCGTCGAGGTGCTCCCGGAAGGCTTCTTCCGGGCGATCGCTCGCTACGGTTACATGGAGACCCCCGACGTCGTGAAGGTGATCGAGCGGCTCGGGCCGTGGGGGGTGCACAAGCGGCCGGGCGAGACGAGCTACTACCTCGGGCGCGAGCGGCTGCTCCCGTCGGGCACGGGCGCGCTCGCGACATGGCGCAAGCACCTCTACATCTTCATGTCTCGCAACACACCCTCGGCCGCGGAGTTCTTCGGCATCCCGCCGAATCGCGCGGTCGAGCTCGGCGCCCAGATGGAACTGTAGCTCTCGGGCGTGTGTCGGATCGCGGGCAGGGGTCGGCCTCGGCGGCTACGCTCGCGAGGGGGACGGTGCGGTTGCAGGACTCCGTTGGTGCGAGCTAAGACGCCGCCTTGGGCCGACCCCCGCCCGCGACCCTCCCCCGGCGTTCGCTCTCACGCTAGCCGCAAATGAGTCGCCCGCCTTGCGGCGGCCGATTCAGATTACGTGGTTCAGCGCAGGACGCGGCACCTTCAGATCGTGTAGCGCCCCATTCTGCGGGGCGTTGGCGCTATCCGGGGGACGGAGATGGCGCTCGGAGCCACTGCGGGACGCACCTCGGTGACCTTGTCCGGCTGTCCCGGACGCACTTCGACCCGCACTTCACGCGACGGCTGCAGGTGCAGCCCCCGCAGCATTGGCCCTTCGAGGCGCAGGGCTTCCATGGGCGCGAAGCCGAAGCCGCTGGGCGTGCCATCGCCGAACATTCCGCCGAACCGCTGGTTCTTGTACACGTCGGAGAAGCGGCCGGCCGTGAGCTGCGTGTCGCGGTAGCCGCTGCCGGTCCAGACGCGGAGGGAGACGATGCTGCCCGCGCTCACGTCGCGCATCGCCCGCATGAGACGATGCATGCCTACGCTGCTGAGATACGCATCGCCGGCATCCGCCGAGCTGGCCCGCACGTCGACGTTGTTGATGAACGCGATGCGGTGGCCTTCATAGATCCCGGCACGCTCGGCAGGTCCGCCCTCCGCGACCGCTTCGACAAAGACGCCGAGCGTGTCGCGCTTGTGCGCCGCGCCGCCAAGAGTGACGCCGAGGGTCGCGCGGTTCATCATCGCGCTGTCATCGACCATGACCCGCTTCATGACACCATCCGCCAACGCCCCCGCCGACCGCTCCACTTCGCGCGCATCGCGCGCATCGCGCTCTATCGTGCGGGCCCGTCCCTGAGCCGTAGCCTGGGCGTCGACCGTTCCGCCCACCAGACACGCCGAGGCGACCAAAATCATTGTGCGCATGACTCTCCGATCCGAAAGGGTTCGCAAGTACGACACGCGACTCCTCCGGAGGGTTTTCGACCCCTCGGCTAAACGACGATGTTGAGCAGGCGACCGGGGACGAACACGATCTTGCGCGGCGCCCCGGTGACGAACTTCGAGACGCCGGGCTCGGCGAGCGCGAGATCCAGGGCAGCGTCCTGGATTATCGACGGCTCGACTTGCAGCGTGCCGCGAAGCTTGCCGTTCACCTGCACGGCGAGCTCGATGGTGTCTTCGGCAGCGAGAGCGTCGTCGTATCCGGGCCACCCCGCGTCGAACACGCTCTCCTCGTGCCCGAGCTGCTCCCACAGCTCTTCGGCGACGTGCGGAGCGAACGGCGAGATCAGTTGAACCACCGGCTCCACTTCAGCGCGGTGCGGCACGCGCTCGCCGCGGCGCAGCACGTTCATGTACTCCATCATCGCGGCGATCGCCGTGTTATAGCCGAGCCGCGGGACGTCTTCGCCGACCTTGCGGATGGTCTGATGCAGCTTCCGCATGACGTCCTTGTCGGGCTCGCCCTCTGTCACGCTCGAACGGACCGATGACCAGAGCCGGTCGATGAACCGCCGGACGCCCGAGATTCCCTTGTCCCGGAAATCTCCGCCTTCCTCGAAGGGACCGAGGAACATGAGATAGGTGCGAAAGGTGTCCGCGCCCCACTGCTCGATGTACGTGTCGGGGTTCACCACGTTGCCGCGGCTCTTGGACATCTTCGCTCCTTCACGCACGATCATTCCGTGCGCGCGGAACCTGGTGAACGGCTCCTCGAAATCGAGGTGGCCTCCGTCGCACAGCACCATCGTGATGAACCGCGAATACAGCAGGTGTAGCACCGCGTGCTCGTTCCCGCCGATGTACGAAGTCACCGGCAGCCACTTTTTCGTCATGCCGGGCTCGAACGGCTGATCGTCCACCATGACGTTCGGGTAGCGCAGGAAGTACCACGCGCTGTCGAGGAAGGTGTCGGACACGTCGGTCTCGCGCCGCGCGCTTCCGCCGCACTTCGGGCACGCCACCCGATACCACTCCTCGTGGCGCGCGAGCGGGGAGATTCCACTGTCGTCCGGCTTGAATTCCTTCACGTACGGCAAGAGCACCGGCAGGTCCTGTTCAGGGACCGGCACCGTGCCGCACGCGTCGCAATAAATGATCGGGATCGGCGGGCCCCAGTACCGCTGCCGCGAGATGCACCAGTCGTGCAGTCGGTAGATGTTCACCGCCCTGCCGTGATCGCTCGCTTCGAGCATGGCGGTGATGCGCTTCTTTCCTTCGTCCACCGACAGCGCGTCGAACTCGCCGGAGTTGACGAGCACCGCGTCGCCGTGGTCCACGAACGCGCTCTCGAGCGGTGTCGCGCCGTCCTGACCGTCGCCGGCGACCACGCGCACGATCGGGAGATCGTATTTCGTGGCGAACTCGAAGTCGCGCTCGTCGTGCCCGGGGACGCCCATGATCGCGCCCGTGCCGTACTCCATGAGCACGTAGTCCGCAATCCAGATCGGGATCGGCTGCCCGGTCGCGGGATTGACGGCGTGCGAGCCCGTGAAGACCCCTGTCTTCTCGCGGCTCGTCTTGCGCGATACCAGGTCCTGCTTGCCCGTAGCCTCGCGGTAGTCGCGCACCGAATCGAACTCCTCGCGCGTCGTCACGACGTCCACGAGGAGATGCTCCGGGGCGAGCACGAGATAGGTCGCGCCGAAGATCGTGTCCGGACGCGTCGTAAACACCTTTACCGCCATCTCGACTTCGGGAACGTCGATCACGAACTCGACTTCCGCGCCGGTGGACTTGCCGATCCAGTTCCGCTGCGCCGTGCGCGTGCTGTCGGACCAATCGAGCTTGTCCAGATTCGACAACAGGCGTGGAGCGTAGTCACTGATCTTGAAGAACCATTGCTCGAGCTGCCGCTGCTCCACCATCGCGCCGCACCGCTCGCACGCGCCCGCGATGACCTGCTCGTTCGCGAGCACGGTCTTGTCGTTGGGACACCAGTTGACCGCGGCGGACTTCTTGTACGCGAGCCCCTGCTTGAGAAGCTGCAGGAATATCCACTGCGTCCACTTGTAGTAATCGGGATCAGTGGTCGAGAGGCTCGAGCGCCAATCGACCATCAGCCCCGCGCGCTCGAGCTGCCGCCGGAAGTTCCTGATGTTGTTCGGGATCAGCTCGCTGGGGTGCTCGCCGACCTTGAGCGCGTAGTTCTCGGAGTGAATTCCGAACGCGTCATACCCAAGCGGCTGGAACACGTCGTGTCCCTGGAGCCGCTGAAAGCGCGCGTAGATGTCGTTCCCCGTGAACGCGAAGAGATTCCCCACGTGCAGCCCTTCGGCCGACGGATACGGGAACATCATCAGCGCGTAGAACGGCTTCTTCGCGCCGGCGAGGTCGGTGTGGTTGGTGCCGCTCACGAGCCAGCGCTCCTGCCACTTCGATTCCACGTACGCCGGATCGTAGGCGTCCGACAGGTCGGCCGGTTTCTGGGGTATTTTGCCCATTGTTCGTTCAAAGGTATCGCGCGTGGTGGTTCAAGGCAGCTGTCCTCTGCGCGCGGGCGGAGCGGACCGAGCATCCTCTTCGCGCGCTACGCGAGCAAACTGCGCTCGCTAAGACGCGCGCTCCGGGGACGCTCGGCCCGCTCGCCCCCGGCATCCCCCCGCCGTCCACGTCCTACAGACAGCGGAATAACGGAGAACGCACAATGCTCCGCCTTGCCTTGCTCCGCACTATCATTCGACCGGACCCCCCAGGAGCACATGTCATGCGCCGATTCGCCCTTCTCCTTCTCATTGTCGCCGCGTGCGCACCGGTCACGCCCTCTAACATCCCCGCGCCACTGGACGAGGAGCACCCGCGCCTCGAGTGGGGGATGGTGCTTCATGGCGGAGCGGGGGTCACGCGCACGAGCTATTCGGCTGCCGAGCTTCCGCTCATGGAGGCGACGTTCCATGCTGCGCTGCGCGCTGGGCACGCGATTCTGGCGGGCGGCGGATCGGGTCTTGATGCTGTGGAGGCAGCCGTGCGGATTCTGGAGGACGACTCGCTATTCAACGCGGGCAAGGGCGCCGTGTTCACGAACGACAGCATCAACGAGCTCGACGCGGCGATCATGGAAGGCCACACGTACCGCGCGGGAGCTGTCGCGGGCCTGCATCGCGTCAAGAATCCCATCACGCTCGCGCGCGCCGTGATGGAGCGGTCGAAGCACGTGATGATGATCGGTGACGGCGCCGAGCGATTTGCTGTCGAGCAGCGGATCGAGA